>CBDTUM010000053.1:0-25942 GCA_965363495.1 uncultured Desulfopila sp.
GAAGGCTGCAGCGAAGCCCCCAGGGATGGGTTTACGGCGTCCCGGGAAACGAACAGCTCACACCCTGGTTCAGTAGCTGAACATTAGGGGCAATCAGATTCAAAAATAGCTTTCCTCTTCTTTTAACTCTTTTTCATCTGGCGTTTCATCTTTCGTTTCTCGCGAATCATCTTGGTGTCTTTATACATATCCTCATAGGCCGCCTCCATCACTGCATCGAATTCTGCCGGAGTACCGCCGTTTGCCTGAACATATGCTGCAGCGGCTTCTTTTTTGCCGAAAGCCCATTTCGCCCGCGTGGTCATCACCCCCATGGTATTACCGCCGATAACCCAAAATGCCGTCTCCGCATCGATCAATTCCTTGGTGCCATAGTCCCCTACCTGAATCTTCACCGGGGTTTTATCGATATTCACAGCCAAGTCGACTGCGGCACAATGAATGGAGCAGGTTCCAAGGGTGGAACCATCGTCAAACTCTATAAAGACTCGGGAGTGAGCAAATTTCTGCCGGTCCATCCCACAGTAGGAACACGATTGATGTGCTGTAATATCTTGCTGTGCTAAAGCCGGGCTGCTGCATATCATTGAGAAAATAGTAGCTCCCCCGGTTAATAAACCAACTGCCAGCATAAAAATTGCCAATCTTTTCATGGATTCTCCTTTTAGAACTTGAGTTAAAGGTTGTACTGCCGGTTATTTTCGATTGCTTTTATCAATTACCCCAAAAAAATTATGTACTCTTTTTCCATCCTGGAAGATACGGTCATCCCAGGGGCCGGAAAGTGTATTCCCTCTGCTCGTCTTTTTGTGTTTCTCTTTTCAGCCTCGATTCCTGGAGGCCGCAGTACAGCACCGGCACCACCAGCATGGTCATCACCGCAAGGAGCATGCCTCCCATGGTCGGGATGGCCATGGGCATCATGATATCCGAACCGCGCCCGGTGGAGGTCAGGACCGGGAGCAGGGCCAGCACGGTGGTGGCTGTGGTCATCAAACAGGGCCGCACCCGGCGTAGGCAGGCTTCGATGGTCGTACGGCGAATCTCCTTGGTCGTTGCGGTCTTTTTTGCAGCAAAAGCCCCATCCAGATATGTTGCCATGACCACCCCGTCATCCGTGGCAATGCCGAAAAGGGCCAGGAACCCTACCCAGACCGCCACGCTCAAATTAATCTGATGGACCTGAAACACCTCCCGCATCGAGGTGCCGAATACACTGAAATCGAGAAACCAGGGCTGACCATACAGCCAGAGCAGGATGAAGCCGCCGGCCCAGGCAACCGCCACCCCGGAAAAGACCAGGGCGCTGGTTGAAACAGATTTAAATTGCAGATAAAGGATGATGAATATGATCACAAGAGCCAGCGGCAGGATCAGCTTTAGTTTCTTGTCGGCCCGAACCTGGTTTTCGTAGTTTCCGGTAAAATTGAAGCTGACGCCGGATGGTAGCTCCAGCTCTCCGGACTCAATTTTTTCCTGCAGATAGTCCCTCGCCTCTTCAACCACGTCGGTTTCAGCCAGGTCTGTTTTTTTGTCGAAGAGCACATAGCCGACTGTAAAGGTATCTTCGCCTCGTATCATTTGGGGACCGGCCACATAGCGCAGGTCGGCCAGCTGCACCAGTGGAATCTGGGTGCCATTTGGCGCAGGTACCAGCACTTCACCGATGGTATCGAGGTTATCCCGCAGTTCGCGCAGGTATCTGACGCGCACCGGGTAGCGCTCCCGTCCCTCAACGGTAGTGGTGACCTGTTTACCGCCAATCGCAATCTCGATGACATCCTGGACTTGTTGCAGGTCCAGGCCATACTGGGCTATGGCGCGGCGGTCTATTTCGATCTCCAGGTATGGCTTGCCGACAATCCGATCGGCAATTACCGACAGCGGATCGACCGAAGGCACTTCCCTGATATATGTTTCTATGCGGCGCGTCACCTGTTCGATGGTTTGCAGATCAGGACCGTGGACCTTAACCCCCATGTTTGCCCGGATGCCGCTTTGCAGCATCACCATGCGCGCTGAGATGGGCTGCAGTTTGGGGGCTACTGTTGTCCCAGGGATCGACGCCATCTTGACGATTTCATGCCAGATATCATCCGGCTGCCGGATACCTTCCCAGGTATTGCGGCCCGGGTTTATCTCGGCATTCAGGGCCGGACGCCACAAACGGAACGGGCTGCCCAGGTCGTCTGGGATCAGCTTGTTGTCACTGTCTCTTTCAAACTTTCCCCGGACATGATACGGTCTGCCGTCAGGAGCGGAGAGGGGGTGACCCCGCTCATCACGAAAAAAGTCAAGTTCGTCAGGACTGAAACGAAACCTGATGGGTTGGCCGTTTCCATCTATCCTAAACTCGGTTGCATAGTTAATGAGAGTTTCGATCATGGATATCGGGGCCGGGTCCAACGGACTTTCCACCCTGCCCAGTTTGCCAACCACGGATTCTACCTCAGGTATCGTGTCGATCGCCCGATCCTGCCGCTGCAGGATATCGAGCACCTCACCGATCGAAGCGTGCGGCATGGTCACCGGCATATACAGGTAGGCACCTTCATCGAGTGGCGGCATAAACTCCTTGCCCAGCCCGGGAAATTTTTGGGCCAGCCAGGCCGAGGGCGTGGAGTGGGTAACCAGGCGGGGCAGCCAGCCGAAAACGGTAGCGTATCCCTGCCAGACCATGCCTCCCAGCAGCATCGCCAACAGCGGCATTGCCAGGAAAAGAGCCTTGTGCTCGAGGCACCACCCAAGTATCCTCGGGTAAAAGCGCTGAAACAGCAAAAAGGCGGCGAGAATCCCGCCGATGAGCAGCCCAACAAAAATGAAATTTACAAGGAACCCTTTCTGCACCCCCAGCGGCTGCCAGGACCGGGTCAATAGCAGGGCCATTCCCAGCACAATCAGGCCGCTGGTCAAGAGTCGCATCTTGCCTGCGGCCTCAGTGGGAAGGCGCAGTATCAAAAGGTTACAGCCGCCTATCACGGCTACGAAGAGGCCAACCTGCCAGGTCAGGGTGAACGCCAGCACAGCCCCCAGATAAATAAGTCCTTCGTAGAAAATCCAGCCGAACCGGCGCCGGCCGGCTTTTCGGTTAAATAGAGCATGGGCCAGGGGTGGTATAACACACAGGGCGATGATTAATGAGGCCAGCAGGGTGAAGGTTTTGGTAAACGCCAGCGGCCTGAAGAGTTTTCCTTCCGCCGCCACCATGGTAAATACCGGCAGAAAACTGACGATGGTGGTTGACACCGCCGTCAGGACGGCCCCGCCCACCTCCCTTGCTGCCCGCAGCACAACGTCTGCGCAATCTTCCTCGGGTGCGGCCTGGGCCAGACGGCGCATGATATTTTCGGTCAGGATGATGCCCATGTCGACGATGGTGCCGATGGCGATGGCTATCCCTGAGAGGGCCACGATGTTGGCATCCACTTTAAATATCTTCATGGCAATAAAACAGAGCAGTACCGCCAGCGGCAGCAGTCCTGAAATTATCATCGAACTTCCCAGGTGTACCATCATCACCAGTACCACAATGATGGTAACCATTATCTCCTTGGAGAGAGCCGAACTGAGCGTGCCCAGGGTTTCCCCGATCAGCTCGGTGCGGTCATAGAAGGGAACGATTTTCACCTGGGAAAGTGTGCCGTCGGGCAGGGTTCTTTTGGGCAGCCCCTGTGAAATTTGCTCAATCTTCTTTTTCACCCGGTTGATCACGGCCAGTGGGTTTTCGCCGTAGCGTACCACCACCACTCCGCCGACCGCTTCCGCACCGCTTTTGTCCAGGGCGCCGCTCCGCGAGGCCGGGCCCATGCTCACATTGGCGACATTCCCCACCAGGATGGGCGTTTCGCCCTCCAGCTTGATGAAGGAATCCCGGATATGGTCAAGCGATTTGATAAACCCCAGACCTCTGATGACGTACTCGATCTTGTTGACCTCGATCGTCCGCGCTCCCACATCGACATTGGCCCGACGCACGGCGTCGACCACCTGGGCCAGATTGATGTTGTGGTACCGCATACGATCCGGGTCCACATCGACCTGGTATTCCATCTCAAACCCGCCGACTGAGGCAACCTCGCTGACACCTGGAACCGACATCAAGGCATAGCGCACATACCAGTCCTGGATGGTACGCAATTCGTGCAGGTCCCAGCCGCCGGCTGGTTTTCCGCTCGGGCCGATGCCTTCTAGGGTGTACCAGAACACCTGGCCAAGGGCTGTGGCATCCGGTCCCAGGGTTGGCTTGACCCCTTCGGGCAATGCGTCGCTCGGCAGACTGTTGAGCTTTTCCAGCACCCGCGTTCGGGCCCAGTAAAAATCGACACCGTCCTCGAAGATGACATACTCCATGGAAAAGCCGAACATCGAGTAACTGCGGATGGTCTTTACCCCGGGAATACCCAGCAGGGATGCCGAGAGTGGGTAGGTGATCTGGTCCTCGACGTCCTGGGGCGAACGACCATTCCATTCTGAAAAAACGATCTGCTGGTTTTCGCCGATGTCCGGGATGGCGTCCACCGGCACAGGATCGCGCCACATCCCGCCGAGCTGCCAGTCAAACGGCGCCACCACCAGTCCCCAGCCCATGATGATAATGACTGCGAGAAAAACGATCGTCCGGTTCTGCATACAAAAGCGGATGAGCATTCCAAGCAGGGAAGAGGTGGCGGGAGGCTGGGGATTAAAGTCTTCTGTCATGGTTGCTTAACATAAGGTGATGTCCGCACTGAAAAGTGGTGGCGAGATGCCAGTTTGACGTTTCACGGTTTTGTCTTTCCAGGCGCCATTTTCATGTCCATCTTCATGGCTGATATGTCACTGTCCAGTTCCTGCATCGTTGCCTCGCCAACATGATCCATCATGCCGGTTCCAGTTAGGATCTGGATTGCGCTGTCAATCTTGAAGTTGCCGTTGACCACCACCTTCTCGCCCTCCCGCAGCCCTTCACGCACCACATAATATCCCTTGGCCCTGGGGCCCAGAAGGACTTCCCGACCTTCGTATGTCCCAGGCCGGCCCGCCACCTCCACATAGACCACCGCCCGTTTGCCGGTAATAAGTGGTGCGGTTTCCGGTATCGCCAACATCTTCTTTTGTTTCTCGCTCTGTCTGGGATTCACCCGGAACCCAGGTGACAGCGTGGCATACATAGTGCCGTGCGCAAGCATCCCCGGCTTTAATTTGTTTTGATGATCGTAACAGAGGACCCCGACCTTGACGGTGCGCGTTTTGTCATCAAAAGAGGGGTCGAGGTAGATCACCTCGCCCTGAAAGATCTCACCGGGATAGGCATCTGAGGTGAATTCTGCCTTCTGGCCCAGCTTGATCCAGGGGAAATCCGATTCGAAAGCGTCAAACACCGCCCAGACTTGTTGCGGGTTAGCGATGGTGAACACTGAATCCCCGGTATTCAGGTACATGCTTTTAAACGCATCCTGTTTCAGGACAATGCCGTTAGTCGGCGTTATCTCCGTTTTGATACCGGTTGGCCATCCCCGGGCAATGATCCGGTCGACGTCGGCCTCTGTCAGGCCGAGCGATCCTATTTCGCGCCGGATTCCGGCAACCTCCGTCGTGATAGCCTGTTGCTCTTCCGTGCTTATTCCCTGCCCTTTTTCGGCCTCGATCGGCCGCGCCGTCGCCATTCCCTGTTGGCCTCGTCTCGTGGGAGGCGGACCGGCGGGCTTCCACATCCACGTCTGGGCCCACTGCGTGAAACGTTGCCCTACAGCCGGGCGGGTTGCAAGAAAGCCGGGAAGCTTTTCCAGGGCCGCAAATAGCTTTTGCTCAAGAAAATAGAGATCCACTGAGTAGAGATCAAACAGGGCATCGCCGGTTTTGACGATATCTCCCGCCCGTTTGACGTAAATCTCATCGATCACCCCAGGGGCAAAGGCCGTCACCTTGAACTGGTAGGCGGGGTCATACTCGACTCTGCCGAATAAGCGGATCTCCGCCTCAACCACCCTTTTTTCCACCTGCGCAACCTGAATTCCGGCAGCCTTGACAGCCTCATCGGCAAGATACAAACGGGGCGGACCTTCTTTATGCCGGTGCTCCTGATTCGTAATCGCAACCAACTCCATGCCGCACACCGGGCACTTGCCGGGCTGCTCCATGGGCGGCACGCAGTTCATCGGACAGATGTAGACTGTTGCCTCTTTGGGTATCGCCGGAGGAAGTTGGGCGGCCTGCTTTTGGCCTGTGGCTTGCGTCATATCGGCTATGGGATGTACCTTTGTTGCCGGTTGAGCCGATCCCGTATCATCGCCGCGCATGGTGTAGCCGATGATGATGCCGATTGCCACGGCGGCCAGGACGATCAGCAAGGACCGTTTCGAGCCAAAATATTTTTTTACGGTTTCCATGACGCAGTTCGTAGTACCAGTTGCGGGAGGGTTTATCCCATAAAATTTAGTAGGCTGACAGAGGACAAATACCAGACCCCTGGTGGGGTCGGACCACCCCTGCCGACGACACTGGATTAATCGCCGCCTGTATCCGGGCTCTGCTTTCGCCTTGGCAATTGATCACCTGTATTGATGACCTTTTTTTACTTTGCCTATCAATGCGTTTTATTGTAATCCATGGCCTTTAAGAATTCAATTTCATAAAGGATATCAGATAAAAACAGTAAGTATTATGAACGCCACTGCCATTGCGGAGCGCATTGGCATTAAGTGGGTTTCCATGTTTGAAGTGCAACCAGCAGCGGTTGAGTCGCCATTTTCGCCGTTGTCCGGCATAGATGGGTACATGTCCCTGAGAATACTGACCGCCTCACCATAAAGGGATTAAGGGAGAGGGACTGAAACCCTCTCCCTTAATGTACTGAGGTTTGCAAAAAAAAACGGGGGAGAGATTGCTCCCTCCCCCGTTGACCTGTCTACTGCTAAGTTACTGAGCTGTCACCGCCACTGATACCGGCGGCGTCCAGGCACTGGAGCCAATTATATTATTGGACCGGACCTGCATGTACACAGTTCTGTTCGGTCGGCCCACGTTGATCTGAGCGCCCGAGGTTGCGTTGTTCACCTGGGTTGCTGCGGCCATATTCGAACTGTTCGAATAGCGAACGCTGTAGCTGGTCGCGCCATTCGCGGCGGTCCAGTTCAGACCCGCCGTAGTCTGTCCACCGTTGCTGCCATTGGCCGCAGTAACGCCGGTCGGAGCTGCCGGGAGGGCTACAGCTATTGCAGGCGAGGTCGCGAAGGCTGACAGGCCTTTACCGTTCGTCGCCGCCACCCGATAGGTGTAGGTGTTACCCGCCACCACGGTTGTGTCAGCAAAGGTCACGGTCCCGGTGTTGTTGCGAGCAGGGGCTGTACCTATCTGAGTGAAGGTGCCGCCGCCCGTGGAGCGCTGGATGACGAACCCGTTCTCGTTGCTGGCGTTATCCGTCCAGGTCAGGTTGACCCGCGGCCCGGCCGCCAGGACGGCGGTCAGGTTCGTCGGGGCTGCAGGCAGAGCATTGTTACCGCTGAAGACGCTGGCGGACACCGACTGAGTACTCACGCTTGGGTACTCGCCCCCGTAGCCTACGGTATTGATTGCTGCCACGCGATAGCCGTAGACAGGTCCGGGATTACCGCTCACCCCGCTGTTAGTCAGGGTAAGGAGGCTTCCCGTCGTGTTCGGCACGCTGAGCAGCGACAAGAGCGGCGCGCCGACGTTCGTCCAGGTTGTGCTGTCTTCGGTTCGCTGCAGCTGGAACGATGTCTCCGTCAGGGAGTTATCGTTGAAGGTTACCGTCACCGTGCTGCCGCTTTTCGTGAGGGCCGGGTTGATCGGCGGTTTCGGCGGCAGCGACACGGAAACCGGCCGCATCATGTCCATCTCCTCATGGCTGAGGATATGGCAATGCCACACGTATTCCAGGCCGAAGTTGACGAGCCGGTTGGTGATATTTGCCGTTGGGTTGCCGTTGACATCAACGTTGTTGAAGCCCATTACCGAATCATCCGGCATCATGGGATGGAGCCGCCGGACGCTGTTGGGCAGATCCCATGGCAGAGCGGGGATGATCGGCCTGAGGGCCACAATCGTGTCCTCCAGCGGACTCACCCGCAGGGTGTCCTTCCAGCCAAGCTCGGTGGGGTCCGGCGGGCTGACAATGTTGTCCCAGCTCACCCGGTTCAGCACCTGCACATCATAGAGGTGCCAGTGGAGCGGATGGGTATCCACGCCGTTATGGGTGATTTTCCAGATCTGCGTCCCGTCAGCATAGCTGATTGGGGAGACCGGTTTCATGATTATATTTTTCGGCAGGTTCGTCGCATCATAGATCTCCGTCGGCGGGTTGACATACGGATAGAGGACGACGTTCTGCAGGGCCGGAGTGGCCGGCACATTTTCGACACCGATATTTGCCGTCATCCTACCGAATTCATCAAAGGCCGCAGCATTCATCTCATCGTGGATCGCCTTGGGTTCGACCATGATCTCTAGTTTGCCTGTTGGATTCAACAGGGTGTTGAAGCCGAACAGGGTGCCGCCCTGGTCGGCGATGCGGAGATAGCCGTCACAACGATTGCTGGTGCTGCCGCCGTTGCAGTAGCCGCTCGCAGCAAAGTTCGTGCCGTAGGCCGAGTTGTAACCTGCCTGGCCGACGATGATCGGATGCTGGCTGGACTCGAATACGCCCGAACCGTCCGCCTTATGCCTGAATGCCGTCTGCAGCTTAGGCAGGTCAAAAGCGGTACCAGGCGTTCCAAGCGTGCCTGAAACCTTCACCTGCATAATGGTGCGGGTATTGGGCCCGTAGCCGGGCAGGATGGCTGGCGCGCCGACCGGGGACAGATCCGGGGCGCCGGTATAGTAGTCGTAGCTGGCGACCCGGGCCGGGAAGGCGGCGGGGGCGTCATTGTAGAGGATAAGGGTCTTGCCGGCGAACTGCGAGAAGTCGACGATTACGTCGAACCGCTCGGCGGGCGCCACCAGCAGTGAATGCTTATCCACGTTGCCGACATTAAAGACGGTCGGGTCGATGATCCAGGTGGTCGGCTGCTGGCCGTCCACTACCGCCGGGGCCGGCAGGAAGCCACCCTCGGAGCCGATGACGATCCAGTCGGGGCCGGCGGTGCTGTTTGTTGTGGCCGTGGAGCTTAGAACCGGGGTCGGAAAGATGTTCGGATCGATCTGGGCAGCTGCCAGTTGGTCTGGTTTGAGCGTAACCTCAGTGTCATACGTGGGGTCGGCCGGATACCACTGCAAATTCATGAACCGGTCGTTGGCTGCATTGAGGATGCGCAGCCGATAGGCTTTGGGTTCCACCGTGGTCGTCGGGTAGGCAGTGCCGTTGACGATGGGGGTGTCGTTGAACTGCTCCATGCCGACCGAGATGTTCGGCGTGCCCGGGATCAGCTCCGGCTCGCAGAACGGGTCGGTCTGGTACTGCCAGGTGGTAGCGTCGTTGATGTTGCAAGGCGTCGACAAGTCTGTTGTCCAGTCATCTGTCGTGCCAAGAATTTTGTCCGGTCCTTTGGGGTCCTTGCCGTAATATGGATTGGCAATCGGCCCGTACGGCGGGGTTGCCGGCGGCCAGAACCATGGCCCGTACATCCAGCGACCGAAGGCGCTCATGCCCGTTGGATCGCCCGGATTCTGGGCAGGCATATAGACGTGGTGATACCAGAAGTCGCCCGGGCCACCCCAGCGGGTGGTATCCCAGGTTGGATCCTGCCAGGCCAGCTGGTCGGCGCCAGGTACAAAGGTCCGGTCCTGGATCACCAGCGGAATCTGGTCGGCCGGAATGATTCCGTTTGTGATCAGCTTCTGCTCGGTAGGGTCGGCGATCAGGTAGCCGGCGGCCTCGCCCGCATAGACACCGAGACGGGTGATGCCCCAGGCGTGGTCGTGGTAGAACATCAGCCGAGCGCTCTGCTGGTTGGTATAGTAGTAGGTCTGGCAACCGTCGCCAGGTGCCGAACAGTCAGGTACTGTGACGCCATTTGGATAGGTGGCGCTTACCATATCCGGCACGTTTCCGACGCTCGCACCCTGAGGGTAAAGGTTGCTGGCGGGAGTGCTGGCCGGACTGATCCACTGGTGTGGGGTCCCGTCGCTGATCCACGGGGTGATGCCGCCGTGCAGGTGCAGCGTGGCCCGGTTATCCTGGAAGCAACTGATATTGCTCGGGTCTTCGGTACATAACGGATTGCGGACCTCGTCTGTGACGGTACCCAGATTCTGTGGGTCAAAGAGATTTGCCGGTGATTTCGGCCCTGGACCCGAGCCCATGATAGTGGAGTCCTTGGGAATAAACAGGTCTCCAGCCATGCCTTGCGGTAAGAGATTGTAGAAGACGATTCGCACGGGGCGATCCTTTTGCGTCGAGATGACCGGCCCCAGCCAGCGGGGATTACCAACCGCCACGGCCTGTGAGCCGTTGGGCATCAAAGTTGGAACCTTAGAACCGTCCTGCAGGGTTGTCTGAAGTGCGACACCCTTACTCCAGGAGGCGTTCGCTGGGGTTTGCAACTGGACATATTCACGCACCAGCGCCCCTCCCCCGGGAAGGTCAGTTGGTCCGCAACCAGGCAGAGAAGAGTTCATGCACTCCGTTGTCTGCACCAGCGCGATCACATAATAATCTGCGTCATCGGCAAATTTGTTGGCCTTCGTAAAGGTCGTGGTGTCCGGAACGGCAAGCGGCAGGTACTGGCCGAGGTTGTTGGCAACACAGCTGCCCGAGACCGAGGGGTCGCACAGCATCGGCAAGCCGTCCTGGAACTTCTTGATGCCGACGGTGAGATATCCGGAGCCGCCACTACCGGCGAGAGTGATCGCGGTAATACCGCCTATATCGGTGACGGCGGTCGCGGTAGCCCCTCCTCCCGTTGGGTCGGTGAAAGTCACACCCGGGGCGGTGGTATAATTAGATCCGAATGTTTGCAAGGCGACGGATTGAATAGACAGAGTCGCCGTGGCCGTGGCCCCTGATCCGCCGAGAAGGATCGGATCGAAGATCGTGCCGTCACGGATGACGATGTTAGGAGCGGACGAATAGCCGGAGCCCGGCTGAACAACCGCGATACCCGTGATCACGCCGCTGGTGGGGTCCCATGTGAGACTTGCTGTGGCCGTTACCCCGTCCGGTCCATCCGGAGCATCGATGGACACTGAGGGATTGGAGTAGCCTGAGCCCGCCGCGCCAAGTTTGATAACATCAACTCCGCCATAAGCAATGGCTGTGGCATCTGTCGGCAAACCGGTACCGATTGTCACAACGGGTGCTGTGTAACCACTTCCACTGAGGCCTACATTCACAGCCGTGATTATGCCCGTCGTGCTGAGCGTCGGGTCAGCAAAAGCACCTGTGCCTGTGCTTGTGCTGGTTATACCAACTGTGGCGTAAGAGTAACCGCTGCCGGGCTTGATAATGGTAAAACCAGTAACAACGCCGTCCGGTCCTACTGTTGCAGAGGCCTCCGCTCCCGTACCATCTCCTGTGATGGTCACTCCGGCGTTGGGAATGGTGAATGGACTATTCGCCCAGTTTGGGAAAGGTCCGAAGTAGTGCGGGACCGCAGCTTGATCAGTCGGACCTGTGGGAGCCGCCATCATAATGGCGCCAGCCGCCTGCATCAGTGCGGCCTGCTTTCCGGTTTTGGTAAGAACCGGTTTTTTCGGATTTTTCGGCGCCGCCAGGGCCGTAGCTGTGCCCAGTGCAAGCACAAGCATTATTGCCAGTAGCGGATTTGTCCAACGGAATAACTTGTGTTTAAGCATTCCAATACCTCCCCTAAAATAAAATAATAGTGACCGCCTCATTTCCGACGAGACGTTTTTCAACCCTGACAGCGTCATGTCAGCTGTTGAATTCCGGATATGTGAATCATCTCAAGAGATGATTCATAATTTCTGCAATATGCTGGGAATATACTGTGTCACTGGTAGGAGGGGGGAAATCCCAAACGGCCCATTCTGCCTTGACCTTTTCTCAGTTTAAATATTGCGGCTTTAACAGTCATAACCACAAAAAAACAATTAGGATTTGTGTCATCTTACCCTTTGCAAAAAACACACCATATTATTGACAATAATTATCATTGTATCTACAGATACATATGCGACAATGTCGTGTTGTAACCAGTTGAGATTGTCCGCCTTCGCGGAAATATGGTTCACTTTTGCGGAAAAAACCACCTTGCGGTACTCGGCTATACCATGTTTACATGGGAATCGCAGGTCAATTTAAGATAAAAAGGTCTGTCAGGCATGCGAATTGCGGTAGACGTTCCAGCTGCAGTGGCTTCAATTGAAGTGGAGAAAGCCTACTGTCAGCCATATTCGGTGAGCTGGGTCAGGAAAAGATAAGAAATAATTTTCTGGTGTTTTTTACACGGAAATTATTTCGTGAAGGAACTTACCCCGCAAAGCTTTTGGGCGGGGTAAAGTGTTTGTCAGAAGTATAACAAGGTAGGAGTATCACAGAGTGAGTGCCCTGTGTTTTTTTTGAAAAAAAATGAGAGGAGGGGAGATGGAGCCTATTTCTCGATGGGAATCTGGTTGCTTACGGAGTTGCGACACTCAGTGGCCAGCATGGTCGAAAATTCGGTCTGAAAACCTTGGTCAAGATGAGTGAATTCAGCAGAAAAGCCATCATCGCCGATACGTACCACCTTTGCCTTCAGTTCGAGTGGCTTGTCGAGCATCGCTAATTCTATAACGATTAAAAGTTGATCGTCCACAGCGAGTTCGGTGTTATTTTTTTTTGCATAACAACCGCATGTGGATATATTCTGTAAAGTTGCCTGACCTATATGGCCATTGGCCATATAGGTTATTTTTTTGTTGACCAGTTTGAATCGGAAGGAGGTTCGTCTGGAATTTTTTGTTTTGGAAACCATTTCGACAGAGCCTTGGAAAAGTTTTATTGTCATGCAAGATACTACGATCTTGCTTGGTTTCTTGGCAACTGTACCTTGTTCGACACCTCAGTTCGATGAATTTTGGCCGGTTTTCAGTAGCTTTGCAAGCTCGTCCTGACTGAATCGGTAGCTTTGCCTGCAAAATTCGCAACGGACCTCTACGCCGTCTTCTTTCTCCAGGAGTTGTTGTATCTCGTCTTTGCCAAGCAAGAAAAGTGCTCCTTCCATCTTGGCCTGACTGCAACTGCAGGAATAGAAGAGTTTTCGTGTGCCTATTTTTTTATGGGGGACCTGTTTGAATAATTGGGAGAGGATTTCGGCCGGTCCTGTTCCCTCCAGCAGGAGTTGAGACAGCGGCGGCATTGCCGAAATCTCCTGTTCCAGCTGGGTCAGCACTGTTTCATCGGCCGGGGGCAGGGATTGGATAAGAAAACCCCCTGAAGCCCCGATCTTCCCATCATTTTGCAAATGAATGGCCAGGGCAATCGCCGATGGCGTCTGTTCTGACTGGGACAGGTAATAGGCGATATCCTCGCCGATTTCACTGGTATATAACTGGATAGTGCCGGGGTAATGCTGCTTGTCGCCGATATTTTTGGTAACAGTGAGAAAGCCTGCCCTGCCAAGTCCTGTTGCGACATCTATGCGACCGTTGTTGAGTGGTACCTCGGCATGGGGATTGGCGACGTATCCACGCACCCAGCCATCATAGCCCGCTTCTGTGATGATCTTTTTCAGGGGGCCATTACCTTCGAACTTTAACAAGATACTCTGGCTGTCTTTTAAAAGTGCAGCCAGGAGAGCAGCACCGGTCAGCGCTCTGCCGAGTGCGGCTGCGGCCAGCGGACCGACATCATGGCGTCTGCACGCCTCGGTTACCAGGTCGGTGGTGTTGCAGGCAACGCCAAAAAAGTTGCCGGACATCGAGATGACTCTTTCAATGGTATCAGCCATGGTTTCCTGTAAGTAATGGTTGGTTGCGGCAGAGAAAACGCAAAAAAAACACTATGCTGTTAAACCCCGGAAAATGAGTGACAAACTTATAATAATAAGGCACTGGTAACCTTGGGGCAATAGCAAATCTATTGCAAAGCATATGTTGCGTTTACGTACTTGTTAGAAAAAGGTAGATAAGAGGGTGTTTTTTTACGGCTCTATTCCAACCTCAGACAAAAGAGTGTGACCATGCGACTTTTTATCCTCTGCTGTTTGTTCTTGTGGAGTGTACCTGTAAATGCCCAGGAGATTGCCGGAGTGATGGTGCAGGAAACTCTGCAAACTGACGATGGCACGAAGTTGCATTTAAATGGCGCGGGGATCAGATCAAAGTTTTTTTTCGATATCTATGTCGGCGAGTTGTATATGGAGCACCCCTCAAATGTGGCAAGTGAGGTGGTGGAGGCAGCCGGGCGTAAACGGATCCTTATGCAATTTCTCTATGACGAGGTGGGTAAAGATAAGCTTATAGAGGGTTGGAACGAAGGTTTTTCTGGCAATACTACCGCGGAAGAAGTGGCTCAATTACAAGCCAGGATCGATCAATTCAATTCGATGTTTATCGATGTGAAAAAAGGTGATCGCATCGTTCTCGATTTTATTCCGGAGAAAGGGACCGTGGTCACTATTGCCCAGCAGGAAAAAGGAATCATCCCCGGCAAGGATTTTAACGATGCCCTGCTCAGGATCTGGTTGGGTGACGTGCCGGTCAGCAAGGCATTGAAGGAGAAGATGTTGAGCTATAAGAACTAGGCAGACACGAGATAGCCACTTCGAGAGGCCATCGGCAGGGACATTGTTCCCTGCCGAGAGGTCTTGTGTTTTCCTTCAGGCGGCCATGTGCTGTAAGGGGATGCCATCGAGAATGAAATTGTGTTTGGCAAAGTAGTCCTGCACAAAGAGAATGTGCGCGCGCATAGCATCGTGAGCCTGTTGTGGTTCTCGATTTACGATATGGTGGTATATAGTGCGATGCTGTTCCAGCACCTCCTGGTAGGCGAGCTCATTTTCTTTCATCCGAGCCAGGTTCTTTTTTATACCGATATAAAGAAAATCGTAAAAATTCCTGGTCAGGTTGAGAAGAACAGGGTTTTTGGTGGAAAAGGCTACTGCCATATGAAAAGCTGTGTCCGCTGCTGTCGAAATGGCCTTGGTGCTGGCCAGGTCTTCGGCCATTTCCTCGAGGCAATCCCGCATAGCGGCCAAGTCCTTTGCTGTGGCTCGTGTGGCGGCAAGTTTTGCTGCATTGCACTCGAGTCCCATGCGCACCTCGAGAAGATCGGTGTAGGTGGCTTCATCTGTTGTCATCAGTTCGGAAAGTGGATTGCCCTCGCGTGTTTCCGGGGAACTGACAAAGGTACCCTGACCCTGGATCTGATTGAGCAGTCCAAGCCTTACCAGTTTCTCAATGGCGTTTCTAACCGACGTTCTGCTCACCTGCATTGAGGTGGCGAGATCACGCTCCGGAGGAAATTGCTGTTCAGGCTTGAAGGCGCCTTTATAAATCAGTTCACGCAGCTGCTCAAAAACCTGGCTGGAGATGCGCTTCGGTTTGATAGGTCGTATGTCCATAAAATCACTCCGTAAAGACAGTTATTTTGTTTTATCCAACGCTTCCGCCAGCAGTTCCATGGTATGCACACAACGGATCGTCTCGTCTGCTTTTCCGACAGCACCTTTCAGCATGATCATGCAGCCCGGACAATCGGTTGCCACAGTTTTGACCCCTGTGTCCTGAATGGTGGCAACTTTGTCTTTAGTAATTTGTCTGGAGATTTGCGGATGGCTGAGGAAGGAATAGGTCCCGCCAAAACCACAGCAGCGATCCGAGTTTTTCATTTCCTTTATCTCATGCCCAGAAGCGAGAAGAAGAGCCCGTGGTTCTTTATAGACATTGGAGCCACGTTTAAGATGACAGGAATCGTGGTATGTTACTGCTTTACCCGAAACCATTGCCCCCAGTTTTTCTGAAGCGCCGAGGATGTTTTCCATGAACGCTGATGCATCCATGGTCTTGCTCGAAAGGGCCATGGCCTTGGCCGACCATTGTGGTTGATCGGTCAGGCGATCAACAAAATCTCGTTTGACGGCCATAGTGCAGGTAGGGCAGATGCAGAGAATATAATCTACATCTGCATCAGTGAAGGCCTGCACGCTTTGTTTGGCCAGGTCGACACCTGTTTCGGTATCACCTGCATAGAGGGCCGGAATACCACAGCAATTCTGGGACTTTGGAAAAATCACCTCGACATTGAGAGAATTGAGAACCTTGATCATGCTCACGCCAACTTCCGGGTAGACAAAATCGGCCCCGCAGCCGACAAAGAAACCGACCCGGTATTGGGGGTTGGTGACATGCTGGGGGATCGAATCGAACTGGTCCCGGAACGACTTGGGGGCAATGGCCGGCAGGTTGCGCCACTCGGTAAAATCGCGATCCATAAAGTGCAGGGGCAGGTGGCGGATAATACGCCGGTCTGAATCGCTCCTGTTTTTATGCGTTATGGGGCCTTGCAGTTTGGAAGCGGTGCGGACCAAACTGTGAAACAGGCCGCGATTCTTCATAACTGCTTTGAAGGCGACATTCTTCACCACCCCCATGCCGTATTCTTTGGTCACCTCATTGCGCAGATGGAGGATGATTTCTTCCAGATCGATTTTAGAAGGACAGACGGCCACACAGGCGCGGCAGCCGATACAGGCTCTAGTGATATCTTTGGCCTTGTCCAGTCCTTCGTAGAAGGCGGTGAGGATGATGCCGATGGCCGAGATATAGATGGAGCCAAAAACATGTCCGCCGACTGTCTGGTATACCGGACAGACATTGGCGCATGCGCCGCACTGGATACAGCGCAGGGCGTTCTGGCAGACTTTTGATTCATACAGCGCTTCCCGGCCACCGTCAATGAGGACTATGTGCTGTTCCTTTTGCTCGCCGTTCACCGGGACAGCTCCCCGGATCCAGGTAATATAGGAGGTAAGCAGCTGGCCGGTCGCATTTCGAGGCAGGAGCCGGGTTATTTTGATGGCATCTTCGATATTGCGCACCAGTTTATGGATTCCGGCAAATACCACGTGTACTTTAGGTAGTGTGGCGCAGAGTCTGGCATTGCCCTCGTTGGTGACAAGACCAATTCCCCCGGTATTGGCCACGAGGAAATTGGCACCGGTCAGACCGATGTCGGCGTCGAAATATTCCTTTCTGAGGCGCAGGCGGGCATGATCGACCAGGGTTTTAATCTCCGGTGCAAGACGGGTGCCGCATTCCTTGGTAAACAGTTCGGCAACCTCTTCCTTAAACATATGGATGGCCGGCATCACCATATGGCTTGGTCGCTGTCCCGCCAGCTGGATGATCCATTCGCCAAGATCAGTTTCCGACGCCTTGATTCCGTGTGCTTCCAGCGCTTTGTTCAGATGGGCCTCTTCAGATACCATTGATTTGGATTTGGCAATGTGTTTGGCCCCTTTTGCTTTTGCGAGGTTGATCACATAGTCATTGGCTTCTTTGGTATCCTTGGCAATAAAGACCTTTGAACCGGCCGCTTCAGCGTTTTTGATGAATTCAGCCAGAAGCTCTTTTCTACGTACCCGGACTTCGTCTTTTATTGCGGCGAGTTCGGTTCGCATCGCTTCAAAATCAAGACCTCTGTAGGCATTTTCTCGAGCGCTCAGATAGGCGTCGCCAAAAAGATGCAGAGCCTTGCTGAGTTTTGGGTTGGCGATAGCCGCTTCGACGCTTTTTTTGTAGGTTTCATTGGTGGCCATGGGAGTTCCTTAATCAGTTTTCCGTTAAATCACTGGAGATGCCTGCCACCAGTAGTATATGCACTTCCCGGGGGCCATGGCAGCCGATGGTCAATACCCGCTCAATATCTGCGGTACGGCTGGGGCCGGTGATGTAGGCAATAAATTTTGGCTCACTCCCCTGGTGGAAGGCAGTCATCGGCTCGACTGCTGCCAGGTTGTCTCTGAGGATTTTGGTTGGATCGACCAGGATAAAGTGTATTTCCGGCAAGGTTGTTGCCAGGCGCATCTCCTCATCGGTGCTGTCCAGAACGACTGTACCGGTGTCGGCCAGACAGAAATTACAAAAGGTAATGCCAGCCCCGGGAAGTTGGCCTGCATTTCTGAATTTACCGGTAAAAACGTCAGCACCAGCCTCTGCTAAAAGGGCCCGCAAGTGGTGTCGTTTTACCAGTGCTGTTTCGGGTACAAGGGCGTTACCTTTTGCTGTGTCTTTAATATATATGACAGCATCCTGGAGGTTGTCCATCTGAAGAACCTCCGCGCCGACTCGTTTGGCTGATTCGATAAAACGCTCGGTAATATTGTCCGTCATGGAATTTCCCGTAAATGATGGTTGAGGTTTGCTGGTGTGGATACTTTGTTCTACGCAGACAATAGCAACAGTTGTGCCAATAGAAAGTGATTGAAAGAATATGCTATACATTTCAAGCATATGCTGTCCGTGTGGTGGTTTGTCTGCCAAGATAAAAAGCTGTTGTCTGAAAAAAAAGACATTTTTTCGTGCTGATGCCGGGCTGTTTTGTCGCGATTCCCGATGTTAAGACGGGTAGTGTTGACGTAAATTACTGATAATATACTACTATGTGTGGGGTTGGCTGGCTGTCTGATAAATCAGACGAACCAGCCGGAGTCAGCTGGTTTTGGTCCAGAGAGGTTGTATAAAAAGCAGAACCATGTTGGTAATATTCCGTAAATATTGGAAATAGTATTGCGTCCTAAAAAAAGGACAAATTTACAGCGAGAGCTTGTACTTATTAAGAAGTGCATAAAAGTGAGAGCGTGACAGTCCGGAAACATGTACGATTTTCTGGATATTGCCGTCACACTGTCGAATCAGTTCGCCGAGGTAGGTTTTCTCAGCCGTATTTTTAAACTCTTTGAGAGGCTGAAGAGGACTGTCAAAGATATCTTCAAAGATTTTCTGGCCCACAGTCTGGATAAGCGGGCTCGTTTTGTCGCTCGTTTCTGCACAGACCTCGGTACTGGTAAGACAGGAGATCTGGGCTTTGGCCACCTGTATGCGCAGACTTCTCGGCAGATGCATGGCATATAAAGTTTTTTCCTCCCCGGCATCGATTACTGCCCGCTCGAGTATGTTAAACAGTTCCCGGACATTACCGGGCCAGTTATATCCCGTCAGGGTTGGGATAAAATCATCGCCGAATTTCTTGCATTTGATCTCGAGTTTTCGGCAAAGCTGGTTGACTCTGACGTTTGTCAATTCCTGGATATCGCCCTTGCGCTGTCTTAAAGGGGGCAGATGAATGCGCACGGTGTTGATGCGGAACTGGAGATCATTGCGAAATTGTCCACTTGCAACCAACTCGTCAAGATTCCGATTGGTTGCGGCAATAAGTCGGAAATTGCTTTTTTGTTCTTTGATCGCACCCACCGGTCGGAATTGTCTTTCCTGAAAGACCCGCAGAAATATTTTCTGGGTTGAGAGCGGCATCTCACTCACCTCATCAAGAAAAAGTGTGCCTCCATCTGCTGCTTGAATGAGCCCCTGTCGATCAAATTGCGCGTCGGTAAACGAGCCCTTCAGGTGACCGAAAAGCGTTGATTCGACCAGAGATTCGGTAAGCGAAGTGCAGTCAACGACCACGAAATTTCCCGAGGCGCGATTGCTGTTCTTGTGGATGATGCCGGCAAATAATTCTTTTCCTGTACCGGTTTCTCCGGTTATCAGCACATTGGCATCTGATCGTGCCGCCTTGGCAGTGAGATGTATACAGTCTTTCATTTCCGAACAACTGCCCACGACTCCCTCTAAAGAAATTTTCTCTTTGGTAAAGGTGCCTTTTTTTTCTTTTCGGTATTTGAGTGCTCTGTTGAGGGTAAGGGTGATGTCTCGGATAGAGGTGGGCTTGAGAAGGTAATCCCACACCCCCCCCTGTATTGCCAACTCCGCGCCGTCCGGGTTACCCTTTCCTGTCAGGATAATCACCTCGGGAGGGTCGCTCCCGGCTATCAGGGAAGGGAGGATGTCGAGTCCATTGCCATCGGGCAGGTAGACGTCAAGAAAGACAACATCATAGGTGGTCTGTCGGGCTAAACGCAGGCCGTCTTGTGCCGTGTGAGCCATGTCGGCCTTATAGGAAAGCCGGGTGACCAGGCTGACCATTGTTTCACAGGCTTCTACGTCATCGTCAATTATAAGGATTTCAGGCATGCTTATTTCCGTTTTGCAGAATTTCACGGATACCGTCCATGAGGTCTTTCTTATGATATGGTTTGATAATCACCTTGTGTATATTCGGATGTTCTTCCGCGGCAATTCGTGCATCATCTCGACCGGATATGAGTATAACGGGCAGTTCAGGGAGCAGGCCGGCCAATACGGCTCCACTCATGATCGGCATATCGAAATCGGTAATAAGCATATCAAAAGTAGCGTTTCCGGCTGAGACTAAACGTAATGCTGCTTTTGGTTGGCGCAACGCTGTAACATGAAAACCCATTTCTTCCAGCAGTCGGGGTGTTGTCTGTAATTGATCTTCATCATCTTCGACAAAAAGAATATGGCCGCCGATTCGATCAATTCCACCGGTACTGCTGGAGACGATATCTGCACAGGCTTCTGCTTCCGGAAGAAGGATGGTAAAGGTTGTTCCCCCTTCATCGCCACAGTTCACTCGAATTGTCCCCTGATGCCCTTTGATAATACCATGGACAACTGCCAGTCCAAGGCCGGTTCCTTCGGCTTTACTCTTGGTCGAGAAAAACGGATCGAATATTTTGTCCTGTATTTCCGGATTGATGCCAGGTCCGTTGTCCGCCACCGAAAGTTTTATGAATGTATTGGTTCTGGCATGGCCGGCCGCAGACGTCTCTTTTGCATCGATAACATGGGCAAGATCGATATCGATTTTACCGCCGGTCGTTCGCAGGGCGTGGAAGGCGTTGGTGCACAGATTGAGAATCGCCTGATGCATCTGGGTAGGATCGGCATGGACGAAAAAATTCCTGCCTTGTCCAACATGACTGCGCACTGCAATATTGGCCGGCATGGACGCCTCCATCAACTGGACAACTTCCTGGACCACCTGTTTCATGTCTGTTGGACGAAAGCCTTCCATGGAAGGGCGGCTGAAAGAAAGTATCTGCTGGACAACTCTGCCGCCGCGCCTCGCTGCCTTAAGAACTCTGGCTAAATCGGCCTCGGTCCGACTGCCCGGGGCGATATCGCCAATGGCAAGCTCCGTTGAATTGATGATCGAGGTGAGAATATTGTTGAAATCATGGGCAATACCACCGGCAAGGGTGCCGATTGCCTCCATTTTTTGTGACTGCAGGAGTTGCTCCTCCAGGTTTTGTTCCTTGGTAATGTTTTCTGCGGTGGTGAGGACTCCCACTATCCGTTCCCCCTGGCCCTTAAGTGGTACCTTGTTGACTTCTATCCAGGCATCAAGGCCATTTATATCGTGCACCTTTCGGCGAATTTTACGAAATGGTTCTTTTTGGGTGACGACGGACGTATCGATTTTTACCGACCATGCACTATAGATTTGGTCTCTGAGGAGTTCCCCGGTTTTTTTACCGACGACCTGGACAATGTCCTTGATGCCAAAAAAATCCATGAACGCCTGGTTGGCACCAAGATATTTCCCTTCCACATCTTTCCACGAGACAAGCTGTGGGATGGAATCCATCAGGGTCTCCTGAAATGCCAGCTGATCGGTTATCTTCCTCTCGACCTTGCGGCGTTCAAGCATCGCCCCCACCATCGACACCAGGGCGAGAAACAGAATGACAAAACTGACCATCATGGTCCAGAAAAGTTCCTTTGACAGAGAATAAATGGCCTTTGGGCTATTAATGATTTTGCTGTTTGGCGGGAGAAGCTTCTGGTTGATGCCCAGTTTCTCCATCACCTTGTAATCAAATACATAAAGCCCTCCATCGGGCTGCTGTATTATTGGGATATCGTCGGCTTTTGTCCCGTCGAGGATTTGTAGGGCCATTTTACCGGCCGTCTTGCCGTCTTCTATTCCTGAAAGGACTTTGCCGCCAACGGTGCCATAGCCGACCATAAATTCCCAGGAGGAGTATATCGGAACAGAACTGTGTCTATAGATGGCTTCCGTTACTTCTTCCGCCGTATAAAATCGGCCATTAATTGACTGATAATATGGGGCGATAAACAAGAAGGTGTCAGTCGGCAGCTGGCTTACTCTTTTCTGCGTCTCTTCAAGACTGAGCTGGATCCAGAACTCAATCTGCAGCCCCAGATGGTTTGTCTTGATTAATTTTTCAGCCTGGTGCCGAATCGCGGTTCCGGTGGTCGAGTTATCAATGAGAAAAACCAGTCGATTTTTTTCAGGATGCAATGTTTTAGCCACCTTGAGGGTAGCAATAAAATCATAGACTTCAACAATGCCGGTAATATTGCCAGCGGTTATCTGCGAATCTTTGAGGTCGTTTACTCCGCAAAAAACCACTGGAATGTCTTTGAAGAGATCATGCCGGTAATGGTTTACAAAGTTTAAGGCATCGTTATCGGAAAGGACAATGACATCAAAGGCCTCATTCTTGAATTTTTCTTTATACAACGAGTACAGATTGGGGGAGATGAGGTCGTAGTTGTATTTTTTTGCATCCATGTATTCAATCTGCAGGTCCACTTTATAACGGCTCTTGTTCAAAACGGTACGGATTCCTTCAAGCAGTCCATCCGACCAGTGGTAGCCATTGTGATATGAATTGAGGTAGAGGACGGTTTTTTTCTCTTTATCGGCGAGGCATGGTGATGGCAGCACCAGAAAGAAGGGGATGATAACGCTGCAGGCCAGGAAGAAAACAAGACTGGTCCTGTAGGTTCGCGGATCGCGATGTTTGGTCATAGCATTCATAATTGGCCGGTCATCAAGCAAGGGAGAGAAATAGTATAATAACTGGATTATTTGGCAAAAGCAAAAAGGATAGTGGGAAGAAGGGGAAAGTCTGTAATGTGCACCCTCTGTTCTGAGAAATCCAGGTCGCTTTGATGAGATATTTGACTTCTATCAGGCTGCTTTGCTACTATGAAGTATGTTTGGTCGTTGGCTTGGAATAGCTTTGCCGCCGATTAAATTCCCTGAAATTTTTTGTAAGCGTTCACCAGCACCGAATCTGTTTTGTCATCGGTCGGTAAACGTACTAATAGTACAGTTTAAAGACCTCTTTCGCGCATCTCCGGCACTGGTAATCGCTTATAGTTCGCCGGTTATACGAGATTTTCAGGTTTTCCGGTGAACGGTTACAAATTTTTGCGCCGTCATTTTCTTTGATAAAGGTTTTCCCACCATGCATCTCGACCTGAAACACAATTATTCACGCTTGAAAATGTTTCTTGTCGTGTCCATTCTCGTTGCATGTACACTGTGTTTAATGCAGTCTGTCGATATTTTTCTCGGCGTTGATTCGCATCTGCTCTCTTTTGATCCGGATAAACAGTACAGTCCACTGCCGACGGTGGTCATGGTTCTGATTATCCTCTTCCACACCATATTTCCCGGTATTATTATCTTGGAAGAAGGTTCGGTGAAGGGAACTATATATACAGTGGTCTCCTGGTTTTTTTACGGTGTACTTGTTCATTCCTACACCTCAAGCTATACGTTGTACGTCCCTTTGACAGCGCCCCTTATTGGTTGCCTGGTCTCTATAATCCGGGTGCTTGCCTGGGAACACAGTTTTGTTACTGAAGAAAAGAACACGATCAGAAAAACACTTGGCTCTTTAATTGAACCGAGTGTCGCCGATTACCTTCTGAAAAACCCTGATCTTCTCAAGCAGGACGGGGTTCGCAAGACAGTGACGATTATGTTTGCCGATCTTCGCGGCTTTACCAAGCTTTGTGAGCTGATTAACCCTGAACAGTTAATCGCCATGCTCCGGGACTGTTTCGGCAAGCTTATCTCGATCGTCAGATCCAACGGCGGAACGATCGATAAACTTGTCGGTGATTCTATGATGGTGGTCTGGGGCAACCCGGTTCCACTCGAAAATCATGCCGAAAAAGCGGTTGAAGCCGCCATAGAAATGCAGGCAATGATGGACAGCCTTAAAAAGAAATGGCAGCAAAAGCTTGGGGTTGATATCATGCTGGGCATCGGCATAAACACCGATGAAGTGGTGGCCGGTACTATCGGCTCGGAAGAATTTTGTGACTATACGGTGCTCGGATGCGGCGTTAACCTTGCCTCAAGGCTCGAATCCATCTGCCCCGGTGGCCTCATCTATGTATCAAAAAAAACCCGCTTGATCCTTGATGGTATGTTCGAATTTCAGGAACTGGATGAACAGAAAGACAAAAATAATTGTGGTATGTTTGGCGTGTATAAGGTCATTTTCTGAAAATCCAGTTGTCTGCTATGCTTTTGTGCCGCATGCATCGCACGTTCTTTTTGTGGGTTTGGTTTATGGAATTTTTACGACGCCATCATATTTCATTTACACCTGAAGGAATGAGACAGACAAAGACGAAGTCTTCACCACCCCCATTCATAAACTGGTGTTCTTCATTGCCGGGAATGAAAACCACCGTACCGCTGGTCACCTGTCGCCACTCACCGTTTTGATAGACCTGTCCTTTGCCGGAATGGACAAATATTTCGTGCTCCCAATCATGGGCATGTCTGGGAGTAAAGCCACCGGGAGCGACGGTGAATACTCGCATACAAAAGTTATCGGCTGCATCTTCTTTACCTATGACGACTCTGCCTGTGACACCTTTTACTGTCTCGTTCTCAAATTTATGGGAAGGGGAATCTTTATAATCCACGATTTTCATAATAATCTCATTGGGTCTAGAGTAAAAAAAAGAGTTAATGGCCTACTATTATAGATAATAGAGCGAATTTTCAATAATGCAACTATTTAGGGCGAAGACCGGGTGGCCTTGCCGGTCAGGCCCATATAAATAGCAGCGAGGGTGACAGCAAGTCCTATCCAGTTCATGGTGTCGGTGGGGCGATGAAACAGCAGAACATCCCAGATAAAAGCCAGAGATGGCTGGAGAAGTAAAATCAACCCTGCATGGGAGGCACGCATTTTGGGCAGAGCATGGGCTATTAAAACCCAGCCGACTGTCTGGCTGAACAGGCCAAGACCAATGAGAGCCATGAGGCTTTTATCGTTGGGAATTGTAAACGAATCGCCGGCATGGAGCATTTTCATGCCGAGGAAAAAAGCACTGGTGATCGATACAATCATGAGGGTATAAAAGAGGGTATGGGTATCGTTGGAGCGGATTTTTCTGAGGCTGAGAAGAAAGGCAGTGTAGCATACCGCAGTAAGCAACCCAAAATAGATGCCGGTTTTATAATTATTTGCCAGATTGTCCCAGTGAATGCCGATAATCAGCAGGAGGCCGATGGTAGCCAGAGGGAGAGCCACAAAAAATCTCGGCCGGCTTTGTTCTCCAAAAAAAAGTATTCCTGCAGCGGCGAGAAAAAAGACCTGAAAATTGCCGAGAAGCGTTGCCAGGCCCGGACCAATATACATGATACTTTCATGCCAGAAAAAGAGGTCGAGCGCAAAAACGAAACCACAAAAAGTGATAAGAAGCCATTCGCTTGGAGCGAGTTGCTTGAAACCCTTCACCCAGAAGGTGGCTGCGAAAAGAAATATCGCCCCAAAAAATACCCGATAAAAACCTGAAGTAGTGGGGGAGACATCTGCCAGCTTGACAAAAATCCCGGAAAAACTTATGAGAAAGGCACCGCAGAGCACTTGAAAGGTCGGCAGTCGCCGGAGTTGAAAAATGAGCATAATATACAATATCGGGGAAGGAGAAGTGTTGACTGCCAAAGGCAGATACAAGTCATTTTCGATACAAGTTATCTAATTTCCATCCTGAAACGGCCATTTGTCCCTAACTCTTCGTTGTTCTCAAAATTTAATCCTCGGAGGTAAGCGTAGACTCCGATATCAATTATATGCCTGTGGTTAAATTTATAGAACGCCTCGGTTGAGAAAAAAATGTCTCGTTTCAGGATGGAAACTATCTAGGAGTTTGTCGGATTTATAGACCACACCGCAGACTCCATCCTAACAATTGC
>CBDTUM010000054.1:0-24855 GCA_965363495.1 uncultured Desulfopila sp.
TCGGAATATTTGACATTTGCGGCATTGATGCTGTTCAAGGAAAGAGAGTCAATTGTTGCATCAACAAAAGAGATGTAATCAGCGCGATAGAACCGGTATTAATGAAACTTACTGTTCTGATTGTCAATTTTATTAAAAAACTGCCGGATAAAATATATTATGAAATCCTGGAATCAGGAATTATTTTGACAGGCGGTGGGGCATGTATTGCAGGAATGGATAACCTGATAGCGTCTCGAACCAACATCAACGTTACAGTTGCAATTGATCCATTGCATGCAGTGATAAATGGTGCACGCCAATCATTGAATTATCTGATTGGCAAGAAAGATGGGTGGAAAAATTTTACCTGGCCGAAGTTGACTGCTCTGCGTTAGAAATAGGCAGTGTCTCTCTAGGTACTGTCGGTACTATTGTTACGGTGCAGGGGCGAGCCGTCGTTGCCTTTTTTCTGGCTGTAATCGAGATATCCATCTGGATAACCGCAATTAGCACCATAATCTCACAGATCGATCAGTCACCGATTCTGGTTATGTTTTACTCCCTGGGGTATGCCTGTGGAACTGTTACAGGAATTCTCGTTGGACGTAAGTTGGCCTTCGGCAGGATCATCCTCAAAGTCTTTGCTGCCTCCAATGGGCATGCACTTGCCGATAAAATTCGCAGCATGGGACAGCCGGTGATCTTCTTTATTACCGGCTGGGTGCGCAGCGATCTCGTTGCGATGCTGGTTATACTTGTTTTTATGGTTTCCGGCGTGCTTAGCATCGAGCAATCCCTGGCCGGTTTCTCCGACCCGGTTGTCATCTTCATTGTCGCGATGTTTATTGTCAGTGAGGCCATTGTCCATACAGGCATCACTCAGCGTCTTGGCAATTTTTCCTGAAAAGGAAACAGACACATAATATCGCGCTGTCGTGCGGTGGCTATAACCCGACTACTTTTTCAGTGATAGTACCATAACAATCTGAGTCAACGTTGAAAGTTCAATTGCCTATCTGCAAAGTTGCACAGCAAAACGTAAAGAAGATTTTAAAAGTCTACTGTGTCGGAGTTGCCCCCCCCAACCCAGGCAAAGAAAAAGGAGAGAAAACTTCAGAAATTTATAAAGAAGAGCAAAATGCCTTAGATCTCTCTATCGAAGAGATCCCTCATCACTCAATGTATATCTATTGGCGAATAATGTGGACCCATAATTGACTTGATTGCGGTTCGCTCCCCCTACTGCAATATTTGAACGAAGCGTTGCCATACCCCCACTTGATGTGGGTTTCATGATAACTGGTTGAGACTCTTCTTGTTCCACTTCATATCTACGCTGTCGGGGATATCCACCATTCGCTGTACATTCTGAAATGAAAAGAACAGTGTTATCGAGTTCGCAATCTACAGAGAATTTCTTGACAAAAAACAATACGCTTTACTAGCAAATAGACCGCTTCTCCCTCAATCTGGCCACAAAGAAATTAATATTTAAATCTTATATATAACAGTATTTTATATGGTTCTGTCTGCTTTTAAAAAGATAACGGTCGATTTTCTTCTTGTAAATCACTGATTTTCCCCTTACAAAGGAGGGTAACAATGTTCTGGTATTTACAAAAGAACGCGGTTAGATTTTAATTATATAGACTTTTCAGATGTTTACTCATAAACAAAACAGAACATGGTTATCTCTAACGGTTTTTTAAGCTTGTCAATTTACTGGCTACACATGATAAATTAAATATTTATAACATGATATGTAGATATGTCATCTTTAAAGAAATCACATAAAACTTAATTGGTAACTTTGTTGGACTGTTCGGCCGTTTTGTAAATGTATGGCGTAAGTATAGACAACCGTTTAGCAAGTTTATGCCTCTGTAAAATTGCTTGGGGTAAGTCCTGTTATATTTCACTCTTAATTCAACCTAAGGAAATGATATGTGGCCCATCAAATTTATTTCATCGTCGATTGGAAAGAAAATTATCATGGCAAGCTCGGGATTGTTGCTCATCCTTTTTCTTTGTACACATGCATTAGGAAACGCCGCAATTTTTGTCAGTAGTCACGCCTTTCAGACCTATGCAAACGCACTGCATAGCCTGCCGATTGTTGTGTTTCTCTTCGGCTTTGGACTCCTCGTCATCCTGCTTGTGCACATAGGATTCGGCATTAACCTCTTTTTCGGCAATCGAAATGCTGGGGGTTCCCGATATGCTGTTAATACCAGAGTGGTAAAGAATTCATTTGCCTCAAAAATGATGCCTTATTCAGGAACTTTCATCCTGCTCTTTATTCTTGTTCATGTCTTTGGCTTCAACAACGGACCTGCCGATATTGAGGTTTCACAACTCGTCAAGCTGTATCTGAGTAATTTCTTTTATTCGCTTTTTTATATTGTTGCTTTCTGTGCTCTTGCCCTGCATCTTAGCCATGGCTTTTGGAGCATGCTGCAGACATTTGGTATCAACCACCCACGTTACAATAACGGCATTGCCAAACTTACATTCATAGTACCGGCTTTCTTTCTCTTCTTTTTTGGTGGAATTGCCCTCTACTTCTTGACCGGCCTTGGTGCATCGTATTGATAGCTCTCTGAATATCCCAGGTTAATATATTTTCAACTGCCAGGCAGGAATCCTGCCTTCAGCCTCAGGAAAGGTACAGAAAATGGAACTCAACTCACAAATCCCCTCAGGCCCTCTTAGTGAAAAGTGGGACAACCATCAATTCAACAGTAAATTGGTCAATCCTGCAAACCGAAGGAAGTATAAAGTTATTGTCGTTGGTACAGGTCTCGCAGGTGCTTCAGCCTCCGCAACTCTTGCAGAACAAGGCTATCAAGTTCAAACGTTTTGTATTCAGGATAGCCCTCGCCGCGCGCACTCCATCGCCGCACAGGGTGGTATCAATGCTGCAAAATGCTACCAAACAGACGGCGACTCCGTGTACCGTCTCTTTTATGACACCATCAAAGGCGGCGATTTCAGGTCTCGTGAAGCAAATGTGTATAGGCTTGCTCAGGTGAGCAACAGCATCATTGATCAATGCGTTGCCCAGGGTGTGCCTTTTGCCCGCGAGTATGGTGGAACCATGGCGAACCGCTCTTTTGGCGGTGCACAGGTGTCACGTACTTTTTATGCACGGGGGCAGACCGGACAGCAATTGCTGCTCGGCGCCTACAGCGCTCTTTCCCGGCAAATTCATGCTGGTCATGTGACCATGTACAACCGTCGTGAGATGATGGAAGTTGTCATCGTGGATGGAAGAGCACGGGGCATTATTACCCGCAATATAATCACCGGAGAGATTGAAAAATATTCCGCTGATATGGTTTTACTGGCTACGGGGGGTTACGGTAATGCCTATTTTCTCTCCACTAACGCCATGGCATCTAATGTGACTGCTGCCTGGCGTGCCCATAAAAAAGGTGCCGGCTTTGCTAATCCGAGCTTTGTCCAGATTCATCCTACGTGCATTCCGGTACATGGTGACTACCAGTCCAAACTGACTCTCATGAGTGAGAGTCTGAGAAATGACGGTAGAGTATGGGTGCCCAAAAAAGTTGGAGACAAACGACACCCTAACGACATCCCGGAAGCCGACAGGGACTATTACCTTGAGCAAAAATATCCAAGTTTCGGAAACCTTGTCCCTCGTGACGTAGCTTCCAGAAACGCCAAGGAACAATGCGATCTTGGCAAAGGTGTAGGGAGTACTCAGCTCGCCGTATACCTGGATTTTGCCGATGCGATAAAGCGGGATGGCCAGGAAACAATCATGAAAAAATATGGCAATCTCTTTCAAATGTACGAGAAGATTACCGACAGCAGTCCTCTAAAAGAACCCATGATGATTTATCCAGCCGTCCACTACACCATGGGTGGCCTCTGGGTAGACTACAATCTCATGACGACAATCCCTGGCTTATTTGCCCTTGGAGAATGTAATTTCTCCGACCATGGAGCCAACCGCCTTGGTGCCAGTGCATTGATGCAGGGATTGGCTGATGGCTATTTTGTGATTTCGACCTCTGTCGCGAATTATCTGGGAACCAATAGTCTCAAAGCTGTTTCTACATCTGACGACGCTTTTAATGAAGGGCAAAAAGAAGTTGAGAATCGAATTAATAAGCTTTTGAAAAACAGCGCAGGTGGACCAGCTGGCAAAGTTACCGTCGATGAAATCCATAAGGAAGTTGGCAAACTGCTCTGGGATAATTGTGGTATGGCACGAAACAAGGAAGCACTGGAAGATGCCCTTACCAAACTACCTTCAATTAAGGAAAAGTTTTGGGACAAGGTATATATCCCCGGCAACACAAAGGAGATAAATCAGTCTCTTGAACGGGCAGGGCGTGTTGCCGATTTCCTCGAATTTGCCGAGATCATGGTTCGTGATGCCTTGGCTCGAGAGGAGTCCTGCGGTTGTCATCTACGTGAAGAAAGTCAGACTGAAGAAAATGAAGCAAAGCGTGATGACGTTAATTTCTCCCACGTCTCAGTCTGGGAGCATAAAGGTGAAAATGCAGAGCCGGTAATGCACAAAGAACAGCTTGTTTTCGAAAATGTCACTCCCAGCCAGAGAAGCTACAAGTAATCTCTTGTGGGTATGAGCGCCTTAAAACTTGATCTCACTAAAGCGCTTGTCCCGTTTATATCGGGGGATGAACCTGCTAACTTAAACTTCTACCTTACATACTAATATGAGCGAAATAGACCTGAATTTACAAATTTGGCGACAACAAAAAAGCGACTCTCCTGGAAAATTTGAGACCTATGCTCTTGATAAAATTTCAACCGAAATGTCCTTTCTGGAGATGCTTGACGTTCTTAATGAAAAATTAACCAAAGAAGGCCATGACCCTGTTGCTTTTGACCACGACTGCCGAGAAGGTATCTGTGGTATGTGTGGCACCGTTGTCAATGGTGTTGCTCATGGTCCGGAAAAAGCGGTCACTCTCTGTCAATTGCACATGCGCAACTTTAATAATGGCGACACTCTGGTTATCGAGCCCTTCCGATCCCGTGCATTCCCCATTAGAAAAGATCTTCTTATTGATAGGTCCGCCTTCGACCGCATCATCCAGTCAGGCGGCTATGTCTCTGTCAATACCGGGGGAACACCGGATGGCAACGCCATTCCAATCTCCGCCCAGACGGCTGAGCTGGCAATGGATGCCGCATCATGTATCGGATGCGGAGCCTGTGTTGCAAGCTGTCCAAATGGTGCCGCTATGCTTTTCACAAGTGCAAAGATTTCTCAGCTTTGTCTCCTGCCTCAGGGGCAGACTGAACGTAAGCAACGAGCAATTGACATGGTTGAAACCATGGACAGAGAGGGCTTTGGCAATTGCTCCAACGAAAGAGAATGTGAAGCGGTATGCCCTAAGAGCATCTCCATCCGCAATATCGCCCGACTCAATAGAGAATATCTGGCATCTGTACTTTTAGAAGGTTAGCCCCCCCCCTTTCCTTCGGAAACAACTAGCCCGCTAGCCTTCTGTTGTTCCCCTGCCCTCACCTTCTTGGGCAGGGGAACGATTTCTGCATTTTCTTCCTTCATATCCTGTGTCAAATCTGAGTTTATATTTACCTGTCGACATCGTGCATCTATGCATTATCGGCCAGCCTCGCTGTAGGTACATTAACCACAGAGGTTGAGGTTTTCTTCCCTAGGCTTCTGTCGTTAACAACCCGAAAACAATAAGTTTATCGCTTATTTACATCTATTACTTAAAAGGCTAGTCTGCTCCCACAAACAGTATGCCACTGTGGTGTGAAAAAGAGATACTCCATGCCTGCCAGTCCAAAACAGGAAACAAGCTTCTGTTGATCGAGAACATAATGTCTCGCCTCAGGATGAGAAAAATGTACCTGTTTTATCGCAAAAGTGGCCGTAAGTTCTAATCTAGGTACCGGAAATCTTCTCATACGCGTCTCCGGACAACTCAACATGTGTGAACAACAGAGAGAGGTAGAAAATTGCAAGATTACGCTGATATGTACTGGACAGGTTTATCTCCCGATGCAGCCAGAGAACAGCTCGTCAACAAAGACAAGTCCATGAAAGACAAGCGAATGACGCTGAAGCAGGCAGTAGCCCAATTTATTAAAGATGGGGATAATGTCGGTGTCGGTGGTTTTGTAAATATTCGACAGCCAATCGCTATTACCCACGAAATGATACGTCACGGTTTCAAGGACCTGACGCTTTCCTGGCAGTCCGCCGGAATGGCTCCGGATTATCTGGCCGGAGCGATGATGCTCGACGACAGTCACTTTTCTATAAAACGCATCGAACTCGCCTATTGGGCTCATGAAGCATTCGGCCTTTCTCCAATGTGCAGATATCTGGCCGAGCGTGGTCTGGTAGAGTTTGAAGACTGGAGCAACTATAATATGTCCGCGAGATTCAAGGCCGGTGCCATGGGGCTCCCCTTCATTCCCACTCGTGGTCCTTTAGGGAGTGATATTCTCAAAACAAGCCGTACTAAAGTAATCGACTGCCCTTTCACCGGCCGTCCAATAGCGTTGCTACCAGCAAGTAATCCCGATGTCGCAATTATCCACGTTCAGGCGGCAGACAAGTTTGGTAACTGCATCATTCGTGGCACAGACTGTACCTGCGCCGAGATTGCCATGGCTTCCGCCCATACCATCGTCACCTGCGAACAACTTGTTTCCCATGAATTGATAGTGAGCAACCCCAGAGATATAGTTATTCCCTTCATGGCGGTAGATGCCGTCATCGAAGTGCCTTTTGGTGCCTATCCTGGAGCATGTCGTCGCCATTACTACTTTAACGGTGATCACATCAAACAATTTCATGAAGGCGCGGCAGCAATGTGCAAGCGTGACTCACCCGAGCTCTTACAGGCTTACTATGATAAAAACATATTTGGTGTAGAAGACTTCGGCGATTTTATCTCACAGATTCCCTTTAAAGAGTTATCGGCAAGCCAGAGAGCCGAGTCTCTTAATTGTGAAAGGCTAGCATAACACTTTGTATTCATAAGCATAGACAAACATACGCTACCATAAGACTTAAGGAGTTATCATGACAGCTTCAACCGACTATACTGCTCAGGAGATTATCGTTGTTGCCGGAGCTAGAATACTGGAAGACAATAAAGTGGTGTTTGTAGGTACCGGCCTACCAATGGTTGCATCTCTTCTCGCAAAACGGACCCATGCCCCCGGGCTGATCCCGGTCTTTGAGGCAGGTGCTGTTGGTCCTCCTCTGAAGGTCGGACTGCCGCTCTCAGTGGGTGATTCAAAAACCTTTACAGGTGCTTCCTATTCAAAAGGTTTGAATGCAGCCTTCGAAATGACCCAACGCGGTTATGCCGATTTTGGCTTTATCGGCGGAGCAGAAGTGGATATGTATGGAAATCTCAATTCGACCATGATCGGAGACTTCCCGGCTGGTTACCAGACCCCAAAAGTACGTCTGCCAGGAAGTGGCGGTGCCAGCGATATGGCCGCCTCCTGTGAGCGCACCATCCTCATCGTTCCTCATGACAAACGTAAATTCAATAAGAAATTACAGTATCTGACAAGTCCAGGTTATCTCGATGGCAGCCCTAATGCACGATACAAAGCAGGGTTACAGGGTAAAGGTCCCTATCGTGTCATAACGACCAAGGCTATTCTCGACTTCGACGAAGAGACCCACCGTATGCGTATCCTGCAGATTTTCCCAGGTGAAAGTGTTGAGTCCATTCAGGCCGCAACCGGTTTCGAGCTGCTGGTAGCCCCCAACGTCACTACATTAGAGCCACCGACGGTAGAAGAAGTTCGTATGATTCGTGAAGATATTGACCCAAACCAGGCGTTTGTTAAACGCGCCCAGTAAGTCGAGATACACCATATTACGGAACAAAGGTGAACCAGTTCATGGCACTATAGTGCAACCTCTTGCTTCTTCTCAAAAACAATAACGAGTGGCAAAAGTAACAACAGCATTAATCGGTAGCCCGCGCAGTCGTGGGTTACCGATTAATGCTGTTGGATAATTATTTAGGCAGCTTTTCCTCGATATCTTGTAAGTATGAAACATCCAAAAAGGATTTCGGTGACTTAGACAAATCCGCTCCAGTCTGACAGACGGTACATAATTGAAAGATAAGGTTTTGAATTTCCAGTAGCTGCCGGTAACACATTTCGAGCTCTTGCTGACGTGTGCGATTTACCGTATACTGGTATGCTAATACCATGTTACTTATCCCTGCCGAAGGGGAGCTGGATGGAGCCAAGCATTTGAAGTCTTTTCAATTTAAAATCAGAACCAAACTTTTTGTCAGTTATTCCTGCGCTTTTCTCCTCATTCTTATTGTTTCAAGCCTGGGTATCTTTTTTTTCGTCAAGTTGACCATCGAAAGAAATATTGAGAATGAACTCGAACAATCTACCCTCGCCCTACTCAATATGGTGGAAACAGCCACCGAAGTTTCCCTGAAAAACTACCTTAGAGCGACTGCTGAAAAAAATTTGGAAATCGCTCGTTACTACCATCAACTTGCCATCCAAGGTGCACTTTCCGAGCAGGAGGCAAAACGTCAGGTAGCTGAGATTTTTCTACACCAGCATCTTGGTAAATCCGGATATATTTACACTATTAACAGTGATGGTGTCTTGCAGGTGCATCCGGAAGCATCACTAGTAGGCGTTAACATTTCAAAATATGGTTTTGTTAATGACCAGAAACGTCGCAAGAATGGCTATCTCAACTACGACTGGAAAAACCCGGGAGAAGCCCATAAACGCGGAAAAGCACTGTACATGTCGTATTTTCCTCCATGGGACTGGATCATCTCGGTATCAGCCTATCGTAGCGAATTCCACCAACTTGTCAAAATTGACGATTTCAAGGAGAAGATTCTAGCCCTCACCTTTGGAGATACCGGTTACAGTTTTGTCATGGACATAAAAGGAAATCTCATCATCCATCCGCAACTGGAAGGCCATAATATTTTCCAGGAGAAGGATGCCAAGGGACGGCTGTTTATTCAGGAGGTGTGTCGCCGCAAGAAGGGAAAAATCATTTACCCATGGCAAAACCCGGAAGATACGGAGCCCAGGGAAAAACTTGTTATTTTCAATTACATTCCCCAATTCCAGTGGATTGTTGCCTCTTCCAGCTATCTCGATGAGTGCTTTGCGCCACTTGATACCATCCGCAGATTTATGATAGGGGCAATGGTCACTGCGCTCATACTTCTCCTGCCCCTTTCTTTAATAATCAGCCGCGCTATTACTGCACCATTGCAGGAGTTGATGTCCCATTTGTCGAAGGTTCCAAACGGGGATTTTACTTCCCGCATAAACGGTCAATACAGTGGTGAAATCGGCGAGCTTGCCGGATATTTCAATCAATTCATGGCGCGGCTGGAAAGTTACAGCAATGACCTGAAAAGGGAATTCCAGGTGAGGGCCCAGGCAGAACTTGCCCTCAGACAATCTGAGGAGATGTTTTCTAAAGCCTTCAGCCTCAGTCCCATTGGGATAATGATCCTGAGCTATTCTCAGGGAAAGATAGTCAGCGTTAACGACAGTTTCGTCAAGGCAACAGGCTATGAAAGTACTATGCTGCTCAATCGATCCCTGATCCACCTGAAAAAAGTTGCATTTGTCAATGATCTCATTAAGTTACAGCGAGAATTTGCCCTCAATAAAAATATCCGCGAACGCGCCATGACTTTTCATACCCGTAACCGGGAAAAGAGACAAGCCCTCGTTTCGGCGGACCTCATTGACCTATGGGGAGAGACTTATGTTCTTGTCGTCATGGAAGACATAACCGAACGTCAACAACTTCAGGAACGTATCCTTGATATAGGCGAGACAGAACGCCGCAAAATTGGCCATGACATCCATGATGACCTCTGCCCGCATCTGATTGGCACCGAAGTAATGGCCAAAATATTAGAAAAAAAACTCGAAAGCGAAAACTCCGAGACGGTTCAGCTTGCAGGGAAAATTCGCACGCTCATAAAGGAGGCCATCCGTAAATCGAGAGGACTGGCGCGCGGACTCTGCCCTGTCTTTCTGGTTGATCGCGGACTTGAGGCAGCTATCGAGGAACTGGCGGCCAACACTGAAGAACTATATGGCCTGGCCTGCTCTTTTGAAGGAAGAGGACATCTGTCATTCGAAGACAGTACGGATATAATCCATATTTTCATGATAATTCAAGAGGCCGTTTCAAATAGTGTTCGACATGCCGAGGCATGCAGCATTAATATACGTCAGGAAATGGTGGGGGACCGAGTTCGAATTACCGTCGAGGACGACGGAATCGGCATGCACCCCCAACATGATGTAAACGGAATGGGCTTGAAGATCATGGGGTACCGGGCGGAACGGATCGGAGGAGAATTGACAGTGCAACCAGGCCCCAAAGGGGGAACACAGGTAATTGTCACCCTCCACGATGTAACTATTGAGGATACTATTGACGCTTAAGATATGCACCGTGCATCAAGAGCTGAAAGGAACAAGGAAATGGCAGTGATTCGTATTGTAATTGTTGAAGATCACCCGGTTTTTCGTACTGGACTGAAAGAGCTGATTGAAACAGAAAAAGACCTGAATGTCTGTGGTGAAGCCGACACGATCAATAAAGCGATGAAGATCATCGAGGAAACACAACCAGATTTGGTCATCATCGACATAACCCTGCGAGGGAGAAACGGCATTGAACTCATAAAAGAGCTGCATCGAGACTCTCGCCATCTACCTCTTTTGGTTCTCTCCATGCATGATGAATCACTTTACGCAGAGCGAGCTTTTCGCGCCGGTGCCAGTGGATATATCATGAAGGAAGAGACTTCGGAATCGATTGTCAAGGCGATCCGTATGGTCCTCGATGGTCAGAAATATGCTTCAAAACAGTTCCTGGCCAATGTCCTCAACAAATTCCTCAGTCACTCTCCGGAAGATATCCGTTCTCCTATTGATCGCCTCACCCACAGGGAGCTTGATGTCTTTCGCCTGCTCGGCAAGGGGATGACTACACGGGATATTGCGATTCACTTGGATTTGAGCGTTAAAACAATTGGCACATATAGGGAACGCATCAAAATAAAATTAGACTTGCAAAATGCTTCAGATCTGATACATTCCGCGGTTCGCTGGTTGGAGAAGGGGGAATTGTAGTCTCCATATCAATGGCACACACGGTTCTGCGGCAATGCCATGCATGACCAACCATCCCGATGTCTTCCTGAATTTTAACACATCCTCCTCGCTGTAGGTTTTCAACCTACGTTTCTTGACGTTTTCTTCTCGCATTCGCTGTGTGCTTCCATCTAGAGAAATTTGAGTTTGTCGCCGATTTACAACTCTTCGTGGATATTTTAGAGTTCCGCAATCTTACGAAGGGTCCGCAAAACAATATTTACTTGGGAAGGACGGTTCTGTTGAATGGTCGTCGTTTACAGGAAAAAAGTTTAATGAGGAAGTCGGCCATGCTAGAGACAGCACTTAGAGAGGCGCGTATCGAAGATGTTTCTAAAAAGACAGAAATGTATGATAAACGCACCTCTCTCACTGAGGCTGTAACACACTTTCTAAAGGATGGAATCAGTATAGGTATAGGCGGATTGGTCACCAATCGCACCCCGATTGCGAGCATACATGAAATTATTCGCCAGGGAGCACGTGAATTGACGCTCTCTGTCCAATCCAATTCTATCTGCTGTGAACTATTGGCTGGGGCCATGATACTTAAACCCCACCACCTGACTCTGCGCAAAATCGAACTCGGCTGGCACGGAAACGAAGTTACCTGCAAGACACCGTTACTCCGATATCTGACCAGTAAAAGAACGATCTCACTGGAATATTGCACCAATTACGTCCCGTCAGCCTGCGCCAATGCCGAAGCAACTGTTGATTCAGACATACCGAACATAGAACATGGCGACAGAGACGTTGAGCCAATCGAACATGCCCGGACAATCATCTGTCCCTTTACCGGGGGAAATATCAACCTGGTTCCGGCCAACCGTCCGGACCTGGCGTTAATCCACGTCCAGGCTGCCGATATGTACGGTAACAGCCGAATATTCGGTGATCAATGTGCCTGCTACGAGATAGCTCAGAATTCGGTTAACACCATCGTCACCGCCGAACAAATTATCCCAAATTCCAGTATCCTGAACCATCCGCTCCTGACCTCAATCCCTTCTCATATTGTTGACGCGATAATTGACCAGCCTTTTGGCGCGACGCCGGGGGCCTGTTACGGAAACTATTCGTGTGACCTGTCAGAAATTGACGAATTTACGAATATCAGTGAAGATTTTCTTAAAACAGGCAACATGGAAAAACTCAGAGACTACTATGATAATCACATTTTTTATGTGGAGAATTTTGATGATTTCCTGGAGCAAAAACCCTATCCAATCTTGCAAAGGTTATGTCAGCAGGATGGTGGTAAGCCTATCATTCTGGATTGAACAGGGTTGTTCCGGAATGAAGAATACGTATCGAGCAGAGGTCAGTTAGAAGTATGTAATGACCCCTGCGGCACCAAAAATCGTTTGCCCTGCCGAAGTTGTGTGATGACAGAACACCGCTTCCTCATGTGCGCTCCAAAGTCGCGTTGAGCGCAGTCTCGAGACCTCCCCCGGTTTTTTACCCTAAAAAGAAAGGAAGGGGCCGATCCTCCAGCCGTTATGGTATTCCAGAAATACTGAGCGTTGTTTTTTGTCCAAATTCTATTCCCACCTTATCTTTGAAAATTCCTTAGGGTGCATTTTCGCATGAATCTGGGGGGTACCCTTGATACCATGACGATCGGCAATCTGCGTCTCAAGTGCGAGGAGCAACTTCATGCCGGCACCTACCAGATTAAGGCGAATGTTCTGGCGCCGTTTACCATCTTGGCCCAAGCTTCATTATATCCTGTTCGGGGCCTATAACTGAACCGCTACACGGCCAAAGCCTTTCCAGGAACAATACTTTGACTCATCTATCCTGGGATTATCCCTAGCTGAAGAGATATGTCCTGTCTTTCTGTGGTTATGGTAAAAGTCTGATCGACCACAATAGAGTTCCTGAGAAGATCACCACCGACAGAAGTGATACTATTACGTCTGCTCCCAAAGAGTATAATAAAAAACAACACCTCTATTGACATCTGACAGGAAAAATATCTCACTAACATAGTTGAGCAGGATCATCGAGGCGTAAAACGAATAAATTTAGCGGAAACCTTCTGCACGTTGGCGGCATAGTTGAGCTAAAAAAAGCGGGAGTTTAACTTTTTTGCATACTTTGCAGCAGAACCCATGTAACGACCCTTCCCAACATGGTCGACTTCCAGCAGTGTTGAAGTTGTTGTCAAATGCCGTTTATCGCATCATCTCTAAAAATTTTTCTACCACTTTCGGGTCTAAATGTGTTCCTGCCAGCGATTTGATGTATTCAAGGGCTTTGCTCTTTGACCAGGCATGGTGGTAGCGGCGTTCGTTTGTCAAGGCATCCCAGATATCAGCGACAGAGAAAATCCTGGCAACCAGTGGTATTTCATCCCCTCGCAGGCCGCGGGGATAGCCAGTTCCGTCCCATTTTTCATGATGACAATAAGGAATATCCAGTGCAGGATACAGGTAACCGATACTGGAAAGCATCTGGAAGGCATAAGCAGGATGTTTTTGCATTACCTGGCGTTCTTCAGGGGTAAAAGAGCCTGTTTTTAATAAGATACTGTCTGATATGGCCATTTTCCCGATATCATGGAGCAACGCACCCCTTCTGGCCTGAATGCATTGCTCTTCGTCCAGGCAAAATGCCCGGCATAACAGTAACGTCATCTCCGTCACACGCTGGGTGTGCCCCTCTGTCTCCTGGTCCCTGAGCTCCAACGCCTTAGCCCAACCCTCAATGGTAGAGTCATAGGCACGAGTCAGCGCTTTATTGGCTTTACGTGTTTCTTCTTCGCTTTTCTTGATTTTCCTGATTGTTCCCTGGGTCAGCCTGATAACCAGGAATACATAGACTGATCCACCAACAAAAACCGAACTTGTTATAACCTCCAGAGGAAATTGGAACTTTTGGACTTGAAGAATAAGATAGAAGATATAACCACAGGAAAAGAAGGCCAGAAGGCAGGACATCATTCGCCATTTCCTCTGGGAGGCTACCGGAAGAACGCTCTGCATCTTAAGACTCATGATGCAGGCGGCAAGCATGAAAAAGGTGCCGGGTAGCATGAGGAGTATGGAAAGGTTATGAATGAGCATGATAAAAAGTAACCTTCTAAAGACGGTGTCAGTGCTTATAATTTCCCGTTGCAGAGAGCCATGTGTTCTACGTAAGGCAAAAAGGTTGCCTTCGATGGTCAAATTCATCTATAAAAATACGCATTGAGGTCTTGAAATGCAGAAAATATTGCCCAACTATGAATTGCCTGATCTTGTAAGTGTTTCTGAGGCTGCCAAGTACCTTGGGGTTGGCAGAAAAATTATATATCAACTCCTGGAAAATAATGAACTGCGAGCCATCAGGGAGAGGGGAAAAATTCTCATTGATCCCTGCAGTATCAGAGAGTTTCATACTCTGGGTAAAATGGCTTGATAAACCGTTGCATTTGTAACTAACTGTAATGTAGCTAAAAATTTTTCCTAAATGGTTAGTGGAGAGATCATTGACCGTTACAGGATCCAACCAGCTGGGGATACTCCAGCTGGTTGGTGATTTTAGTCTGATCGCAATTAGGCTCAGATGCCCAGCAGTGGTTACGTTGAAGATTTAGCTGAGTGAGGCCACGATGAAACTTCGTAGTACTAACATAACTGGTAATCGAGATACTGGCAATTGGATAGAGCGGACTGCAGCGCGTACCATGTTACGTGCCGTGCGCTTCACCGATGAGGATTTTGACAAACCACTGGTAGCTCTGGCAGTGCCCTATACCAATGGCACACCTTGCAACGATCACATACGTGAACTGGGGGACCTGCTTCATTTTGAACTCGAAGCTGCTGGCTGTAAGGTTATTATCTTTGGGACACCGGTTGTTTCCGATGGCATCTCCATGGGGACTGAGGCGATGAAATATTCGCTGGTCAGTAGAGAAGTGATAGCTGATTCCATCGAATTGATGACCGAAGGATACCAAGTTGACGGTGTTATAACCCTTTGTGGTTGCGACAAAACCATTCCGGCTGCGTTGATGCCGATTGCTCGAAACGACTTAGTCGGCCTAACCCTCTACGGTGGCAGTATTCTACCTGGAGAGCATATGGGGGTAGAACTTAATATCGTCAGCGCGTTTGAAGGTATTGGGGCTCATGCTGCCGGTAAGATTGACGAACAGCAGTTGCGGGGCATCGAATGTCATGCCTGCCCTGGGGCAGGTTCCTGTGGTGGCATGTACACCGCTAATACAATGGCCGCGGCGATTGAAGCTCTCGGAATGAGCCTGCCGGGATCCTCGTCAAACATGGCTGTTGACCGAAAAAATCGGATTTCCAGTGAGAAACAAAATGATGCCAGACGCAGTGCCCTTGCTTTAGCTGCTTTGCTCAACAAGGGAATGACATCCCGTGACATTATGACACGCAAGGCCTTTGAGAATGGTCTCACCGTTGCCTGGGCACTTGGAGGCTCAACCAATGCAGTACTGCACCTGCTGGCACTGGCTAAAGAGGCGGCAGTTCCTCTGTCTCTTGCGGATATCTCGACCATCACCAAGAAAGTGCCTTTACTCGGCAACTTCAAGCCATTTGGTCAGTATTTGATGAACGATCTGCACAAGCTAGGCGGTGTACCAATGGTTATGAAACTGCTCTTGGATGCTGGTTTTCTGCATGGCGATTGTATGACAGTCACCGGAAAAAGCATTTCCGAAAATCTTTCGGGTATTGCCCCCTTACCGTCCGATCAAAAGGTGATTTATTCACCCGAATCTCCCTACGCACCAGCTGGAAGACATATCCGCATTCTACACGGGAATTTGGCAAAGGATGGCTGCGTGCTTAAGCAGAGTGGCAGGGCACTTTCGACCATGCGCGGGCCAGCTCGTGTTTATGAGCGCGAGGAGGACGCCCTGGCGGCTATTCTTGGAGGACAGGTAAATAGCGGTGATATCGTGGTCATTCGCTATGAGGGGCCGAAAGGGGGGCCGGGGATGCGTGAAATGCTCTCTCCTTCGGCGGCGTTGATGGGAGCTGGCTTGGGTGACAGTGTCGCCTTGATCACCGATGGCCGGTTTTCTGGTGGTACCCACGGCATCATGGTCGGTCATATCACCCCGGAAGCCCAGGTTGGTGGAGTCATTGCCTTGGTTGCCGAAGGTGACACAATAGTAATCGATCTGGAAACTGAAACTTTGCAGCTGTTAGTTACAGAAGCCCAATTAGAAAGCCGTCGAAGGAACTGGCAAACGCCATCAAGTGCTTATCAGAGCGGTGTTCTTGCCAAATATGCGAGATTGGTCTCTTCTGCTGCTGAGGGTGCTGTTACCAGCTAGTGTGTTGCATTTATTGTATTACTCCAGCATTAATCTTGATCAAAAGGCCTTCTTTCCCGAGCCAGTTTTGTATGTTTACCGGTTTTTTTATCTGCTGCTCCTGCAGCATTATGTGTTCAGTTTGTATCCAGGCATCTGTATCAATCGTTCCAAAATTCTGGGTCCCCACCAATTCTCGGGTTGCTATTAATTGGAGCTTTCTTATCGCCGCATTGTTGTCTTTATCTCGGGCAGCAATTGATGTAAGTGTACTCTCCTGATGAGCTGGATCCATTGCATCTCTCCAGGCAGCAAGGAGCGCGGTTTGAAATTTTTCAACTATATCGGGATGTTTTTTTAGCATTTTTTTTGAGGTGATAACGGAGTTAGCAACGAAATTAACACCAAAATCAGCCGGGTTAAAGAATCGAACATCCTCACCCTCGGCCTGGAGGCGATCTTTGAGAATGACTCCCTGAGAATTGCGATAAACGGGCCAGATCTGTACTTTTCTTGTAAGAAAAGGGGTAAAATCAAAACGAACACTGTGGATTTTCACATCATCCTTTTTGAGACCACCTTTTGCCAGGAGGGTGTTCATGATGCTCTCATCATTGCCGCCGAAGGTAATGCCGATACTCGTGCCCTTTAGCTGAGAAAGAGCTGTTATTTCAGGAAGCGTCTCCCGGTAAATCCACTGCAAGGGGTTGATTTGAAAAATCTGGAAAAGCACGACCACCTCTGCACCTTTTTCAAGAGCTCTAATTACCTGGTCTGCAGAAGCTACCCCAAAATCAGCCTGGCCCAGTTCTAGCTCTTTAATTGCATTTATCCCGGGTCCTCCTTCTTTTATCTTGACCTGGAGACCGGCCTCACGGAAGTAACCTTTATCTTCGGCATATATATCGCCGGCCACAGATGCGTTAAACAGCCATTTCAGTCGGTAGGTCAGTTCTTTGGCGTCAGCTTGGGTGCTCGATGCGAACAATAGTATTGAGAACAGGAGTATCCCGAATGTCAGTTGATTTTTTCGCATTTGTTCACTTTCCTTGAAAATGATCTTAATTCTCTGATGAGATGGCCCAGGCTTTTTGAATTCGCTTGCTGACGCTTTCAAGCAGCCCCTGGTAGATAGAGATGACTATGCCAATCATAAACAGCGCGACAAAAATCTTAGCCAGGTCACTCTGGTAAAGTGCTATTCGGATAGAATAGCCGATTCCTGCGTCGGCAGCGATAAATTCAGCTACAATTGCCCCTGCCATTGCAAGTGTTGCACTCCCCGAGATAACTGTTGCGAGCTTGCTCAAGTTTTCAAAGGCGCGTATTTTTACTTCAAGCTGCCATCTCATTTTTCCTGTCGAGTTATAAAAATGTTCTATGTCTTTTACTGGTGATGACATTACTCCAAGAACAGAGAGGAGCAGTGGAAAATAGCAGATCATAGAAGCTATGATCAATCGGGGAATGAAGCCGTCACCCAGAAGGATAAATATGATTGGTGCAAGGGCAACAATTGGATATGCTTGGATATTATATGCAGTCATTTTTATGAATGATCCCATCCAGCTGGATTTTCTTCCGGCTATTCCCACGGTAAAGGCAAGGATTATTGAGATGAATTGACCTATTATTGTGACCTGGAGTGTGTTGAGTACATCAAGAAAATACCCTTTTGCTGTTTCTTCGGCAGTCTCAAATATAAGAGAGATCCCGGGAATTACGTAATCGGACAATCCCAATAATAGTTTAACAAGAAGGAGACCGGAGATTCCAGCAAGGTAGACAATAAGGAACTGGGAGATTCGTCTAAAAAGCATTCATTATCTCCAGCATAGTCGCGTCAACTTTCTTTCGGTCTATAGATTCCGAATTATAACAGTTCTGGCCCTGAATCGTACAGTAGCTTTTTCCGGTGGAACCGCCGCCAAAGACCAGGATCTCATCGCAAAAAGTTGAGACCTCCATCAGGTTGTGGGAGATATATAGAAACATCTTCTGAGGAAAAATTCGTTTGATCGTAAGTATGATAGCTTGTCTCAGCTTTTCATCTACATTTGCCAGGCTTTCATCCAGGATGAGAATGTCAAATTCCTGGAGCAGGTACCTGATAAGGTTCACTCTATTCTGCTGACCCATTGAAAGCTGGTGGAACCGGGAACCAAGAAAGGAAGAGAGTTCGAAAATATTGATGAGTTCCTGTTTTAATTCTTCGTTCTCTTTCTCGACCACCTTATCCAGATGCGCTCCGGCACTTGACCAGCCGGGTAATCTTTCCAGATTATATGAATAGAGGATGGTATGTATCTTCGTGAGCTCTATCTTGCCCAGGTACTCATGGTGATTTTCATCTGATATGAGTCGTGCGAACGAACTCTTTCCCACTCCTGAAGGGCCAAAGATAGAATGGAACCCTGGACGACTGAGGGTACAATTCACATTGTCAAGAACCTTACTGTCAGAACCCGGATAACTATATGTAATGTTACTACATTCAAGGCGCATCATCAATCACGATTAGAAAAAGAGGAAACAAAGATGTTTTCAGCTAAACGTTGAGCTTATTCAAAACAGATTCGAAAAATGTTTGCAAACAATCTGATAAAACAAGGAGCTATCCATACTATTCGTGGTAACTCCTGCTTTGTGAACTGTCTCCTGCTGAGTGGCAGCTCAAAAAAGAGGCCCGATTGATCTCAAAAAGAGAAAAATCAGGCCGACAGCAAAAGGTGGAGACTAGCTTGAAATTTCATTAGTGAGAAAATTAACAGCTTCTTTGTCAGTCAATCCATACTCTACTGAGAGGAGAATACCGATTTTTTTATCAGCGAACCACCAGCGGCGGCAAGTCTTGTCTATAAAAAGTGATAACCGATTTGTAATGGCTATGAGGCCCTGTTTTTTTGCCAGTTTGATGATGGTTTTGCCCTGTTTCTTAAAATCTTTTTCAGAATGTACACATAGGGGTACCAGTTTCTTTTCCATACTAACCTCCTTGTCTGATTTTGAAGTATGAAAGCTCTATGAGATCCGCCACGTTGTAAAATCTTTGTTTCATCCAACCCGACGTAAAAAATGCTGGTTCTGTATTTTAAAATCATCACTTTTCACATTATATCCTAACTTCTATATCAAGGCTCAGATTAAATAATTATTCTAGAGCATGGAGGCGTTGCTATTCCTGAATCTCGGACAGGACGGCAGGTAAAAAGTGAGAGGTACGAGACTCCTCGAGCGTGGTAACATAAGCAACTGAAGAGCCTTGAAATAGAGCAGCAAATCTACTGAGCTGTTAGACAAGTAGACTCTTTTTTCCAGAGTGACTTGTTCAATATCTTTCCCTATATCCAGCCAAGGATGTGCCACCAAAGATAGTCGACGGGATAAAGGAGCACAATCGCACCAATCCCGAGGAAAAAACAGAGCTTAAACCCCTTAAAGACATGCACGCCAGCCATTTGCATACCTATCAATAGTGGTGGAACCTGATAAGGAAATAGCGGTTGGGAAAAGCCGAGAACCTGGGTCATAATGACGACTTTAATCGGAAAGCCTGTTGATGTTGCCAACTCCCCGGAAAACGGGGTCAGCACGGCAGGGATTCCCGGCTGAGTTGTGAAGATTCCAGTAATCATAGAGAGGCTGGACAGAGCCATGAAATTCAAAAACGGTTTTCCCACATCAAGAGGTAGTACATTAATGCACTGCTTGGCAAGTAAACTACCTAAACCCGTGTAGTTGATCATCTGGCCTAAACCTAAAATTCCGGCAATATAGAATAGCGATCCGAAGTTGATCTTCTGCTGAAAGAGCTGGGGGCTGACAATATTCACAAAAGGCAGGAGAACAATGCAGGCTCCGACCATGGCAATCCAGGCAGGCGAGATATGGTGCAGGAAATCGGACATCCACAGGACCAGCATGACAAACAGGATAAGTGACAGAGTCCATTCCTGCCTGGTCATCGCTTCTGCTTGCGGCAGTAACAAAATACCTACGCCAAAACCTGTCACTATGTTCGTTGAAAAATCCATTTACCTCTAGTACTACTAACAGTAAATGTGCCTTAATGAGGGTTTGCCGTTTCTGTTTCTCCTGCAAAATTGTGGGCTATTCCATTAGAATATGATGTAGAAAACGTACGAAAGGTGTCAACGGTTGCAGGGGCTTTGGATAAATTTACCCAGACCTATATACTATTTTATTTAACATTTCCATACACATGAGAGGAGAAGAAAGATGAAAACATCGATAGGTTTTGACACGTTGGCGTCTCCTACCCCCGTATGGTGTGTTGGCAGTTACGATCAGAGCGGCAAACCCAATGTCATGACCATAGCATGGGGCGGCATTTGTTGTTCAAAACCGGCGGCAGTGACTGTTTCGCTTCGCAAGGCCACCTATTCCTATGGCTCAATCATGGAGCGCAGAGCATACACAATCAGCGTTCCTTCGGAAAAATATGTCGCAGAAGTTGACTATTTCGGAATTGCCTCCGGGAAGAATACTGACAAGTTTAAAAACACCGGCTTGACTCCGATACGCTCCGAAATTGTTGACGCTCCGTATGTGAATGAGTTTCCACTTATTATCGAATGTAAAGTCCTTGATAGCCTTGATATCGGCCTGCATACCCAGTTTATAGGTGAGATCATGGATATCAAAGTCGATGAGGAGGCCGTCAATTCGGAAGGCCATCTCATAATGGAAAAAATCGCTCCTTTTGTATATGGTCACGGTCTACGGGAATACTGGACTCTTGATAAAGTTATTGGTCGAAGCTTCGATATAGGGAAAAAATACAATAGATAAAATATACATTGGTGAGCGAGTCTGGAAAAAGCTCGCAAGGGCGGCAAGTTGAAATGTGCTAGGCCTTCAGTCTTCTTTAGAACCAGAGATAGACAGTCTGATCTCAAGTAGTGTTATACGAAAATTTTCATGATATTTACAGTGGCTGTTTCCTTTGTTACGTACAGTAAACAGCTCGTATTGTATAACGTAAAACTGGCCCGTTTTATCAAGAGAAGGTCCTTATTCTGCTTGAAACATTGTTAGGTAATTGGTAGTAGTTGTTGTTTTTATGAGGTCGCCTGGAATGGAGTAGGGTTGGTTTCTCAGACATTTATTGAACACTAATATTAACGAGGTAATTGAAATCATGGCTAAAGAATCTATCGATCCCAAAGTATATGATTTATACGATGAATACTGTCATACCCAGATGACACGGCGAGATTTCCTCAACAAAGCTTCGGTACTTGTTGTCGCGAGCGGGTCAGCACTTGTTATGGCTGAAGCATTGTTGCCGCGCTATACGGAAGCTCAAACGGTCTCTTTTACTGATGAACGTATCAAACCCAGATACGTTCTATATGACTCGCCGGGAGGTTCATCCGGGAAGATGCGTGGATATTTAGTGAAGCCTATTGGTGACGGCCCTTTTCCAGCTGTCCTGGTTGTCCATGAGAATAGAGGGCTGAATCCCTACATAGAGGATGTGGCTCGTCGGTTAGCAACGGAAGGTTTCTTAGTGCTTGCTCCGGATGGATTAGCACCGATCGGTGGGTATCCTGGCAACGATGATGATGGTAAAGTCATGCAGAAATCCTTGGATGGAGATAAACTCTTCACGGATATGATGAACAGCGCGAAATTTGTAAAAAACCATGAATTATCCAATGGGAAGTTAGGCGCAACCGGCTTCTGTTACGGCGGTGGCGTTGTCAATAAGCTTGCCGTAATTATGGGTGCAGACCTGCATGCTGGAGTACCTTTTTATGGTGTAGCCCCGGCCCTTGAAAATGTCTCGAAAATCCAGGCACCCCTCATGATTAATTATGCCGAGGATGATCCGCGGGTGAATGCTACTCAGGAAAAATATCGAGATGCATTAAAAGCAAATAACAAGAATTTCGTCATGTATAATTATAAAGGCACCAGACACGGCTTTCATAACAACTCTACGCCACGCTATAATGAAGCACAGGCAAAAGTTGCTTGGGAACGTACTGTTGCATTTTTTAAGGAGCATCTCTCCAATAAACAGAATTAGGGCAAATTGACATATGCTGAACAGAATTCTACAAATGAAGAGCAGTTTAACATATGTCAAAAAACAACAGGAGAATTGTCTTAGCAGGTAACACCCAGGATTCCACCTTCCACGGTTGCTTTATCAACCTGGCCGGGCAGTAGAGTGTTTCGCCAATTTCAGTTAGGCGAATTTGTATGTATTTTTTCGGGCAATGTTCCTCTCTTCTTGTTTGACCGCACCAATAACCTCACTTGGCACGGAAAGGAATCTGGCAGTAGGAGACGCCCTTGTCAGGTCGAATACCGTTTTTTGCTAGAAACATTGTCAGGGAGTTCATTGAGATGGTGATGTTGGGGGTGGGGCCTAAGAAAAGATGATCGAGGGCGATAGGAGCGTTTTTTTTGGTAATGAACCTAAATTCTATATAGGGTACCAGCATTGAAGTGCCCTCGCGAAATAGCACCGGGGCCTTGACGTAATCGGTGATGACTGGTGAGACGATGCGCCATTCCTCTTCTTCGGCGAATGACGGATGTTTCAAAATCGCGGCAAGACGCAGCAGGTCACTCTCCAGCATATGGAAGATAGAATGATACGAGTGTTCGTCGGTTTTTCCCTTATTGCTTAATGCAGGAAGGTATCCTTCGGCGAGAACTTCGACGGCATCGATGACCTGGCTGATTAGCTTTTGCTGGCTTTTACTGCAATAGATGCATTTGCCGATCTGGAAAGACTGTTGCTCCGCACAGCACAGGATATAGTCGGGATCGAAGCCGAGGCTTACCCCTTTGCCAAGACTGCTATAGCCGCGCCACTGGCTGAGCATGTTGCCGTTTGATCGAAAAGAAGAGGCAAAAAGCATATGTCCGTTGGTGATGCGATGGGTGACCCAGTCGAGAAACTGGTTGAGGAGGTCAGGTTGAGCATGTCCGGAGGCTATACGACGGAAGATTTCGGTACGGATAAGATCCGCCGTATGCTTTAGCTCGGCGGAATCGTTCATGTACCTGATATCGCTTGCCCAGAGAGCCCCGCTGGCAACGATGCCTAAGAGACCTTTGAAGCTGGTGTAGTGGTACAGAGGTTCCTTGGGAATATCTGAATAAAGTTTGGAAGTGATGTCTTGTATCATCGGAAAATCATGTGGTCGCCGTTGAGAATCTTACAATTACTATTCCTTCTTTTTCAGTAAAACTCAAGGGTAGAATATATTGTTTGTCATTTGTATTGTGATCTCAATCTGTCTTAAAAGAAACGTTTCAAAATCTCTTCATAGTGGTATAACTGCCGTTTTGTGCAAGAGCTGTGTCCAACCTTGTCCGCAATGTTGTTTCGGACGTTTCTATTACCTCTTGGAAAACGAATATGCTGGGTACAATAGTCAATGCCTTAGCCATTATAGCAGGCAGTTTGCTGGGTCTTCTCTTCAGTAAAGGCATCCCTGAAAATTATAAAGAAATTATTCTCAGTGGCGTGGGCCTTTCAGTGATTCTAATTGGTATTAGAAGCGCTTTAGTCTCCAACAATCTGATGGTGATTATTTTCTCGGTAATTGTCGGCGCTTTGCTTGGCGAATGGTTGAATATCGAGAAGAAGCTTGAAAGTCTCGGTGCATTCCTTGAAAGCAAAGTTGTTGCCAAATCTAACGATTCGAAGTCGTTTGCCAGGGGGTTTGTTACTGCGAGTCTGGTGTTTTGTGTTGGTTCCATGGCAATAGTCGGTTCCCTGGAGAGTGGTTTAACTGGAAACCATCAGACTCTTTTTGCCAAATCGGTGCTTGATGGGGTTACTTCTATCATTTTTGCATCGGCAATGGGGTTGGGAGTGATGTTCTCGAGTGCCGCGGTTTTTATTTATCAGGGTATGATCACAATCACAGCGGTCTTCATGAAGAGTTTCCTGGTTCCTGCAACAATCGAGCAGATGACATCTGTGGGTGGTTTGCTCATAATGGCTATTGGTTTTAACATGCTTAAAGTAACCGCCATACGGGTAGGGAACTTAATCCCGGCTATTTTTCTGCCTTTGGCTTATTTTGCTGTGAGACAACTTTTTTCGTAAATTTTTTGTTGGTCGATACCAAAGGAATTGAGTATCTTACAAAGTACTTTCTTGCTTGATGTCAGAAAATACTTTGCAGTAAGGACTTTATTCTCCTCAATGGGGGATAGCCGATTCCCGGCTTTTTTCCCGTTTTCCGAGGTTTGGTAGTATCACTCTTTACGGAGCAGAAGAATACAATGAAAAAAATTGAATATCGAGAACAAGCCCTGAAGATTTTCCCATGGGTTTGTGCCAACTGCGGTCGTGATTTTACTGGAAAGAAACTGAAAGAGCTGACTGTGCATCACAAAGACCATAATTATAAAAA
>CBDTUM010000055.1:0-24655 GCA_965363495.1 uncultured Desulfopila sp.
GTACCCGTCAAGCGAGTACTAAAAAGAGTACCCGTCAAGCGAGTACTAAAAAGAGCACCCGTCAAGGGGGTACTGAAAAGAGTCCCGCAAAGCTTTTTGGCGGGCTTAGCTCTTATCTATTCACTACCATTGCCACCGCCTCGCCACCACCTAAACAAAGAGACACCAAACCCCTTTTGGCATTTCTTCGCCCCATCTCATGCAGCAAAGAGACGAGCAACCGTCCGCCACTGGCACCAATCGGATGCCCCATGGCGACAGCTCCGCCGTTGACATTGACAAGATCCGGGTCCAGCTCCAGTACCTTATTTATGGCAACGGACGTGCCGCTGAAGGCCTCGTTAATCTCAAACAGATCGATATCAGCAAGCGAAATTCCCTCTTTTTTAAGTACTTTCGGAATGGCCAGAATAGGGGCCATAAGCACATATTTCAGCTCGATCCCCGCTGACGCCTGGGCGCCGATTTCAGCGAGGATAGTACAGCCCAGCTCTTTGGCCTTTTCGCGGCTCATCACCACGACTGCAGCGGCTCCATCACTGATAATTGAGGCATTTCCGGCGGTACCGACCCCGTCTTTTTGGAAAGCCGGGCGCATCTTTTGTAAACTCTCGTAACTCGTTTCCTGGGGGCACTCATCGGTGGCAAAATACTTTACCTCCCCCTTTCTCTGGGGCAGCGGCACAGGAATAATCTCATCTTTAAACACACCTTCACGAACCGCCTTAAGCGCTCGCCGGTACGATTCTTCAGCGAACCGATCCTGCTCTTCTCTGGTTACCTGCCAGTTCTCGCTGCTCAGTTCATTGGACATGCCCATATGAAAATCATTCACCACATCCCAGAGCCCGTCGTGGACCATATGGTCTTCGATCTTCCCCGGGCCCATTCGGTGGCCCCATCTGGCCTTTTCCATATAGTACGGCGCAGAACTCATACTCTCCATGCCGCCGGCGACAATCACCTCGGCGTCGCCGCACTGGATAGCCTGGGCAGCAAGCATTACCGCTTTTAATGCCGAACCACACACCTTATTGATCGTGAACGCTTCAACCTCTTGCGGCAGTTCAGCCTTAATTGCCGCCTGCTTGGCAGGATTCTGGCCATAACCGCAGGGAAGAACCATACCCATTATACATTCGTTAACCAGGGCTTTATCAATCCCCGCACGAAGAACCGATTCTTTAATAACCAGAGCCCCGAGATCCGTCCCCCCTATTTTACTGAGAGATCCGCCAAAACTGCCGAAAGGTGTTCGTACCGCGCTGACAATGACTGCCTTTTTCATAATCCGCCTCATCTTCAGAATCTTTTATCTCAAGCCGGTTTTCAACTTTCATGTTCCAGCAAATTTATAATGCGAGCAGTGCAGAGCTTGCATGGCCAAAGATCAAAACCGACCAAGCGCTCAATCGGCCTTCATGTTTATCTACCAATAACACTTTGTCAATCATTTTCAACGACAGTTATAAAATATTGCCTCGGCAATATCGTAGTGAATCCCAACCTTCGATCCTGCTGAATACACGCAGCAGTGAAGCTGCTTTTTTTTCTTCTTCCAACAAAAGGATAAAAAAATCCTTTGACAAACATCAATAATTATTATCTAGTTTATCGACAAAACCGACCGAGCGCTCAGTTGTGCGCCCGGCATCCAAGGGAGAAGTTCTCAGCACCCTTCATCATTCTCAAACCTGAACTGTAAGGAGTCACCTATGGGCATGGCAGATCTGTACAGAGAAGTAATGGACATCAATATGATGGATGATAATGACCAGAAAAAGGATGTTGCCAAAGCTTTTTTTGAAAAGCTCAATTTTACCAAACTCCCTGAATATTTCAACTGGGCTGACGAAATTTTTGAAGGACTGCATGTAAAAGAACGAGGTGACAAAAAAGCCTTTATCTGGGCTGATATCCTCACGGAGGAAAGCAAAAGCTACACCTATCGTGAATTTGCCTCAGAAAGCAATCAATGTTTGAATGGGCTGAGAAAGACAGGCGTCGCGAAAGGCGATAATATGTACATGATGATGCCAATCGTCCCGGAAACCTGGTTTACCAGTTATGCCTGCATCAAGGGCGGACTTGTTGCCGTCCCGACTGCCACCACCATGACGGAAAGAGAGCTCGAGTTTCGTTTTGAAACCTATCCACCGGATTCAATCCTCGCCGATGAAATCTACACAGATCTCATCGATGCCGCCCTGAAAATAACCAAGATGACCCCTAAAATCAAACTGGTTCGTGGTAAAAAAGCTGGTTGGACCAGCTATACTGATCTCGCCAAAGAACCGACAGAGGCAGAGCCCGCCAAAACCAAGTCGAGTGATCTACTTTTCTGCTTTTTCACTTCCGGGACAACCGGCCTGCCAAAGCGGGTTGGCCACACCGCCACTTCGTATCCCTTAGGCCATCTCTCCACCTCAGTCATGACCGGCATACAAACCAGCGACATTCACCATAATCTGGGCGCTCCCGGTTGGGCGAAATGGGCCTGGTCAAGTTTCTTTGCCCCGCTGAACGTAGGTGCCACCGCTACCGGTTTCAACTTTACCGTGCTGGATGGCGATAAATATTTGAAGATGATTACCACCCACAAAATTTCCACCTTTTGCGCTCCGCCGACCGCCTGGCGTATGTTCATCAATCTTGACACCTCCAAATTTGATTTTTCCAACCTCCGTCAATCAATCGGCGCAGGCGAACCGTTGAACCCTGAGGTTATCACTCGGTGGAAAGCGCTCACCGGCACAGAGATCCGGGATTTTTACGGGCAGACCGAATCAACGGCTATGATCGGCAATCACCCCTGGATGAACGGTAAGATGAAGAGTGGTTCCTTCGGCCATCCTTCATTCATGTATGATGTCGCCCTGGTTGATGATGACGGCAAAGAGCTCACCGTCGCCAACGAGCCCGGGCATATCGTCGTCAAACTGGATAAATGGCGGTCGATCGGTCTCTTTACCGAATATATCGGCGCCCCGGAAAAAATGGCCGGCGTCTTTATGAACAATTATTACTACACCGGCGATCGCGCCTCGATCGATGAAGACGGCTACTGGTGGTTTGTCGGCCGCAGCGACGATGTAATTAAATCCTCGGATTTTCGTATCGGTCCTTTTGAGGTGGAAAGCGCCATTCTTGAGCATCCGGCTGTCGCCGAATCGGCCATCGTCGGAGTGCCGGATGAAAAGCGGCATCAGCTCGTTAAAGCTTTTGTCATTCTCAAACAGAATCAACAGCCATCAAGAGAACTCGCCCTTGAGCTGTTCCAACATACCATAAAAATCCTGGCTAAATTCAAAATCCCACGAATTATCGAGTTTGTCCCGCAGGTTCCGAAAACCCTGAGCGGCAAGATTCGTCGGGTTGAATTACGCCAGCAGGAAATCGATCGTCAGGAAAAAGGCGGTCATTCCGAAAAACATGAATATTTTTACAGTGATTTTCCCGAGTTGAGCTCGAAATCAAAAAAATAACCGCTACAGCACCCAGGAATATATTCCCTGGGTGCTTAACCAACCAGTTTCACCGGAGTAGATTCCATGAATTTTGAATTAACTGAAGAACAGAACCTTATTCGTGACATGGTTCGTGAATTTGCCGTTGCCGAAGTAGCACCGTCCGCAAAAGTCCGTGATGAAGAAGAACGCTTTGATCGTGCCCTGATGTTTGACAGGCTCGGGGAACTCGGCCTGACCGGTATTGTTTTCCCGGAAGAATATGGCGGTGCTGGAGCAGACTATATAAGTTATTCAATAGCTGTCGAAGAACTTAGCCGGGTATGTGCATCCACGGGTGTGACCCTTTCAGCTCACCTCTCCCTCGGTGCCAATCCCATTTACCTTTTCGGCAGTGAAGAACAGAAGCAGCAGTATCTCGCGCCGCTGGCAAGAGGTGAGAAGATGGGTGCCTTCGGCCTCACCGAACCAGCAGCAGGCTCCGATGCCGGCGGCACCAAAACTACTGCTTTCAAGGAAGGTAATCAGTGGATTCTTAATGGCACCAAGATTTTTATTACCAACGGTGGCGAAGCGGAGACTTATGTTGTTTTTGCCAGAACTGACAAGAACGCCCAAAAACATCACGGCATCAGCGCCTTTATCGTTGAAAAAGGAACGCCGGGCTTTTCCTTTGGCAAAAAAGAACAGAAATTGGGCATTCGCAGCTCCCCTACCCTGGAGCTGATTTTCGAAAATTGCGCCATTCCTGCGGCAAACCTTCTCGGCGCAGAGGGACAGGGTTTTAAAATTGCCATGAAGACCCTTGATGGCGGCCGAATCGGTATAGCTTCCCAGGCCCTTGGGATCGCCCAGGGAGCACTTGATGTGGCAGTAAACTATGCCAAGGAGCGGAAACAGTTCGACAGCCCTATCGGCAGATTCCAGGGGGTGCAGTTTCAGCTGGCCGATATGGCCACCCAGACGGAAGCGTCCAGGTTTTTAATCTACAACGCAGCCTATAAGGCCAGCAATGGTCTTTCGTATTCCCTGGCCTCGGCCATGGCCAAACTTATGGCCAGTGAGACAGCAATGAAGGTAACGACCCAGGCGGTCCAGATTCTCGGCGGTTATGGCTACACCAGAGATTTCCCGGTCGAGAGGATGATGCGAGATGCCAAGATCACGGAAATATATGAAGGAACCAGTGAGATTCAGCGCCTGGTCATTGGTGCCGCTTTACTCAGGTAGTTTTTTGATGAAATTTAGCTTTTGTTCTCCCTTTTTTTTGGGATACTTTCTCACGGCTGATGATTTGATACAAAGCAAAAATAAGCAAAAACTACATTTCTGAGAGTGTAATAAATGCAGGACAAGGATACAGATTCACCTGAAGTTGTAACCCATATTAAAAATCAGGAACTGGTGAAAGAGCGCCGGCGCCAGATTGTTGATGCAGCGGTGAAGCTCTTTATAGCAAACGGCTATCACAAAACAACAACCCGGGCTCTGGCCAAGGAAACCGGACTTTCTATTGGCTCACTGTACGAATATGTATCCACCAAGGATGATGTTTTATACCTGGTCTGCATAGCTATTCATACCGAGGTTGAACGTGGCGTAAAGGAAGCGCTCGCCCGGCCAACCGTTGGTAAAGCCGCACTTGCCGAGGTAATTCGTGAATTTTTCCTGGTCTGTAACCGGATGAGCGACCATGTGCTGTTGATGTACCAGGTCACACATTTTTTACCCTTAAAATGGCAGGAGAAGGTCCTCGAGGCGGAACTGCGCATTACCAATCTCTTTATAGAGGCAATGCGCGAACTCCGGGAGTTGGGAAAACTGCCGCAACTAGACGACGATACAATCAATCTCATTGGTCACAACATCTCGGTGATCGGTCATATCTGGGCTTTTCGGCGCTGGTATTTTGCCAAGAATTTCACAATTGAGCAGTACATTGAACAACAGACAGAGTTTATCATGAGCTTTCTTGAGGAAAAAAATAAGTAACGACGAAGGAGCAACCATGCACGCGGATGTTGAAATTTACCGACCTAAAAATGTTGTAAGAGTAATCACCGCCACGTCTCTTTTTGACGGTCACGACGCTTCGACGAATATCATGCGACGAATCCTGCAGGATTCTGGCGTGGAAGTCATCCATCTGGCCCACAACAGATCGGTCCAGGAACTTGTCGACACCGCTATTGACGAAGATGCTCAGGGTATTGCCATGTCCAGCTATCAGGGCGGGCATATGGAAGCCTTCAAATATATGATCGACCTTCTGAAGGAAAACGATGCTTCCCATATCAAGGTATTTGGCGGTGGCGGCGGTGTTATCGTTGCAGAAGAGATCAAAGAACTGGAGGCCTATGGGGTGACGAAGATCTACTCTCCGGAAGATGGCGCTGCCATGGGCTTGCAGGGAATGATTAATCATATGATTAAAATTCTGGACTTTCCGACCCTGCCTTTCCATGATCTCCGCCCGGAAAAGCTCAGCTACAGCCGTCCAAAATCCATCGCCGGTTTTATCTCTGCCGTACAACAGGCAAAAGCCGGCGGCAACGGCAAATTGCATGAATTAACAGCAATGCTCGCCCCACTTGCCGAAAAAAACAATCCACCTGTTATCGGCATTACCGGAACGGGAGGGGCTGGAAAATCTTCTTTGACGGATGAAATAATCGTCAGATTTCTCCATGATATTAAAGATATCCGAATCGCTATCATCAGCTGCGACCCCTCCAGGCGCAAAACAGGCGGTGCACTTCTCGGCGACCGGATTCGCATGAATTCGATCAGCACCTCTGATAAGGTCTACATGCGCAGCCTGGCAACCCAAAACTCAGCGAGTGAAATTTCCGAGGCACTGCCGGAGGCCATCCAGGTTGCTAAAGCCGCAGGCTTTGACCTGATCATCGCTGAGACCGCGGGTATTGGCCAGGGGGACTCAAAAATTACTGACATTAGTGATATTTCTATCTATGTAATGACCAGTGAATACGGTGCACCCTCCCAGCTGGAAAAAATTGATATGCTCGACTATGCCGATCTTATCGTAGTTAACAAATTCGAGAAAAAAGGTAGCGATGATGCCATCCGTGACATCAGAAAACAGGTACAGAGAAACCGTAAACAGTGGACGACTTCCGCGGAGGATTTTCCGGTTTTCGGCACCATCGCGTCTAAATTTAACGATGATGGTATTACCGCCCTCTATCATGGCATCATAGAGCTACTCGCTAAAAACACCGCTCTTAAACTGCAACCCGGTCTGCCTAAACCAAAGCAGAAAACATCCTCATCAAAGTCTATCGTTATTCCGTCGGATCGACTCCGTTATCTCTCGGAAATTTCTGCTACTGTCCGAGGTTATCACGTCAAGTCAAGTCTGCAAGCCAAGGCAGTACGCGAAAACTTTCATATCACAGAGACCATAGATCTCCTCTGCAGAAAAGACGGAGACGACATCGCCAGAACTCTTGAAGTTCTCAGAACTGAAGCTGATGAAAAGGCAAAAGCAATAGACAGGGAGACGGAAAAAAGCCTGGCCAGCTGGCAAGAAATCAAAAAATCCTATGCCGGGGATGATCTTATCTATACAGTACGAGGCCGAGAAATCAGAGTGCCTCTTTATTCTGAATCCCTTTCCCACTCGAAAATCCCCAAGATTTCTCTGCCGAAATTTACCGATCCGGCAGACATTTATCTTTGGATTCGAAAAGAAAACCTACCGGGATATTTTCCCTATACCGGCGGCGTCTTTCCCTTAAAACGCACCGGTGAAGACCCTACCCGCATGTTTGCCGGCGAAGGCGGTCCGGTCCAGACCAACAGGCGGTTTAAACTGCTTTCAGCAAACTATGAAGCAAAACGATTGTCTACAGCCTTTGATTCAGTCACTTTGTATGGCTGGGATCCGGCCATACGGCCGGATATCTATGGTAAGATCGGCACCTCCGGCGTGAGCATCTGCACCCTCGATGACGTCAAACAGCTCTATGACGGATTTGAACTTTGCTCGCCTACTACCTCGGTATCGATGACTATTAACGGACCCGCGCCAATTATTCTGGCAATGTTTATGAACACCGCCATTGACCAGCAGGTGGCTAGTTTTGCTGCCGAAAAACAGCGACAACCCAATAAGGCCGAATACGATGCAATCAAAGCCATGGTCCTGGCCAATGTACGCGGCACCGTCCAGGCAGACATCCTGAAAGAGGATCAAGGCCAGAACACCTGCATCTTCTCCATAGAATTCGCCCTGAAGATGATGGGTGATATTCAGGAATATTTTATCGCCAAAGACGTCAAGAACTTCTATTCGGTCTCCGTCTCCGGCTATCATATCGCCGAAGCGGGAGCAAACCCGATCACTCAGTTGGCCCTCACCTTGTCCAACGGCTTTACCTACGTGGAATATTATCTGGCCAGAGGCATGGATATCGATCAGATTGCCCCGAACCTGTCTTTTTTCTTTTCCAACGGCATGGACCCCGAATATACCGTCATTGGCCGGGTGGCCAGACGTATCTGGGCTGTGGCGATGAAAGAGAAATACGGGGCAACAACATCATCACAGCGATTAAAATACCATATCCAGACCTCCGGCAGGTCCCTGCATTGCCAGGAAATCCAGTTCAACGATATCAGGACCACCCTGCAGGCGCTCTGTGCGATCTACGATAACTGCAACAGTCTCCACACCAATGCCTACGACGAAGCGATTACTACCCCCAGCTCCGAGTCGGTCCGCCGTGCTCTTGCCATTCAGCTTATCATCAACCGGGAGTGGGGACTGGCCAAAAACGAAAACCCAAACCAGGGCAGTTTTATTGTCGAAGAGCTTACCGATCTGGTAGAAGAATCCGTTCTTGACCTCTTTGACCGGATCACCGACCGGGGCGGCGTGCTCGGTGCCATGGAAACCGGTTTTCAGCGAAGCAAGATCCAGGAAGAATCAATGTACTATGAGCGGCTGAAACATTCCGGTGAGTATCCTATTATCGGCGTAAACACCTTCCGCAACCCCGATACCAATTTTGATCAACAGAACGCAGCTGTAGAGCTGGCCAGATCCACCGACGAGGAAAAAAACGAGCAGATTGGCAGATTGGCAGATTTTCATGCCAGACATAAGAACGACTGCCCCGCAGCACTTGATCGGCTGAAAGACGTCGCTCTCACTGGTGAGAACATCTTCGAGGAACTCCTTGAAACGGTTAAACACTGCAGCCTTGGTCAGATCACCAACGCCCTCTATGAAGTCGGCGGTCAGTATCGAAGAAATATGTAGAAACAGTCATATAAATATATAAACTAGAAACTGGATCAACTCCAGGCGAACAAGGGTTGCTCAAAATGGGCAACCCTTGTTGCTCTTCCGGCAAGGGCTACCTCACGAAATTGGTACAGCATGGCCGCAGTCGGAGTGGCAATACAGGTGTGGCCGATCGGCATAAAGAGGACAGGTTGACCGTTTTTTTCTCCTCCTTGCAGAATAGGTGCATCGTGTCGGAAAAGCTCCTCGCAAGGGATTCTGTGTATCGAAGCAACCTCCTGCTCGTTTTTGCGCAAATGTGGCACAGTACCACCCCATATGACCACAGGGGTAATATGAAACCCAGATCTGGTAATGAAATCATCCAGACAACCAAGGAGTCGATTCTCTGGAAGACACAGGCCAACTTCTTCTTCGAGTTCTCGAAATGCAGTCTGTTCAGGGCTTTCTCCTGGATCAATACTGCCACCGGGAAACGCCCATTGACCAGCATGATTTTTCAAACCTCCCGCTCTTTTGGTGAGGATGATCGCGGCACTGGTGTCCAGGGCATCGCCAAGACTGTAGAGCCCGCTCTTTCCTCGGTAATCAACGATGGTAAGAGCCACTGCAGCCCGCCTGAGATCTCTGGGATCGAGACTGTTTTTTGAGAATGTGGCAAGGTTGGCTGTGATACTTTTTCGAAACGCCGGGGTACAGGAAAATATTTTCATAATTTCAGTACGATGCTAAATGTGTTTTCCGGTAATAGAAACAGTTTTTATTATTTTGCCATGTTCAGAACCGTGGGTATACCCGACCACGTCAAAATCTTTGCTTATTTTTTCGACCAATTCTTCATAACCAGAATATTTGCCCCGCATACAGGTCGATACATGAATCACCTGCACTCCGGCTTCCTTCATCTTAGCCAATTTATAATCCAGATCCCCGCCATTGTGAAAAAAGCCTATCAACTGGGTGTCCATGCCGCGATAGCGGGAAAAACTTTCGGTTTTAGCAAAAAAACTCCGCAAACATCCATGGCCGGTACATCGGGCAGTCGTTTCTTCACGGACCAGAATGGCAATTTTCAACATATCCTCTCCCAACAGGCCAACAAAACAAAGGATTACAACCGGAATCAATACTTTAACATGGTACGGAGATTGTGCAAGCCAAGCTTTTGTGTGCTCTGCACTGCCACAATTACTGAATGAAACTCTTTCAAATCCTTGTCAAATTGCCGAATTGCACTACTCTTGAAAACACAACCTTAGAACAGAAGGAAACAACAATGAGCAAATATGTTTTTTACCTGGTGGAAAAAAAGCCGCCTGTTGCCTGGGTCTTCTTAAATCGTCCGGACAAGAAAAACGCCATGGGCCCCGCTGCGTGGACTGAACCATTGGAAATTTTTGCCGACCTTGACAACGACCCCGAAATCCGGGTGGTGATACTTGCAGGCAAAGGATCCTGCTTCTCTGCCGGAATCGACCTCTTGGGCATGGTCCCACAACTAGCCGAACTGATGGACAAAAACCAGACAGGTGGCACTAAGTGGAAGTTACTGCCCAAAATCAAACACCTCCAGGACGGGATCTCGGCGATAGAAAAATGCCGAAAGCCAGTCATCGCCGCTATCCATGGCCACTGTTTCGGCGCCGGTCTGGACATGGCAACCGCCTGTGACATCCGCTTTTGTTCCGAAGATGCGCTGTTCTCCCTTAAAGAAGCAGCCGTTGGTTTTGTGGCTGACGTCGGCGTTCTTCAGAGAATTCCTTTAATCATTGGCCAAGGTCACGCCCGCGAACTTGCCTATACGGCAAAAACCATTACAGCCATGCGGGCAAAAGAGATCCAATTGGTCAATGCGGTTTACCCCGACCCCGCAGCACTCATGAAACAAGCACAAAATCTGGCGAAAGAAATTGCCGACAATTCTCCCCTGGCTGTCCAGGCATCCAAAGACGTCCTCAATTATGGTATTGGTAAATCCATAGAAGACGGTCTGAAATACGTCGCCTCAGTGAGCACAAATATTATTCCTTCAAGCGATCTGATGGAGGCTCTTAACGCCTTTAGCGAAAAAAGAAAACCTCATTTTACTGGAAACTGAAATCATGCTTGAAGATTTACAAAACTATCTTAAAACAACATTTTTCCTCGACTATGACAATGAGGAACTGGCCAATTTTGCAGCAACTGTCTGCGCTGGCAGCAACACACCTGCTGCAAAGGCGACTGCTCTCTACTATGCTGTGAGAGACCAGATTATATACAACCCGTACGACCTGCAATATTCCCGTACTGCTATGAAGGCCAGTTCGATTTTACAGAAAAAGAGCGGCTACTGTGTGTCGAAGGCTGTGCTCCTCGCTGCTTTAGCGCGGCAGCAAAAAATCCCCTGTCGCCTAGGTTTTGCCGATGTAACCAACCATTTATCCACCGCCAAATTACGGGAAGCGATGGGCACGGATTTGTTTGTCTACCATGGCTACACCGAGATGTATCTCACTGACAAATGGGTTAAAGCCACTCCCGCCTTCAACCTGTCACTGTGCACCCGGTTCAATGTGCAACCGCTTGAGTTTGACGGAACTGAAGATTCCATCTTCCACGAATGCAATACCCTTGGGCAAAAGCACATGGAATACGTCAGAGATTATGGTCATTTCGCCGACCTGCCCTTCGACGAGATATTTGCCGCCTATCACCAGGTCTACCCGAAATTCTTTGTCGAGAAGGAAGCAAACCCCGGTGAACGGGAAATAAGCCGGGATTCTTTTTAATACTCCCTTGAGGGGTACTCTTTTTAATACTCCCTTGAGGGGTACTCTTTTCAGTACTCGCTTGACGGGTACTCTTTTCAGTACTCGCTTGACGGGTACTCTTTTCAGTACTCGCTTGACGGGTATAAGGACCTTGAGACAGATTGTTTTCTTTAAAAAACGAGAAAACAATCTGTAAAGTACTGAGAAGGCCGAGGATTTTGCCGTAGAAGCGGAGTCGGAAAGATACGAACTACTCCCGCCTTTTTTGGAGTAACATGACATCATCGGCAACGAAATGGAGTTCTGCATTGAAACGCGCAGCCAGGTAGATAAAGGTAGGCTGACTGTAAAAACAAATGTGGGTCAAATCGCGGATATAGTGCCAGGAGGCAAAAGCCGGTTTATCTGTGACCAGCTTGGTCATTATGCCAAGCCATCCACCTTTTTTGAGCAGGGTAAACAACCGTGTCCATTGTCGATGTGGATCGCACAGGTGTTCAACTACCTCGGTGGCAGTAATGAAATCGTATTTTTTCGTAAACACTGTTGGGTCATCGACATAAAATGGATCATAAAGGTCCATCTGATGGCCATGCTCTTCAATCAGTTTCGACAGCGTCGGTCCGGGTCCACAACCAAAATCCAGCCCCTTCTGTTTTGGTTCAACGTCAAGTTTTTGCAATAATGGCGTACTCAACCGGGCGAGAAAACGCCTATAACCCTGATCGCTCGGATCGTTCTCATGCAAATCATAGACAGCCTTTTCCTGATCGGTATCTAACCAATACAGCCTGGGCACGAAAACCAGCCGGCAATGATGACATTGCCGATACTGCCGTTTTTTATCCTCAAAAAATAATACCGTTTCCGGGCAATCACACAAAGGGCAAGTGGACATATCTCTTTGGGTCTCAATGTTTATTGTAACTGTTCACCAGACAAACCAAGCTATACCGTTGGTATATCATGGAGAAGCCTGGTAATGGTCTGGCATCATCACTTATGTATGTTTCCGACCTTGAACCTCGATCACTCTTTCCGCAACAGGGTTCAGCCATTGCCCGCAAAGCTCCAGAAGCCGGAGCACCCAATTCAAAGAGCCGGGTGTCGCCATCATGCGCAGTGATAAGTAGTGGAGTGAAGTAACCCATCGGTCAGGTTTTTCACCGTAACGTAAATCGTCCTCGCAACAACCTGGCCAACAGTTAATACCATTCCTGTCAATACTACAACCAGTGACTTTACAAATAATTTCATCATGATCTTCGCCGTATCGATAGAGGATTGTTTTAACAAGCGATCCGGTGCACCTCAGGGTAAATCAACGCGACCACTCCCCCTCTTGTAAACGATAATCCCTTCAGTTAAACCTTAGATAGAGCTTCTGTAAAGATCACTTCCGGGTGATTCTGGCATTGCAACCATCTCATAATTAAAAGGCTGGTGTTCCAGGAACAAAGAAAAGCTATGGTGACCGGGTAATAAATGTGTTTTGTGCCGCGAATCATTTTTTAATAAACATTGTACAAGTTCAAAGTTCTTAGTAATACTGCATCATCAAAGGAGATACCCTTGAAAGATGGGATGAAAGCGAAATGATATCCCGAAATAAATTGCTTTTCCTTAAAATATGCCTAACATTTTTTTCTACAGCAATTAAGTGAAAAAGGCGCCAGTTCGACGAAACCTTGAGATGTGGTCAATAAATTTGTAAAAAGTTGGCATTACGTGGATAAGGAGGTTCGCTTGCAAAAGAATAACAAAAATTTTCCCGAACTGCGGAAACGTGCCCGGACATTCCTGACAGCTCGATCCAAAAAGATAGATATGAACCAGGAGGATATCCAGAAACTCGTCCATGAACTGGACACCTATCAGATTGAACTGGAGCTGCAAAACGAGGATCTACGAAATGCCCAGCAAGAGCTCGAACAGTCCCATCGTCTCTACACCGACCTCTATAACTTTGCTCCGATTGGCTATTTTACCATCAACGACAAAGGGTTCATAGTCGAGGCCAACCTGACAGCCGCTGACATGCTCGATATGACAAGAAGCCATTTGCTCAACCAGCGCTTTTCCGACTTTATCGTCAAGGAAGATCAGGATGTGTACTACCTCCATCGGATAAAGCTGCTGAAGACAGGACAGCAGCAATCCTACGAACTGCGCCTGCAACAAAAGGACGGATCATTTTTCTATGCCCAGATAGAGGTTACCTTTCGTTTAGATGACTACAATCCACCAGACCAGTTGCACATTGCAGTAAGCAATGTTTCTATCCGCAAAGAGGTGGATCTCACAAAACTACTCGAGCTAAAAAACAGATACCGGGCGATTGTCATGGATCAGACAGAACTGATCTGCCGCTTAGATCCCGAGGGGCGGTTGACCTTTGTCAACGATGCCTATTGTCGTTATTTCGGAGTGAACTATAAGGACATACTCGGCACAAATTTCATGCCGAATATTCACGAAGAGGACCTGCCTCTCGTGCGCGATCAATTCAAGACGCTCACTCCCCTTCAACCATTTAAAATTATCGAACTTCGCATCTATCTGCCGGACGGAAAGATATGCTGGCAGCGGTGGAACGGCAGAGCCTTATTCGATCGGCAGAGCAAACTGCTTGAATATCAGGCCGTTGGCCGAGATATCACCAAGCTGAAAGAAGCTGAAAATAAATTGCATAAAGAGAGCCTGCTTCGCCAACTGTTCCTCGACGCTCTGCCATGTATTGCCATGCTGCTGACATACGATACCAAGCAGGTTATCGCCTCGAATCAGGCTGCTGCTGCTGCAGGCGTTGTCCCGGGTCACCGCTGCTACGCATGCTGGCTGCAGAGAGATTCACCCTGCCCATGGTGTCAGGCCCCGAAGAGCTTTTCAAAGAGCGAACCTCAGAATGGGCAATTCTGGGCTCATGGGATCTATTGGGACGCATTCTGGATTCCGGTTGATGAGGAGCTCTATCTGCATTATCTCTTCGATATTACCGAGAAACAAAAAGACAAAGAAGCTTTGGAAAAAGCGCATGACAAGTTAGAGCAACGTGTTATGGAACGTACGCTTGAGCTGCAGCAGTCGCACGCGCAGTTGCTCCACTCCGAAAAGCTGAGTGCCGTGGGCAATCTTGCCGCTTCTATCGCTCATGAATTCAACAATCCTCTGCAGAGTGTCATGACCATTATCAAAGGGATAGAGCAATACGCAAACCTTGATACAAAGGAACAGGAACTCGCCGCTCTTGCTCTCCAGGAATGCAACAGAATGAAAAACCTGATCGCCGATTTACAGGATTTCTTTCGCCCTACTTCCGGCATAATGTGTCAGGTTAATCTGCATACTACCGTTGATGGTCTCCTACTGCTCTGCCAAAAAGATTTTCAAATCCGAAAAATCACCATTGTCAGAAAATATGGTGCTGATCTGCCATGCATTAGGGCGGTTGCCGATCAACTGAAACAGGTGGTTCTGAATCTCCTCAACAACGCCGCAGATGCATGTACCAGCGGCGGGATAATAACCATTACCACGCAAATAATTGACCAAAAAAATATAGTTGTCCATATAGAGGATAATGGTGAAGGCATAAGTTCTGCTAATATGGTCCATCTCTTTGAACCGTTTTTCACTACAAAATCGGAGAGAAAAGGTACAGGTCTTGGCCTCTCGGTAAGTTACGGCATTGTTAAAAAGCATGGCGGCCGCATAGAGGTACACAGCGAACCCGGCAAGGGCTCAACTTTTTCAGTATTCCTGCCAATTGAGAGTTACGTAAATGAGCTGTAAATCAATACTGCTGGTGGATGATGAAGTGAACATCCTCTCCTCGATTAGCTGGGTGCTTACAAAAAACAATTTTGAAGTAACCACCGCGGCAGATGGCAAAGAAGCCATAGACCTTCTGCAGGCAAACCGTTATGACCTGGTTATAACCGATCTGGTTATGGGCAAGGTGGACGGCATTGCTGTGTTGCAAAAGGCAAAGACCCTGTATCCCGACATCGGCGTTATCGTTTTGACTGGCTACGGCAATGTCCGTTCGGCTGTCGAAACATTGAAACTCGGGGCTGACGATTACCTGCAGAAACCATGTGATTTTGAAGACCTGCTTAATAAAGCCAATCGAAGCTTTGAAAAACAGAACATGATGGCCAGACTGCGCGATCAGAATCAACAGCTGAAAAATGAGATAACCACTCGGAAAATAATTGAGCTGCAGCTCCAGCAATCGCAGATCAATCTGGAGCACCAGGTACAAACCAGAACTACTGAGTTGACCCATACCGTCGATGAACTGCAAAGTGTTTTAGATACCTTGCTGCAAAGAGAAAAAGAATTAGAGAAAAAAAACCGTGAACTCGAAGATGCCAACACCACTCTTGGTTTCATAATGAAAAGAAGAGAAAAAGAACTTCATGACATCAGGCAGGAAATCGCCACGAAAACGATAGAAACCGTCCTCCCGCTCCTAAAAAAAGCGCAGAGCAAAGTGAGTGGTTCAGCCAAGGATTATATGACAACCGCCCAGGCCAATTTGCTCGATGCTTTTGCCGAACAGCCGCACGATAGTACCCTCATCCAAGCCAAGCTTGCCCCTCGGGAGTTGCAGATAATTCGCTATATAAGACAAAACAAAACGACCAAGGAGATAGCCGACCTCCTGGGCCTTACCATCAGCACAATAGAATCGTATCGAGAAAATATCCGGGAAAAACTCCGGTTAAAAAATAAGAAAATAAATCTAAAGAAATTCCTTACTTCAAGACTATAGTGCGGTATTTTATTACCGGATTTCTCAGCTAATCTGCCGTATTGCCCTTGCCACTTTCCTGCTGCATATTCTTGGTCATAGTAGAACTGGTCGGTATACTGAAAAAACTCCGAAATCCTCTTGACACTATCGAGGGTGAAATTTTCACAAAAAAAGAGACGGAGCATTGCATTGCCTCATAAACTGCCAGCACCCACTCATTCCCTACAACACGGTAAAGCTTTAATGACTGAAAAATACTGGCAAAACAGAGGACCGCTCTACCAGATCGTACCTGACAGGGAATGCATCAAAATTCCAGGCTGTCTGCGTGATGGCCACCACATCAATCGAAAATCAAGCAGAACCAGGGCTAATGGTATCGTGGCGCTGACAAATTTTACCAAGCCTGTCGTAACAAAAATTTACGACCTCGCCCCAGGTGGCGTTTCGTTTTTGTACGCCAATGAAACGGAAATTACAGAGAGTGCATTGAAGATGGATATTCTCATCTTTGACATCCTGACGAACTTTGAATATTTGATAAGTCAGGTCTCGGGAAATGTTAAGTCGAAAAGATTAGTCACTCATCCGAAAAGCAAGGCACCTACCTGGCGATACAGTGTTGCGTTTGTCGATCTTGACAGTGCAAAACAGAACAGATTAAAAGTTATTTTCAGCCGAATACCACCAATAAATGAGCAAATCTTCTTCCCATGCTGCTTGAGGAAATCATATGATTATTGAAAAATAGAGAGTCGCGATCTCTTGACGAGTTGCGACCATGCAGGTCCGCACAGGAGTACCCAACTTTTTTTTGAAAATGATAAGTAAATGTTATGGTTTCCATTATGAAAGCTGTCTCTACAATCATTTTTTTGTGAAGCTCTTGCACCAATTGATGGCGCCAATTTCACCGTAATTTTCTGGGACGGCAGTATCCGACAATTCGGAACCGGCAATGATTTCAAGCTTTATTTTAAGAGCAGGGACGCCTTAAAAAAATGACAGCCAAATAGGCGAAAGAGGTAAAAAATGAAAGAAATTCACAGCATAATCGTACCGATTGATTTTCTCGAGCATACCGACCAGATCGTAGAATATGCAGGGTACATTGCCAAAAAATTTAACGCGAAGCTGCATGTAATCCATGCTGTGGAGCCTCCTCCCAGCTATGCCGGCTATGAGTACCCCTCTATTGGTTCATTCGACAAAGAGATGCTGGAACTTGCCGAAAAAATGATGCAGGAATTAATCGAGAAGAATCAAAAGTTTTTGGCCGGGTGTGAGCGAAAAATAATGAGAGGGGACATCGTCGATTCCATTATCGATTATGCAGAAGACCAAAAAGCAGACCTGATCATTATTGGTACCCATGGCCGGAAAGGCCTAAGCAAAATGTGGCTTGGCAGCGTTGCCGAGCAGGTCATCAAGAGGGCACCCTGTCCAACGCTTACTTGCAACCCCTACAAACCGAAGTTGTAAAAAACATAAAGTGGGCAGAATACTGCTCGAAGATGGCAGGAAAGAGTAATCTTTATTCAATTAACAGGAGTAAGAAACATGCCAGAGGGAAAAGTAAAGTGGTTTAACGATGCAAAAGGCTACGGTTTTATCGAACAAGATGGCGGTAATGATATTTTTGTGCACCATTCGGCAATTCAGGCCGATGGCTTCAAATCCCTCTCCGAGGGGGAACGAGTAAGTTTTGATATTGTGCAGGGTCAGAAAGGCCCGGCTGCTGATAAGGTGATTAAGCTTTAACCCCGGTAGACATGAAATAAGCCGCTGATGCACTCGTCGAGAATACGACAAATGTATCAACGGCTATCCTGCAAACTAAAGAGTAAACGGATGCCAGGAGCAGGTGGATCGAAAAAAAGACAATCTGGGAGGCTTCAATGCTGAATCTTGCTAAGAAAAACACGAAGCCCGAAGCTAAAAACAGCAGCCTAAAGAGTAAAAACGGTCTGCAGAATTTAGTGCTCTACTATCAAAAATTGTTCGATATAAAAGAGAACGTCGATCATTACAGCCCTGAAGATTACCAGAATGCCAAACGGATTTTTGTGAAATACCTGCTGGAAAAGAGAGCCATGTAGGGATGTTCTGCTGGTTGTTCAGTCATGGCATAATCAACAGGAAAAAAAAGGAAGACAAGCGACCATGTTTTTGGAGAAACCGCGAATTCTGTGAACAAATGGACTGTTATTGGCGACACGAATGTTTCGCCTGAATCGCTGACTTAGACTATGGCTCAACACGAGAAAGGTACCGCAAGGTTTTTTTATCTCCAACTGGGAGTCAGAAAATGCGCGACAAGACCGTTCTACTGGTGGACGATGAACGACCTCTATTATTGGCACTCGGTAATTATCTTGAGAAAAATTCTTATCTTGTTAAACCGGCAATAAGTGGTGAAGCTGCTTTGGAAGAACTGGACGCCACCTCCTTCGATTTAGTAATAACCGATCTGATGATGCCTGGAATCAACGGGATGGAGGTCTTAAAAAGGATCAAAAAGCTGAACAATGAAATTGGGGTATTCATTCTTACCGGTCATGGCAATATGCAACTGGCAATTGATGCCCTCCTTGCAGGCGCCGATGATTTTATCCTCAAACCTTGCGATGCCGTGGAACTCCTTTGCAAGATGCAACTCTTCTTTGAGAAACAGGACGCACTGAGAAAAATAAAAATCTACGAAAAGTTTTTACCAATTTGTATGTATTGCAAAAAAATCAGAGACGATAGCGGCAGAGAACCGGGGACCGGACGATGGATGCGAATAGAAGAGTATCTCAGTGAGAAAAGTGGTGCCGATCTTTCGCATGGCTGCTGCCCCGAATGCTTTGATTATCAGCTGGTCAACTGGAAAGTAACATGACCACCCCAAAAAAGAGTACCAGGCACGATATTACAATCCGAACCTGGGTGCAGTTTTTCTCCGATTAACTCAACTTACCCGATTCGCTTCTTCCCCTCCCACTCCTTTTCCCTCAGTTTGAACTTTTGTATTTTACCGGTAGCGGTTTTAGGCAGCTCACTGAATTCTATATATTTTGGGGCCTTAAAACGGGCCAGATGCTCTTTGGTGAAGTTTATGATATCCTCTGCTGACGGATTTCTGCCAGCTTTGAGTACGATAAAAGCCTTGGGCACCTCTCCCCATTTTTCGTCCGGAACAGGAATGACCGCCACTTCCTGAACATCAGGATGACTGTAGATAACGTTTTCCACTTCAACCGTGGATATATTTTCCCCACCGCTGATAATGATATCTTTTTTGCGGTCCATGATCTGGGCATAGCCGTCCGGATGCATAACGCCAAGATCGCCACTGTGGAACCAGCCGCCGGTGAAGGCCTCTTCGGTCCCTTCAGGATCTTTATAGTACCCGGCCATGACATTGTTGCCGCGCATGACGATTTCTCCTATGGTCGTGCCGTCTCTTGGCACTGGGACCATGGTAACGGGATCGACTACATCCATAAAATGGGTCAAGATATAGGGGACACCCTGCCGGGATTTGATAACTGCCATTTGTTCGACCGAAAGATTTTTCCATGATGGTTGCCAGGCACAGACACTGTGGGGACCGTACACCTCAGTCAGGCCATAGGTATGGATAATGTCCGCACCGATAGCTTCCATATTCTGGATAATTGCCGGTGCCGGTGGCGCCCCGGCAGTCATGATTTGCAGTTTATGGGTCATTTTAACCTTTGATGCTCCCGGCCAGGTGGACATGGTAATGAGTATCGTCGGCGCTGCACAGAGGTGCGTAACATTTTCTGATTCAATCAAACGATAAATATCAGCTGCGATTACCGCCCGGAGGCATACATGCGTCGCCCCTGCAGCGGTAACGCCCCAGGTGAAACACCAACCGTTGCAATGGAACATGGGCAGGGTCCAGAGATACGCCGACGACGCAGTCAGGCCGAATTCCACGACCTCGCCAATGGCATTCAGGTATGCACCCCGATGCGTGTACATGACTCCTTTGGGACGGCCAGTCGTACCGCTGGTATAATTGAAGGCCAGCAGCTGATCTTCAGAATCGATATTGGCCGGCACCGGCTCGGGGGAACCGGTTGCCAGAAAAGCATCATACTCAAGGCCATCAAGAGTAATGGTGTCGTTTACATCGCAGACGGTAACATAGGTTTTGACTTTTGGTAAATCGCCCGGCTGGACCAGATGGGCAAATTCACTGTCAACGACAACCAATTTGGCATCCGAGTGATCAACGATATAGGAGACCTCGCCTGCGGAAAGACGAATATTGACACTGACGAGGACTGCGCCGAGAAGAGGCACCGCGTAATGTGCTTCGAGCATTGCCGGGATATTCGGACAGACAAAAGCGACTTTATCGTCCTTACCGATACCCTTTTGCCGCAAGGCACTGGCCAGACGATAAATTCTGTCAGAAAATTGTTGGTACGTATAACGTTTTTCACCGTGGACAACTGCAATCTTATCTGGGTAGACAAGGACACTTCTCGTCAGGAATTCAATGGGTGTCAGGATGCTTTTATTTACACTTGGTGGATACATTCAATCACTCCTTTCAGGCAGGTTGGCAAGAACGTCCGTGAGTACGGAGGCTGTCTTAAAAGGTACTGGCGGCCAGCTGCTTGAAAAAGCACCCACCACCAGTCCTTACACAATCAACTACAGATCAAATTATTCTTCATGGACATAAAACGGCCATTTATGGAAAAACCACTCATTCCACAACAGAGGGATAATCCACCAGAAATTCCAGACAAGCGACTCCCCGTGAGCAAATCTATGCGAAAACTCATCCATATGATGATTACCCAATGCCCAGTGGCCAAAATTCGCATAATAGAACATCCAGTAACTGCCGGCAGCAAGAACTACTACGCCAATTGTACGCAAGATGAATGCAGCCCAGCCGTCAATATTGAGGCCGAAAGCGAGATCATCAAAATAATGATGCCAGATCAGAAATGGAATAAGAAAGAATCCGGCTATTTCAGCGGAATGCAGCCAATAGAATCGCTGCACTTCAGCCAGGCCCTTTGCTTCTTCCAACTGCTGAAAGGATTCTGCCGGTACCCATAGAGGTATGATCATTTTACAGAGAAGCATTAAATAATAGGCAAGAATCAATGACAGAATGACGGAAACAATTCCTTTCCACGGCTGAGGAAGGGCAATAAGCGTCCAGGGTTTCATGCGCCAGACATTCGCCGTCATGAATAAAATAACAATGGCCCACTCCCACCAGCCAAAGACCCAGTGTACATGGCTCGTGCCACCAATGCCTTCCCACCAGGACGTGTTGAGGGCCGGCCCGGCTAAAACGGTACCAAAAAACGGCACAATAAGAATTACGTAAGCAAAGAGTGTGATTAAAGACCCCCAGGCGAACTCAGCAAAACCAGCTGCAGGCTGCGGTATGTTACTTGGCTGGATAGGCCATTTACCGAAAAAAATTGTCGACACCGGATACGTATAAAAGCCTATAAGCACAAAACAGACAACGGCAACCTGGCCAAGTACCATCGGTTTACCAATAGCCTCAAGACCATAATAACTTAAAAAATTAAAGCCCAGACCGAGGATGCGGTAAAAGATGACATCTATCACAAACCAGACTAAAACGAGATTGGTGATGGTCATGATAATTCCTCGCATAGGCTGCCCGATTTTCTGAAACGGCCAGTCAGCAAGAAACATATGTTGCCATATTCCCGTCAGAATCATCACTGCCAAATACATGACGAAGGGATAAGGAAACCACTTTATCGGCCCTCTCGGATCACTGAAAATGTACCAGGTCACCAAAGCAATAGCCAAAAACACAAAGAACGAGATAATTCCCGTGAGAGGCTGTCCCCATCGCGGTTTTAATGCTCCTGCTGACATACGCTCCTCCTTAAAAAAATAATTGGTAAGTACAACTTATATAGACCGGAGGAATAATCGAGTGATCATCTTCTCGATCAGTCTTCCAGACTGCCAACTTTAGAATTTTTTCAATAGGCCAACACCAGCTTGATGGAGCAACCGAGCAACGCACTGACCAAGCGCTCAATCGCATTGTCGATCATTATTCAGTACAGGCTTTTTGTCAATATTTTTCACGCTCCTTTTCATTTTATTTGAAACATTTGTTTCATTTCTCTTACCCAGCCATGCATTCTTCCTACTCAACATAAAACTCTACTTTTCTTGCATGTTCTTTCTTGACAAAGACATGATCATCAATTTAGCTTAATATTAATTTAAATAATATATTAACAAAAAATTCTGTCATAGTATACCTCTCCCCCTCAACCCTGAGCGGAGGCTGTATGAATATAGGTACCTTGATCAGAAGGGCGCGGAAGGAACAGAGATTGACCTTAAAGGTCGTCGCCGAAAAAGCCTCCATCTCCGAAGGTTTTCTCAGTCAGGTTGAAAATGATGTCAATTCTCCTTCGGTAGACACCCTTATTCGAATCTGCAACGCCCTCGACGTAAATGCTGGAGATCTTCTAACCCAGGCCGGCAACCAGGAAAAAGTCATCGTCATCAGAAAATCGGAATGGAATGAAATCGAGCTCTCCCATACCGGTTTTGTCACCCGCCGCTTTTTCGCACCGGAAGACAGGATGGTCATCGACTCTGCCATTCTCGCCATCGAACCAGGAAAATCTATTCCTGTACGGCAAAACATCAAAAACGGCCAGGAACTACTCTGCGTCCTGAAAGGGTCAGTCCAACTGCTGCTCAGTGACGAAAAAAATGCTCTTACAGAAGGGGATTCAGTCCATTTCTGGTCTAATCCAACCAACCAGAAGATTAGCAATATCAGCAGCAACATCAGTTTTGTTTTATGGGTGGGAACGCTTTAAACGCTCGTGCTACAAAACCATAACCCACAAGGAGACTGAGGTATGATCACTTTCAGCAAACAACAGTTGAAAATTCCAAGATTGCAGCGACCTGTGTATCTGGTGACGGCCGGACAGTCCAAGTTTGATCGTGCCTTTCCAGATAAACGAACGGAAGAACTGTGTATTGACGCTTTCACCATGGCAGCCGGGCTCCTCGACATCTCCCCGGCAGAGTTGAAGCGATATATCCATAGCTGTTATTACGGTCATTTTGCCGATCATTTCGGCGACCAGCTGCTTGGAGAATCGATTATCCATGATCGCCTTGGCTTAGATCCGCTCGGCAACGTCGGTGTAAAAACAGGCGGTGCCACCGGAGGATCGACCTTGTGGGAAGGTTTGAAGGCTGTCGCATCAGGCTACTCCGATTGCGTACTGGTCATGGGCTGGGAACGGATGGACGAGGTCCCCACCGATGAGGGTAATTTTCTTATTTCCTGTGCCGCCGACAAAGATTGGGAATCGCCACTCGGTCATATCTATACCGGCTATTATGCGGTTATGGCCCAACGCTACTGGCAGATCTTCGGCAAATCTGAGGACTCTTTCAGAAGGACTCTGGCGGAAATATCTGTAAAGCATCACGGTTACGCCCGGTTCAACCCGTTTGCCCAGTCGCCGATGAAGATCACCGTCGATGATGTCTTGAATTCACCGGTAGTGGCCTATCCATTGCGCGCCCTCGACTGCTGTCTCATGAGTGTGGGCGCTGCCTGCGCTATCCTCTGCGATGAAGATACCGCCACGCAACTTACCGCAAACTCCAAAAACAAACCCTTACGCATCTATGTTGCCGCCGGCTCGCATACTCTACGTCCTGCCGACCGGCTGGATATGGCCATTCCACTTTTACCCAATGAGACCGCCGATCAGTATAAAGACCTGGGCGAGCGTTTCCCCGGTGGTGACAGATATCCTGGATTTACCGGTTTTCTCGCAGCGAGGATTGCCGCCTATTATGGCTACGGCATGGCCGGGATCACCGATCCGACCAAAGATCTCGATGTGGTCGAACTCCATGACGCCTTTACCATCAGCGATGTCCAGACCTATGAGGACATCGGCATACGCCCCTATGGATACGGCCGGGACTATGTGGAATCCGGTGACTGCTATCACACCAATCCCCATACCGGACAACCCGGCAAGCTCCCCTCCAATCTGTCCGGCGGCTTGATCGGCTGCATGCATTCGGTGGGTGCGACAGGCATTATGCAAACTTTTGAGGTGGCGACCCATATCTGGAACAGATGGGAAGAGCTGCATGGCGATGAAAAACTCTGGCAGAAATTTGCCCGGAAAAAGCCCGATGACTGGACCAATCTGCAGGTGCAGGGCGCCAAAAGAGGCATGGCCATCAGCCATGCCGGCGTCGGCTCTCATGTCACCTCCACTATCCTTATGGACCCTGATCATTTGCTGAAAAAAGATGCCTAACTAGTGTCTGTCCATAGATGAGATATTTTGTTCTAAATAGAGGCGCTCGATGA
>CBDTUM010000056.1:0-24294 GCA_965363495.1 uncultured Desulfopila sp.
TTTTGGGCGGGATTAGTGGCCATTTGTCAATTCTCTTGCGCTCTTTGCAAGAGAAATTATTTCATATTGATTTAACCAGATGATATAATCTAGCTTATCCCGGTAAACTGGAAAAAGCCGGTGTAAGTTCCATAACGAAATAAGTTGCTTGTAAAGAGCGCAAGCAACTTATTTCTACGTCACTAGAGCCGTTTTTGGCTCATTTGGCATATATACAGGGAAAAACATGATAAAATTACTGCAGAATCTCATTGACCAGATGTCGAGAGAACTTCCCGGAATCCTGGCTGTGGCCGTGGTTACTGTGGAAGACGGAATGTCCATCGCCGAAGTCAGCCGGAGAGATGATGTTGAGCCTGCTGTCGCGGCAGCGTATCTGGCATCCATCGTAAAATCCAATGTCAAGGCCATAAACCTGCTGGCCGATGATGAACTTGTCGAAGATATTCTTATCACTACCAGTAATTATCATTTTATCATCCGGCATGACGCCAAGCAGCCTTTTTTTATTTTCCTGATGACCTCAAAAGAGGAATGGCTTGCCAAGTCGCGACAGCTGATTAAAAAATATGAGACCCAGTTTGCCGGATTCGCCAGCTATTTTTCGAAAAACTACCAGTAAAATAAACTGTTGTGCCATGGATGGCATATCACAGTGAGGCTGCGTCCTGGATTTTTTTAGAATTTTTCTTAATACTGATCCTGATCCAACCGAGGTTGGTTTCCTGATCGGCGACGATCACCAGAATGGCGTCCTTACCAACCGGAGCGAACAGGACCGGGCCGTTTTCAAACTCGAATAGGGTAATTCGGAGCTCACCCTGGCCAAGTTGATGGCCCATGGATTCGGCAGAACCGAAGCCGGAGGAGGCGATGGCCGCAATCATTTCGGCATCAATACCCGGGCGGGCGAGACTGTCCAGTAAAAAACCGTCTCGACCAATCAGGCACGCAGTATGTACGCCCTCAATGTTGGTAAATTCGGCTAAAATACTCTGGATTTCTGTCATTTCAAAATCCTTGGTTGCAACTGCTGGCTCGTCCTCCCCGCTGTCGGCATCATTTCGGACAAATGCATTAATGGCATCAAGAGTATCCGGGTCAATGCCGGTGACAAGGTCTTCTAATCCGGCAGCAGACAGCTGTTCATTATCTGAAAGCTGAGCGATTGAGTCGGATAAAGGGGTCTCTTCGGAAGAACCGTTTTCAGCAGCGAATTTTTCATCATTGTTGACCGCAGCCTCAAAAAGCAGACCTTCTATGTTTTTATGGATACTAACGATGGGAGGCTGCACTCCCCTGATGTTCTGCAGGGACCCGCCGTTAAAACCGAGGATGGTAAAAAAGGCGCTTTCACCGGTTTCCTCGCCGCACATTGCATGGACGACCGCCCCATCCTTAAAAAAAATCATCCCTTCCCGCTCACCGGTAGTGACCTTCAGGGCGGCGGTTGCCCTGGAGAGCGCGTTGAACTGGACGATATCTAACAAGTCAACACCGTCGACAGTTCCCTGGAAACCTTCGTTGACCTTAAGAGCCTCTTTGACTATTGCCCGAACCTCGTTGATATCGAAAGGTTTTTCGATAAAACGCAGGCTACCGCTCATCATTGCTTTGTTCTCATAGGCATTCGACGGGTAGGCCGTCATGATAATAACCCCTGTCGCCGGAAACCGGTTGTTTATTTCGATAAGGAGATCAAGTCCGTTCATCCCCGGCATGTTAATGTCGGTGATAACCAGATTTGCCGGGCTGTCGCTTAGAATCGCCAGGGCTTCTTCGGCAGATTTGGCAGCGAGAATTTCGACCTCCTCCATACCCTTGTTGAGATTTCTTTGCAGCATCCAGAGCATATCATCTTCGTCATCAACCACCAGCACTCTTTTCATAGTTTTTACCATTTTTTACTCCGAGGCCCGACCTGGTTTTGTGTGGTTGGGCTGAGAATTACAATTAAGTCCGGTATCCAGACCGAGATACCCGGAGGTGGATTTTACACTGATTTATACATCCGCCCTTAGAAAGAGGGTAAAGGTCGTTCCCTTGCCTTCTTTACTCTCAAGCACAATAGCGGCGTCATTTTCCTTGAGGGTTCGATATACGATCGAGAGACCAAGACCGGCCCCGGATGTTTTGGTAGTAAAGAAAGGTTCGAATACCTGTTCGGCTGTTGCCGGCGTCATCCCGGTCCCGTTATCGGTGAAATGGACTACGACATAGGCGAAGTCTTGCAACAAAGCCGGATACCTTTTTTTATACTGATGTAGCTGACATCTGTCAGGTAAACTGGCATGTATGTCAATGCGGCCTTGTTGCTTTATGGCGTCTATGCCGTTGAGAAAAAGATTCAGAAAAACCTGCTGGAGTTGGTGCGGGTCGGCGATGATAGGTGGCAGTTCGCGACTGATATCCACACGCAGTTCAATATGGTTTTTGGTGAGTCGGCTGTTGATCAGTGGTTTCGTCTCGACAATGACGGCTTCCAGGGAGGTCGGTCGTTTATTTGGTTCCGCCGGTCGAGCATACGAAAAAAAATCGCTGAGCAGGATATTGAGTCGATCCACTTGTCGGGTAATCCTTTGGGCGCATTCAAGTTGCTCACTATTCTCTTTGGCCTCTTCTTCTATTGACTGGGCCATTATTTTTATGCCTGCGAGAGGATTGCGGACTTCATGGGCCACAGCCGAGGCAATTTCGGCAATCGTTGCCAGCCGGTTCATCTTTTCCATTTCCCGGCGGACATATTTTACTTCGGAAATATCCGCCAGCGAAATGATAACACCGATCTTCCTGCCCGCAGCATCTTCCTGATAAACATTAGAGAAGCCAAGGATCTTTTTTTCCCCTCTGGCAGTGGTGAAAAGCAACTCCCGATCAAATTGATCGGAATTCGACGGCATAATTGTCAGAAGCTGTTCGGCCGGCGCTGGACCGATAATATCCATAAGCAACTGCCCGTCAATATGCGATGTAATTGGTTTGAAAATAGATTGGGCAATTGCATTGCTCTTTCTCACTCTACCATCCAGACCAGCAACGAGAAGGCCATGATGCAAGCCCTGAATTATTGATTCGGAAAATTTTTTTTCTTCGCGCAGGCTGATAATCGTGCCGCGGAGATCATTGACCAATTGAGTGAGTTGCTGCTCCATTTGCAGGCTTTCGACCATTATAGCCAGAATATGAGCCACTGCCTCCAGGAGCTGGTATATTTCCGGTGATGGTTGGTGCTGTTTTTTTACATAGATGGTGAACATACCAAGTAACTGACCATCTTTAATGATAGGTACACAATAATTTCCAGCCCAATTTCCGAGCAATGCTGGTGATAATGTGACAATATCCTGCAAAGGGGGAGGGGTGTTAAAAAAGCGAATCTTACCATTTTCTGCTGTTTGTCCGCAGTGGCAGGCGCCGAATCGGATTGTGCTGCAGGTGTTGGCTTCCACTTGAGAAAATCCTTTGGAGACTTTCAGTGGCAGAGTTGCCGAATCCTGCTCAACAAAAAAAAGCGCACCTTTCGCGGCAAATTGCAGGTGCGGCAGAGAAAGGAGATACTCCAGTATGAGATCAATTTTTTTGTTGAACGGATTCGGTTCAAGAGCAACTTGCAGCACTTCGATAAGGATCGACTGATGCCTGCTCTCCTGGGCAAGAGAGACGAACAATGGTGTTTTCTCCAGTTGTGTGTTTTCGTGGGACATGTATGCATAATTGTACATTGAACTTTGTTATAAAAACAAGAAAATTGCACTACTCTTTGAAATTGTGGATTTTTTTATAAAAACGCAACGCTTGGCGCATGATGTACTGCGTGCTGTCCGTATCGGTTGGTTTTGGTTATTATAGGTAGTGGTGGCGGCTAAGGGTGGAAAAAAACGGTTGCTTTGGGTAATTGATTGCAGCAGAAGAACTGTGTATTCAAGGAGAACAAAAAGTACGATGACTGGTATCCAAAACGCAAAATTCCTCACCACCAAAGAGGTCGCGCAGCTTCTCCATGTCAATGACAAGATGGTCTATTCTTTGGTCAATGATAAGGGGTTGCCGGCAACAAAAATTACCGGCAAGTGGCTTTTCCCCCGACGACTTGTAGAAGATTGGCTGGAAACGCATATCCTGAATTATCGAAAGCCCGGGTTCGGCAGCTCTTCGGACGAGGGGATTCTCTTGCTGGCAGGCAGCGATGATTTGCTCTTTCAAAAGACGCTGTCGCTTTTCCATGCAAAAGATCCAAGTACCGTGGGCTTTTTTGCCAATCTTGGCAGTATGGGGGGCTTGAAAAGTTTGCGGCGGGGGATCTGCCATATCGGCGTGTGTCACCTGCTTCAAGACGACAATGAAGAATATAATTTTGATTTTGCTCATCAAGAGCTTGACAAGGCACCGGTCTTTGTTAATTTTAGTCGTCGCCAGCAAGGGCTTCTGGTTCAGAAAGGCAATCCAAAAGGAATTACTGGAGTAGCCGACCTATCCAGAAAAGATGTGACGATTGTTAATCGTCCGCTCGGCACGGGAACCCGGCTGTTGCTTGATTACGAAATTGCTAAATCGGAGATCTCCTCCGGGCAGATTTCGGGATATAGCAAGGAGGTTTCGCGCCATCTGGATGCTGGTCTGGAGGTCTTTTCCGGTCATGCCGATGCCGCCCCAGCCATTCGAGCTGTTGCCGGTCTGTTGGGGCTTGGCTTCGTTCCACTTCGCTGGGAAAGATTTGATCTGCTTATTCTGCGGGAACGTTTTTTTGAGCGGACAATTCAGAGTTTCATCGGTCTGCTTCATGAGGAATCTTTCCGGCAGTTGGCTGGTACATTTGAAGGATATGATGTGTCGTTATGTGGGAAAATGCTTTTTCCCGATAATTTTAAAACTGAGGAGTAAGATATGAAGAAAAAGATAGCAATGTGGTTAGGGGTGTTCTTTCTGCTGGGTGGTCTGGCAGGAAATGTTTTTTCCGCCGAGAAGGTTTTGAAGATGTCGACGACGACCAGCACCCAGTCTTCGGGCCTGCTGGATGTGCTTTTACCGGAGTTTGCCAAAGATACCGGTATACAGGTTAAGGTCATCGCTAAAGGAACGGGCGCGGCCATACGGGACGGAGAAGACGGTAATGTCGATGTTATTTTTGTCCACGCCAAAAGTCGGGAGGACAAATTTGTTGCCGATGGTTTTGGTACCAAGAGATATCCTGTGATGCACAATGATTTTGTCATTATCGGTCCCGCTGCCGACCAGGCTGCAATAAAGGGCGTTGCCGATGGTGCGCAGGCTTTCAAGAAGATTGCCCTTGCACAGGCAACCTTTATCTCCCGTGGCGACGATAGTGGCACGCACACTAAAGAACAGTCTCTCTGGGAAGCCTCCGGCATCCCTCTTACTACCCAGACACAAAAAATAGTCAATAAAGGTAAAGAGAAAGAAATTAGTTTCAAGACACCCACCGATTCCAAGGCCTGGTATATGTCGATTGGTCAGGGTATGGGCAAAACCATTACGTTTGCCGAAGAAAAACAAGCGTATACCATGACTGATCGGGGTACCTATATTAAATATAAATACGGCAAAACCCCTGCAGTTGAACTCGAGATCCTCAGTGAGGGCGGTGATGCCCTGGCCAACCCATACGGTATTATCCCCGTCAATCCGGCAAAGCATCCCCACGTCCAGAATGATCTGGCCATGCAGTTTGTCAATTGGATCATTTCTGAGAAGGGACAAAAGCTGATAGACGGATACCGTCTTGAAGGCAAGCAGCTCTTTTTCCCGGATGCCATGTAAGTTTGCAGTACGTGAATCCCGGCGAATAAGAAGAAAGCCGGGGTTCTTTTTAATACTCGCTTGTCGGGTGCTCTGTTCAAGGCCCCAGAGGGGTATACGTATCGAGAAGTAGATTATTTTCTTGCAAAAAAACAAGAAAATAATCTACAAGGTACTTATGTTATTTCGATACGTTGAGGGAGGCTATGTTCGCATAGACCTCCTTTGTTATTCATAGTCCTCTTATTTTAATGAGTTACGGAGTGTGCGCAGCCGATGGATATGCTCTTTGACAGTGTGCGATCAGCTTTGTTGTTATTTATGTCGTTTGATGCGGAGCTGCTTGCTATCGTTATGGTGTCGCTTAAAGTGAGTTTTGCAGCGACCATAATCGCGTCCATTTTCGGCATTCCGGGCGGTTTTATTGTCGCCCACGCTGTTTTCCCCGGGAAGCGGATGGTGCTGACAGTTCTGAACACCCTGCTGGCCCTGCCGACTGTGGTGATAGGGCTTTTGGTCTATTCTTTTATTTCCAGGCGGGGCATTTTAGGTTCTTTTGATCTTCTTTATACCCAGAAGGCGATGGTTATCGGTCAGGTTATTCTGATAGTTCCAGTGATCATGACTCTCACCATTGCCGCCATCAGCCGTATTGACAAGCGTTATCGGATGACTGCCCTGACTCTAGGTGCAACGCGATATCAGATGGCCTTGGTGATTATCAAAGAGGCCCGTTACGGTATTCTCGCCGCGGTCATCGCTGCCTTTGGTCGGGTCATCGCCGAGGTGGGCATCAGTATGATGCTGGGGGGCAACGCCAAAGGGTTCACCAGAACCATGACAACGGCCATGGCATTGGAATATGATAAGGGGGAATTTGTGCTGTCCGTAGCCCTTGGCATAACCCTTATGACCATTGCCTTTGTCATCAATATGCTGTTTCATCTTTTGCAAGGCCGGGCCGGAGACGATGCTGTATAGACTGGAAAATATTACAAGAAGGCGTGGTGATCGTACGGTGTTGCATATCGACAAACTCGATATAAATTCACAACAGATTTATACCCTGATTGGCCCAAATGGTGCCGGCAAGACAAGCCTGCTGCAGATTCTTGCTTTTCTTGATCAGCCGAGTAGTGGCAGAATGGCCTTTCTCGACAAGGAGGTCTCTTTTGATCAAAAACATCTGTATGCCTTGCGTCGGCAGGTGGTTCTTCTCGATCAGACCCCCATTATGTTTACCGGCTCGGTCTGGCATAATGTCGAATTTGGGCTGCAGGTGCGCAAGGTGGCCCAGAAGGTACGCCGGCAAAGGATTGCAGAGGCGCTGGAACTGGTTGGGATGGAGCACTTTGCTGACTATGACGCGCGGGGACTCTCCGGCGGTGAGACAAAACGTGTCGCTCTGGCAAGGGCCTTGGTTTTACAGCCTGAAGTATTGCTGTGCGACGAACCGACGGCCAATGTGGATACTGAGAATCAGGAGATTATTCTGAGTATAATCGAAAAAATTAATCAGGAACGCAAAGCGTCCATCATTTTCTCTACCCATTACCTGGCCCAGGGACAACGACTTGCTCATCAGACCCTGCTTTTGCAAAACGGGGAACTCTCTGATGTCACCAGCGAGAATATCTACCGGGTGACTGTGATTAATCGTCGAGAAGACAGCATTACCTGCCAACTGACCGGCCAGTTTTTTCTAACACTGCCGCGACAGATTTTGCCCGATGAGGTACAGGTCGCCAAGCTTCATGTCGATCCGAAAGGAATTATTTTTAATCCTCAAACAACCACGTCCGCCGAAGGAAACCTGTTGAGCGGTCATATTACAGATCTCGCGCAGGACAGCGGTCAGATACGCGTTGTTATTGATGTGGGGGTTCACCTGGTTCTCGTGCTTTCTATGGCACAGTATCACCTGGAAAAGCCAGGTGTCGGCGAGAAAATACAGGTATTCATCCCGCATAGCAGTATTTTTTGCCGCCCGCTCGATCTGAAAAAGTAGTTCAGTTTAACCTGTGTGAGCGGTCTTGAATTATCTGCGATACCTCACGGACAAAGGCTAACAGACAATGTGCCGGGCAGCGATCGAGGTCCTGTTGGTTGAGACATTTTTTCGAACACTCTTCAGAAAGATTTTTGTTCTCCTGATATTTTCTGCCTTGAAAGAGGGGGATAAATGACTCCGCCTTCAGAGCCATGGTTGATCCGCACAGCGAGATCTCATGGGTGAAGTAAAATATACCTTGCTCGATGGCGTCAAAATCCGGTTGGTATCCGTTGAAATTCAATTCCCGATCATCCAGAAAGCTATCCCGGCAGAGCCAATCTTTTCCACACATAGGGCAGGTCTTAAACACCTGTTCTTTTCCTGTACTCATCTCTTCTCTCAGTATATAGAATTATTTCGCACCAACGTACCCGAATCATTTCAAAATGCCATTTTTTTTTCTGCACGACAATTGGCTCATCTTCGAGGGCTTTGGCTAAGTAATTGAATTGTTATTCATCTTAAGACAGCTAAAGAATGATTTTTTGTCTTGAAATTGCCCTGAATACTTTGTTAAATGAAATTGATACTTAAGGGCTTGTCCATTGTCCTCGTATATGACGTGGCCTGGTCTTTTTGGTATCGATATATGCAATCTCCACTCTCCCTAAGAAGTAGTTATTCCCGATAAACGGGAAATAAGTTGGGATAAGTGTCTGAGCGGTTATTTTCTTGGAAAAAAGAACCAGGAAAAAATCGCTCAGACACTAATTATTCTTATCTTACAGGAGGTTCAATGGACGCCGCACAAAAAACCAGTACTCCCGCCACTAAAAATTCTCCACAAAAGTATGTGCTTATTGCCGAGATTGACCCGCCCAAAGGGGTTAAGCTGGACACCTTTCTCGATACCGCTTTGCAGATAAGAGGACGGGTGGACGGTGCACGAGTGACCGACAGTGAACATGCGATTATGCGCATGTCACCCATAGCTCCGTGCCTGGCCCTTAAAGAAAAGGGTTTTGAGCCGGAAATGATCATTACCGGTAGAGACCGAAACCGAATTTCCTTTCAGGCCGATCTCCTTTCTGCCGCCGCACTTGGTATTAAAAAAATTGTTATCAAACAAGGACATGATCCGGCGGAAGGCGATCAGCCGGTGGTAAGGTCAAGCGGCGATCTCAATCTGGTGTCGATGCTGCAGTGTGTCTCCGCTCTCAATAGCGGCAAGGATCTTGCTGGTGAGGATCTTGATGGGGCTACCGCTTTTGATGTCGGCGTGGCGATCGATCTCTCCGATGATGTCAATTTTAACCGGGAACGGGCCGAGTTCTTTCAGCAGCTGGGGCAGTACGGGGTGCAATCGGTTACTCTCGGTCCAACCTATGACTTGAATATTATTGAGCAGTTTATTCCTTTTGCCGAGCAGACCGGCATCAGACTTTTTACCTCGGTGATGTTTTTAAAATCCGTGACCATGGTCCGTTACCTTAATAATCTGCAGGGAGTCCCGTCTATTCCCCAGGAATTCCTAAAAAAAATGATGGAGGCTCCGGTTAAAAAGGATGCCGGGATGCAGGTGGCTGCCGATCTTATCAGAGACCTGACTCCGCTTGGTAAGGGTATTGTTTTACATGCTATGGGATGGAGGGACAGGTTACCTGAATTCTTGGATTCTATCGGTCGCTAGGGCGCCATGAATACCGTAGCTCTTCTTTCAACAGCAAACCGGGACGCTGATTCCTTGCTCAAGGATCTTGGCCCCTATCACTATCTGCATACCATTCTTGAAGAGACGCCGAATGGCGTCATCGTGGTCTCGCTGGATCATGCAATAATCCATGCCAATCCGGCAGCCAGCCGATTCCTGGGAGTCCCTTACGGCACGTTTGATGGTCAGAGCTTACGAGAACTCTTGGGAGAGGATAATGGTGATTTTTTCCTCCGCATCAGAGATCATTTTGAACAGCGCGGTAAGGAAAAGGGCGAGAAGATTCGTCACGAAATAGAATTCACCAGAAACGTTGAACGTTTAATATTGAGCGGGGTGGCGGTGTTTCCCCCGGTCGACATTTCGTATTATCTTGTTTATCTCATAGATATCACACAGCAAAAAGATCTTGAGGGGAAACTCAGACGGCGTAACGCCTTCTTCCATAACCTGATTGACAGCTCCGTCGATGGGATTATTGCCTCGGATATGCAGGGCAATATCATGCTCTTTAATCAGGGAGCTCAGTTCCTGCTCGGCTACAACCAGGAGGATATAAAGACCCTACATGTCAGCCAGCTCTATAGTGAGGGATTCGCCTTTGAGCTGATCAAAAGGATGCGCAGCAGTTATTATGGCGGTATCGGCAAATTATTACGTCACGAACTGATCGTTAAACATAAGGACGGCCGCGATATCCCGGTTAGTTTTTCCGGAGGGATTATTTACGACCGCGACCAGGAAATTGCCACTTTTGGTCTGTTCACCGATCTTAGAGCCATGCAGCAGATCGAGGAAGACCTTGAGCAGAGCCACCGAATGTTGATGCAGTCCGAAAAAATGGCGGGTCTGGGGCGTCTAGCTGCCGGAGTAGCCCATGAAATCAACAATCCGATGTCCGGAATCATGCTGTATGCCAATCTGGTGCAAGAGGATCTGGGGGCCGATCATCCGCTGGCAAGTGATCTGCAGACCATTATTCATGAGGCGGAGAGATGTAAGGTCATCGTCGCCGACCTTCTGGAATTTTCCCATCAGACAACATACGAGATGGAGCCGGTCGATTTCAACGATGTCATTGTCAAAACGCTGACCATCCTGCAACATCAGCCGCTTTTTCAAAATGTGCGCATCATTCGAGAGCTGAGTCCAAATCTTCCGCCTATCTATGGCAACGCGATCAGGCTCAATCAGGTGGTGATGAACATTGTTGTCAACGCAGCACAGGCAATGGACGGTAACGGTCGGTTACGTATCACCAGCAGGACCAGGGCTAATCAGGATATCAACGAGATTACTATCCAGGACTCGGGACCTGGCATCGACAACGAGCTGTTGGAAAAAATCTTCGATCCATTTTTTACCACCAAGGCAACGGGCGAAGGAACTGGGCTTGGGCTGTCGGTTTCCTATGCGATAGTCAAGGAACATAAAGGTTCCATCAGGGTAACTTCTTCCCCTGAAACGGGAACCACCTTCACTCTCAGGTTTCCGGTGGTCATGGAAACTTTGACTGGAGAAAACCATGGATAATAACTGTATTTCCCCGGATGAACGAAGTGAAAAATTCCTCGGCAAACTGCAGGCCCGAGGTATCGATGTGCAGGCCTGCTATCAGTGCGGGCGCTGTTCTGCCGGGTGTCCCATCGGCGATTATTTCGATCTGCAGGTGATGGAGGTCGTCCGGCTCGCCGCCTACGGTCAGGAAGATCTGCTGCTGGCCAGCCATGCCATCTGGCTGTGCGCGGCTTGCGAAACCTGTGCCACCAGATGCCCGAACGAAATTGAGATTGCGCATCTGATGGATGTCTTAAGAGAGCTTGCCTTGAGAAAGGGCATAGCGCCTGCCGAGCCGCGAATTCCGCTCTTTCATCGATCGTTTCTCGGTTCAGTGGCCAGGTGGGGCAAGGCGTATGAGATTGGGATGATCGCTCATTACAAGATCAAATCCGGAGATCTGCTGGGTGATATGAAACTTGGCATGAACATGTTTTTAAAAGGCAAACTCAAGCTGGTACCCCACTCGATTGACAATAAAGCCGAAATTAAAGCTATTTTTTCCGGCAAGGGCAAGGAGTATGACCGATGAAACTCTCTTACTACCCAGGCTGTTCTCTTGAAGGGACGGCGCTTGATTATGATCAGTCGGTTCGCGAAATCTGCTCGAGACTTGCTGTTGAACTGGTTGAAATTCCCGACTGGAACTGCTGTGGGGCATCGTCCGCCCATATGACCGACCATGAAATAGGGCTTCGTCTGCCCATGCGCAACCTGCTGCTTGCAGTTGAAGCGGGCCATGATATCCTTGTCCCCTGTGCCGCCTGTTTTCAAAGGTTGAAAGCGGCGGACAAAGCACTGCGGGAAAATCCGGCCTATTGGGATGTCGATGCCAAAAAATATGCACCAACGTTTGAGATCATCCATATCAGCACTTTTCTGGCCGAAGCGGATATACTTGCCGCCATAAAAGAGCAGGTAGTCTGTAGACTCGATGAAATGGCGATAGCCTGTTACTATGGCTGTCTCTCATTGCGCAATCCGCGGGTGACCGATGCCGTCGACTGGGAGATGCCGCAAACCCTGGAGCGGATTGTCGCAGCCGTTGGTGCCAGACCCGTGGCCTGGTCGCACCGAACCGAATGCTGCTCCGGCAGCCTGACCATGGCCAGGCCCGACATCGCCGAAAAACTGGTGGGAGATATCGTCACGGCGGCGAAAAGAGCGGGTGCCGGTGCAATGGTGACCGACTGCCCGATGTGTCAGGCCAATGTCGAGAGTCGCCAGTCACAGGATGCCGGCTTGCCGGTGTTTTACGCCACGGAGCTCATCGCCGCGGCGCTCAGCGGCAACTATCCCGTCAGGCAGCAGAAGGTCCATCTGATCTCCCCGGCTGTATTGCCTCGGGCCATGGCAGGTGTCGGAGGAGTAGCAACCAGCAAGGAGGATTCGCCATGACAGGAAACCTCAACACTTTTTCAGGCAGCAGTAAAGCTCCAACCGGTGCGGTGATGGTTATCGGTGGCGGCATCAGCGGCATGCAGTCGGCCCTTGATCTGGCCAATGCCGGGATCATGGTCTACTTGGTGGAAAGTTCCCCGGCTATCGGCGGCAAGATGGCCCAGCTGGATAAGACTTTTCCCACCAATGACTGCTCCATGTGTATCGTCTCCCCCAAACTGGTCGAGGTAGGCCGCCATAAAAATATTCAGCTCTTTACCCATAGTGAGGTGCAAGAGCTCACCGGCGATGCCGGGAACTTTACCGCCACCATCGTCCGTCGTGCCCGCTATGTTGATGTTGCCGCCTGTACCGGTTGTGGGCTCTGTGAATTTGTCTGCCCGGTTACCCAGTTGTCCTATTTCCCAGAAGTACCGGCAGAAGGAGAAAAAAAGAGCCGGGCAAAAGCTCAAGAGAAAAGAGTTATTAAAGGAGTCGGGCTGCCACAACCGACCTCCGTGCATAAATGGACCTTTACCGTCGATGACGAAGCCTGTGCCATGTGTGGTATCTGTCACCGGGCCTGCCTGCATGGGGCGATCAACTGGGAAAAAAAACAAAAGGCGGTCATCGATCAGGACAAATGTACCGGCTGCGGTGCGTGCCTGGTCGCCTGTCCGGAAAAATTCCTGGCGATCAAGGTTGCTGATGCACCTGAGCTGGAAAAAAGCATTGGTGCTGCTCTCTATGCCAGATCGGTAAGCTTGAAGAAAGAGTTTGCCGAGGCCGAAGCAAAAGACTGCATCCGTTGCGGTCTCTGCGCCATTGCTTGCGAAAAAGTGATGAACATCGGTGCGTTGAAGATGGTCGAAGAAGGCATTGAGGCCGGTGTCGATATCTGTCAGGTCTGCGGGGCCTGTGTGTCTCTATGTCCGGTTGACTATCTCACCATCGACCGGGTGACCAACCGAACGCCACGACCGCTGCTCAATCGTTTTAACGAAGGGCTGAACGGGCGAAAACCGGTCAATATCCACTATCCCCAGGCAGTACCAAGAGTCCCCGTTATCGACGAGAAGAGCTGCGTGCAGCTCAATAGTGGGGCCTGTGGCACCTGTGCGACGATCTGCGGCGTCGGGGCCATTCATTATGACCATCTGGAAACCGAAACAAAAATAGATATCGGCTCGGTCATTTTCTCTCCTGGGATCGAGGTTTTTGATGCTCGGCTGCGAGGGGAGTTTGGTTACGGTCTCTATAAAAATGTGCTGACCAGTATCGAGTTTGAACGTCTTCTTTCCGCCTCGGGTCCAACCTCAGGAACCGTTGCCAGGCCGGGTGACGGAAAACACCCACAGAAAATCGCCTGGATCCAGTGTGTCGGTTCCCGTGATCATTCCTGTGACCGCGATTATTGCTCATCAGTCTGTTGCATGTATGCGACCAAGGAAGCTTTTATTGCAAGAGAACATGACTCCTCCATCGAGCCGACCATCTTCTATATAGATATGCGCTCCTTCGGGAAGAACTTTGACCAATATGTGACCCGCGCCAAAGAACATAATGTTCGCTATGTCAGGGCCATGATCAGCAGGATCTTTGAGGATCCGCTTACCGGTGATCTTGAGTTGCGCTATGTCGATGAAGCCGGCAACAGACAAAGGGAAGTCTTTGATATGGTGGTGCTCTCGGTCGGTATCCAGGTTTCGCAATCCACCAAAAAACTGGCCGGCAAACTTGATATTGAGCTTGATCGTTATGGTTTTGCCGTCACCGACTGTTTCCAACCATTGGCGACTTCCCGAGCTGGGATCTTTGTCAGCGGGGCCGTGGGCGGGCCAAAGGATATCCCGGAGACGGTCTGCGAGGCCTCGGCTGCTGCCGAAGCGGCGTCCGCCAGTCTTGCTGAGGCCCGCGGGAGCCTGATTACTGTTGAACCGCTTCCGCCCGAGAGGACACCGGGGTCGGACGACGAGTTGCGGATAGGGGTCTTCATCTGCCACTGCGGTACCAATATTGCCTCGGTGGTCGACGTCGATGCCGTGACCGAATACGCCAGAACGCTGCCCGGAGTGGTGTACGCGGAACATCCTCTCTATACCTGCTCGCAGGATTCCCAGGAGCGAATGCGGGAAATTATTGGGGAGCACCGGTTGAACAGGGTGGTCACCTCTGCCTGTTCGCCGACAACCCATGAACCGCTTTTCCAATCGACCTTGCAGCAGGCTGGACTGAATAAATACTTTTTTGATATGGCCAATATCCGCGACCAGTGCAGCTGGGTTCATCCCAACGATCCGGCCCTGGCCACCGAAAAAGCGAAAAGATTGACCAGGATGGCAGTTGCCAATGCCACCGCCGGAGTGCCTCTTGATGAGACGGAGTTTACCGTCGATTCCCGCCTGCTCATCGTCGGCGGAGGGGTCGCCGGGATGACAGCGGCGGTGGAAGCGGCCCGCCAGGGTTTTGGTGTCTATCTGGTTGAACGGGAAGCGCAGTTGGGCGGTCAGCTCTTAAACCTTGAGCGAAGTGCTGATGGCCGGAAATTTGCTGACTTTCTGCAGACATTGACAGCAAAAATCAATGCTGATGAGCGGATCAGAGTCTTTACCAGCAGTGAGGTAGTGGAGCAGTCCGGCTTTGTCGGCTCTTTTCAGACGGAGATTGTCATGCCCTCAGGAGCCACCAGAGCGCTGAAGCACGGAGCGATTCTCGTTGCCACCGGAGCGGAGGAATATCGACCGGAAATTTTGGGGCTGGGAACGCTTGCTTCGGTTATAACCCAGACCGATTTCGGCACCGCCCTTGAAAACGGCAGTCTCGATGAACGGCAGCACTCCCGTGTGGTCATGCTGCAATGTGCCGGTTCCCGTGATGAGGAGCATTTGCCATATTGCTCGCGGGTCTGCTGCAATCATGCGGTAAAAAATGGCCTGCGTTTTAAAGAGCTGTTTCCCAAGGCACGAGTCGATGTTCTCTACCGTGATATGCGCTGTTATGGCCTGGGAGAAATTGACTACCGGGCGGCTCGGCAGGCGGGCATAAATTTCATCCGTTTTGATCCAGAGACAAATCCTGTCAAGATCAACGCTCTGGAGACGGGGATTGATATTACCGTAACCGATCCGTCGATTCGCTTGCCGGTTCGGCTGCATCCCGATCTGCTGGTGCTGTCAACCGGTATGAAACCGAGAGAAACCGAAGAGCTCGCCTCCATGCTGCGGGTACCAAGAAATGAAGCCGGTTTCTTTATCGAGGCGCATGCCAAACTGCGGCCGGTTGATTTGCCGAGTGAGGGCTTGTTTATGGCCGGGACGGCCCATGGACCCAAAAGCAGCACCGAGACCATTGCCCAGGCCCAGGCGGCGGTGGCACGAGTGGCAACGCTCCTGTCAAAAAAAAGCTTAAAGATGTCGGGGATCGTCTCCAAAGTCGATCCGACCAACTGCGCGGTCTGTCTGACCTGTGTGCGGGCCTGCCCATATGGTGTGCCGTTTATCAATGATCAGCATTCGGCGGAGATCAACCCGGCCCTTTGCCAGGGCTGCGGTATCTGCGTGGCCGAGTGTCCGGCGAAGACCATTTCCATGGGCCGGTATGACGACAGGAACATAAGAGCGAAGATTGAAGCGTATAGTGCGTTGTGAGTTCATTTGATTTTGTGAGATGTATTTATTATCTGGAGGAATAAAAACCATGCATGACTTTTCACCCAATGTCATTGTTTTTGCCTGCCGCCACTGAGCGTACTCTGCCGCGGACCTGGCAGGTTCGGAGAGAAGATCGTATCCCCCGGCAATCAGTATTGTCATGCTGCCCTGTACCGGACGAATTGACGAGTCGCTACTATTAAAGGCCTTTGAAAATGGGGCAGATGGTGTGATGGTGATCGGCTGTCTGGAGGGTGATTGTCATTATGTCTCGGGGAATATTCGGGCCCGAGCTCGTGTTGAACGGGTGCATGCAATTCTCGAGCAGATCAAAATCGGGGTCAATCGTATTAAAATGTACAATTTAAGTGCCGGAGAAGGTTCGAAATTTGCCGCTTTTGCCAATGAATTTGTCGAGCAGATAAGGGAATTAGGGCCAAGTCCCATCAATCTGGTGCGTGCCGCAAAAAAGACTGAAGCAGTAACAGAGAAGGAGGCAACATGATTACAGGAACACCGAAACCTATTGAAGAGATCATGGAGATGCTTGAGCCATATGACAACATCGTCCTGGCCGGTTGTCATGGTTGTGTGACTGTCTGTCGTGTTGGCGGAGAAAAAGAGGTGCAGGTGCTGGCCTCGACCCTGCGCCTGGCGAGAGAAGCTGCGGGCCGGACCATCAATATCCGGGAGGTGAGCCTTGAGCGTCAGTGTGATCCCGAGTATGTCGAGCAGATGCGTCCCTATGTCGGCGATTATCAGGCGGTTTTATCGATTGCCTGTGGGGCCGGGATTCAGTTTCTGGCCGAAAAATTTACCACCACGCCGCTTTTGCCGGGCATCAATACCGGTTTTCTTGGGGTGACTGAGCGGCAGGGGGAATGGTCGGAAAGATGTCAGGGATGCGGCGATTGTGTGCTGCATCTGACCGGTGGCATCTGTCCGGTTACCCGCTGTGCCAAATCTCTATTCCATGGCCCCTGCGGTGGTTCGGTACGAGGAATTTGTGAAGTTGATAAAGATATTAAATGCGGCTGGCAGCTGATTATCGACCGGCTGGTGGCCCTGGGGCAGATGGAAAATTATGGCAAATTGAAGCCGTATAAGGGCTGGAATTCCTCAAGAGATGGCGGTCCACGCCGAATTATCAGGGAGGATATGATCTAATGAAATCGGGAAGCAATCTGGAAAAGGTACTGGAGGCGGGACATTTTTCAGTCACAGCGGAATGCGGACCTCCCCGTGGAGCCGACCCGGACATAGTCCGGAAAAAGGCAGCCTTTGTCAAAGGCAACGTTGATGCGTGTAATGTTACCGATAATCAGACATCAGTGGTGCGCATGAGTTCGCTGGCGGGTTGCCTGTTGATAAAAGAGGAAGGGATAGAGCCACTCATCCAAATGGTGGTCCGGGATCGTAACCGGATCGCGTTGCAGTCGGATTTACTCGGGGCCTCGGCTATGGGAGTGCGCAATCTGCTCTGTCTGTCCGGCGATCACCAGAAGTTCGGCGACGATCCACAATCCAAAAATGTTTTTGATATCGATTCGATGCAGCTCATTCATCTGGCTAAAACCATGCGCGACGACGGCATCTTCCCGTCCGGGGATAAGCTTCAGGGGGCGCCTATGTTTTATATCGGTTGTGCTGTGAACCCTTTTGCTGATCCCTTTGAGATCCGGGTGCCGCGCTTGAAGCTGAAGATGGAGGCCGGTGCCGATTTTGTCCAGACCCAGTGTATCTATAACATGGATAAATTTAAGAAATATATGGAGCTGGCAAAAAAAGAAGGCCTGCACGAAAAGATAAAAATTCTCGCAGGAGTCACCCCATTGAAATCGGCCGGTATGGCAAAATTCATGCGCAGGATGGTTGCCGGCATGGACATTCCCGACGAGGTGGTCAACCGTATCGCTGCCGAGCCGAAAGACAAACAAGCAGCCAAAGGCATCGAGATGTGCATTGAACAGATCCAGGAATTAAAAGAAATGGAAGGGATAGCAGGTGTCCATGTAATGGCCATTGAGTGGGAGGAGAAACTGGCGGAAATCGTTGGTGGCGCTGGACTGTTGCCCCGACCTGTAGTGGCGTAAAGAAAGAAGAGGAAAGCGTAAATAATTATTGAGCACTCATAACGGAGGAAAGACATGTCCGAGAAAAAAAAGATTCTGCTGGTTGACGACGATCCTGATTTTGTTGAAGCTGTCAAAGTAATAGTCGAAAGTGGTGGTTATGAGGTAAGGGTGGCTTATGACGGCAAGGAAGGCCTGGAGGCTGTTGCTGAAGAAAAGCCGGATCTCATTGTTCTCGATGTGATGATGCCGGTCATGAATGGCCATGAAACGTGTGCTAAATTGAAAAGCAATGCAGAAACCGCCAAAATCCCGATCATACTGTTGACCGCCGTCGCCGACCGGGTGACAACCAGTACCTATACCCATCGGGATATGCTGGAAAGTGAGGCGGAAGATTATATGCCGAAACCGGTCGAGCCGGCTGAACTGCTCGAACTGATTAAAAGCTGGCTAAAATAACGGGTATCCTGCTGTTTCTCACACTCTTTTGTATGAGAAACAGCAGGAATAAGTAGGTAAATTACCTTTACCTTGTTTGTCCCCTCAGCAACCGGGAAAACGCTATGGAAACTGTGCGCATTCTAATCATCGATGACGAAAAAGTTATCCGGGAAGGTGTTGAACGAGCCCTTGCGAATCGAGGCTACAATATCATCAAGGCCGAAGACGGGGATAGGGGCTTGGCCCTGCTAAAAGAACAGGAGTTCGATATCGTGCTGACCGATCTTATGATGCCGGGTCTCGACGGCTTTGCTGTCCTGGACTGGGTACGGGAAAACCAACCCCAGGTGCAGGTGATTGTCATAACCGGTTTTGCTACGGTCACCAAGGCGGTCACCGCTATGAAGCAGGGGGCCTTTGACTTTGTTGGCAAGCCGTTTACTCCTGATTATATCCGGGTGGTGGTCGATCGGGCCATTGATAAACTGTCCATGCGCGCGGAGACCGAACAGTTACGCGAGGAGAAAAAACGGGGGCTTGAGGCGATCGACAAGTCTCAGAGTCGCTTGAAATCGGTGTTCAGCTGCATGGCCGAAGCGGTCCTTATAACAGATGCGGAGGGTGTTGTCGTATTACATAATCCTGCGGCGATCAAGATTCTTGAAATACAGACCGACCCGGTAATCGGCAAACCCCTTTCTGCTTCGATTCGGGATCAGGCAGCCGCAGCCATGGTTAAAGAGGCGGTGAGTAAATCAGTGGTCGTTACCCGGGAGTTCGTCCCTGGATCTATTTCCCGCAAATACCTTCGTGCCTACTGCTCTCCTGTGACAACGGAACAGGGAGAGGTAATTGGCTCGGTAACGACTTTTGAGGATGTCAGTGCCCATAAGGAAATCGACCGGATGAAGTCCGATTTCGTCGCTATGGTGGCTCATGAGCTGAAATCGCCTCTGGCCTCGATCGAGCAGATGATCTACGCTCTGCAGGTAGGGTGTGAACATGAGGCGACCGGCTCCTGCAACGCACTGCATAAGCGGATGACCACGCGGACCAAGGATCTTCTGCGACTCATTGATAACCTGCTCAACCTGTCAAAACTTGAAAGCGGCACTGTCATTTTTAACCTTGAACCGGTGAAGGGTGAGGATATGATCCGCGAAGTAATCGACATTACCAAGCCACAGGCGGATGGCAAAAGCATACAATTCAGCTACGAACCGTGCGGCGAGGACTGGTGGTTTAAGGTGGATTATGACCATATGCGTACGGCGTTGATGAACATCGTCTCCAACAGCGTAAAATATACCCTGGATGGTGGGCAGGTGATTCTGTCGACCTCCCTAGCCGGTGGCTTTGTTAATTTTTCGGTGAAAGACTCAGGGATCGGAATCAGCAAAGAAGATATCCCGCATATCTTTGATCGCTTTTTCCGGGTGAAGGGAAAGGCCACTCGTCATATTACCGGTTCCGGACTCGGCCTGGCCCTTGTTAAAGAGGTCGTTGAGGCCCACCAGGGCTATATCGATGTTCAGTCAACTCTAGACGTGGGAACCACCTTTGTCCTCAGCTTCCCTGTTGTGCAGATAAACGGCACCCCGAGGTCGGAGCTGCAGATGGCAGATTGAAAAAAAATCAGTCATTTATGTAAAAGTTGGCGGTAATAAGGGACTATTTCCACTGGTATATTGTCGTAATTGTTTACCTTAAAAACCGCTAAATCCTGAATACCTTTCGTATGGTCAGCATTCACCAGTGCCGGAGATGCATGAAAGAACTCATTGAACTGTACTCTTGGTACGTTTAATGGCCGATGACAATACCGATTCGGAGCTGGTGAATAGTTGCAAATTGTTCTGCAGTTGCGGTGCCCGTAGCTGTTTATCTGCTATTTTCAGTTCTTGCCGCGTATCTAGCTTTTTTATCTCGTGATTCTCCTGTAGCGTTAAATCCCTGTTGTGAAAAAAAATTCAACATTTTTATCGACTGCCAATTTGATAAAGAAAGTCTCATCGTGATATAGTGAGATTTGATGCGGATAATAATTTCTGCTGTTAACTGTTGGTTAAGAGGAATTATAACAATAAAAAACAATATGGATACAACGAGACATGAACTGATCAAACAGCATATCGACTCTTTTCCTGTTCTTCCTGTAACTGTGATGCGGTTAATGGCAGTCACCAGTGATCCGGCAAGTTCGGCGCAAGACGTTATGGATGTTATTCTTACCGATCAATCCTTGTGTCTGACGGTTCTGAAAATTTCAAATTCTGTTCTGTTCGGACGTCCCCACAAGGTTGATTCAATCAAGATGGCTGTGTCGATTCTTGGGTTTAATGAAGTGCAGAAAATTGCCCTGGCCAAGGCACTCATTAATTCGTTCAGCAAGGTAGCCAAAAAGCATACAACCTCTATCGATAAGTTCTGGGAGCATTCTTTTGTCTGTGGCATGGTGGCCAGGGTCATGGCTCAGGGGCTAAATATCTCCCAAGACATCGCTTTTATGGGAGGACTTATACACGACATAGGCAAATTGATCATGCTGGAAACTTTTGCTGAGGACTATGCCCTGGATTGGATGACTGTTTTCAGCAGCGAGCAGATGCACCATGATGAACTGTATATGTTTTCTTTCACTCATGATCAGGTGGGTGGGCATCTGCTGCGGAAATGGCTTTTTCCGGAAAACCTCATTGCTGCTGTTGAAGCGCACCATTGCCCCGATAAGGCAACCACGGAAAAAGATGTTGCTGCGATTATTCAGCTGGCTGATCTTTTATCATTTTATTGCTGCAACCAGGCATCGATGAGCCATGACGATGTCATGATGGCAATTCACAATTCTCTGCCCGACATCCAAGCTACATGGCAAGCTTGTGGCTTGCCCTGGGAAAGCGATGCAATTAATGGATGGTTTACCTGGTTGGTAAACAACTATGAGCAGGGTTGTAATCTTAAAGAAGCTTTTGCCAATTGAATGATTGAAGTTATTTTTTTGTCGGCCTTATGCCAATATTGAAAAATGCAGTAACAAAAGTATTTAGAGAACAGGTGCAGCTGCTCTTTGCCTATGCGAAGGTGCCGATGATTTTTTCCGTCCTGGGTGCTGCACTGTTGTGTTGCTCGCTGTGGAACGTCATCAACCACACTCTTATTGTTGCCTGGTTTGTCTTGTTTTTCTCCATTTCTGCGGGAAGATTCAGCCTTCTTATTCTCTTTGGCACAAAAAAGGCAAAAGTTGTCAATGAAGAATACTGGCACCGCTATTTTCTGGTGGGGACATATGCCATTGCTGCGGTATGGGGCGCAGCGTCGTTTTTTTTGTTTCCCGGGCAGAGTTTATCCCATCAGATAATATTCATGTTGGTTCTGGTCGGGACTGCTTCCGCGGGTGTTTTTTCACTCTGCCCGAGCGTGCCGGTTGCGATTGGCTTTGTGAGCGGGCTGCTTCTGCCGCTCTCCATAAAGATGCTAACCCTTGGCACCGGTGAAGGAGTGTTCAAGGGGGTGGTGATTTTCCTTTTCTGGGTTATCACTCTGATCGGTGCTTTGAAAATCAATCGGACTCTCCGGGAAAACATACAGTTGCGACTGGAGAGTATAGATCGGGAAAGAATCCTCAAAGTCAGTGAACAGCGATATCGGCATATTTTCATTAATGCCCCCCTAGGAATCGTTCATTTTGATGCCGACAGCGTCATTGTCGACTGTAATGAGGAGTTAATCAGAATCCTCGGTTCTTCCCGGATGGAGCTCATTGGTCTAAAGATGCTTGATGTGCTCCGTGAGCAGAAAATGATCAGTGCCGTCCATGATTCCCTTACCATCGGTGAAGGCTATTATGAAGGCGATTATGCCTCTGTTACAGACAATATAACCACGCCTATCCGGGCTTTTTTCAAAGCAATTCGTTCGCTGAAACAGGCTACCATCGGCGGGGTCGGTATTGTTGAAGATTTCACTGACAAAAAGCTGACAGAAAAGCAGGTCGAGTATTATGCTTCTTATGACTCCCTGACCGGGCTGCCCAATCGTCGTCTGCTGCTCGAATACCTGAACAATGAAATAGCCCGAGCCAGGCGGCACGGTCATTATGGTGCACTGCTGTTCCTTGACCTGGATAATTTTAAAACGATTAACGATTCCCTTGGTCATTCGGTGGGCGATGAGGTGCTCAAAGTTGTGGCAACCAGAATTTCTGAATGTATCCGGCGTGAAGATACCGCCGCCCGGATGGGCGGAGATGAATTTATTATCATTCTCACTGAGCTGGATAGTTCAATTGGACTTGCAGCCCATAAGGTACGGAGCATTGCAGAAAAACTTTGCCTCTGCGTTTCTGCCCCCTGCAAGATAGAGGGGCAGGATCTGCAGATAACTCCCAGTGTCGGCGTCACCCTTTTTCCAAAAGACGATACAGGAGTTGATGACATCCTCAAACAGGCAGATACAGCCATGTACCGGGCCAAAGCCGCCGGTCGCAACGCAATTCACTTTTTTCTTCCTACTATGCAGGAGGCGGCTGATGAACGGTTACGTCTTAATACCGAGATCAGAAAAGCCCTGGAAGAGAAACAGTTTGTCCTGTATTACCAGCCGCAGGTCGATATATCTGCGAAACTCATCGGTGCAGAAGCTTTGCTGCGCTGGCATCATCCGGAGCGAGGAATTGTCCCTCCAGGGGCATTTCTTGAGATAGCAGAGGAAACCGGGCTTATGCTGGAGATAGGTCAATGGGTATTGCAAGAGGCCTGCCGGAATATCAGAAAATGGACGGATGCCGGACTGCTTGATGAGGCACAGACTATTTCCGTCAATATCAGTGGAAAAGAAATTGATGTCCCTGACTTTGTTGCCACGGTCATCTCTGTTCTCAAAGAAACCGGAGCTGATCCTCACCACCTGGGGATCGAGCTTACTGAAGGGAGTTTGGTTTCTACCGGAAGCGATATTGTCCAAAAGATAATGCGACTTCAGCAGATGGGGATTAAATTTTCTGTGGACGATTTTGGTACCGGTTACTCATCACTCAGTTATCTGCAGAGCCTGCCGCTGAATACGCTCAAAATCGATCGTTCTTTTGTCAATGATATCAAAGATGCAAGGCATGATATCGTATTGGTCGATACTATAATTATGATGGCCCACAATCTGGGCCTTGAGGTTATTGCCGAGGGTGTAGAGACCGAGCAGGAACTCAATTACCTCAACATAAAAGGTTGTAAAGTGTATCAAGGATACTATTTCAGCAAACCTGTTCCTCTCGGCAGTTTTACCGAAATGCTCAAATCAAAAAAGTTGCACAATGCCGCTGCTTGATATGCTTTCGTCATTTTTGCCTTCACGAACTTTTGTAGTTAGTTTCCGTCCTTAAACGGCCATTTTCCTTTAACTCTTCGTTGTTCTCAAAATTTAATCCTCGGAATATCAATTATATGCCTGTGGTTAAATTTATCGTACGCCTCGATTGAAAAAAAATGTCGCGTTTCAGGATGGAAACTAGTGAGTGTCTGTCCATAGATGAGATATTTTGTTCTAAATAGAGGCGCTCGATGAATTTAACCACAGGCATATATGCGATATTCCGAGGATTAAATTTTGAGAGCAACAAATAGTTAGGAGAAAATAGCCATTTATGGACAGACACTAGTGAGCAGGGCGATACGGGCTTGTGGTTTCCCAGTGAATGATTTTTGAAAATAAATACCATGGTCGAGATCGCCATTG
>CBDTUM010000057.1:0-24272 GCA_965363495.1 uncultured Desulfopila sp.
AGCAAGAATAGATAAATAAAGTATTATTTTTGTATTTGTCTTCATAAAAATATTTTTGAGTGTCATACAAAATGATGGCATCGTTAGATGTATGGCAACAGAGCTGGCAGATTGCACAGGGCAAGTGTCGTCCGTTTTGAATGGTTATCGAGGATTAACCTACGATTTTTTCCGTTTCGTACCCTGGTCCCTTCATTTCCTTCCGCCACCACCTCTACCGCCACCTCTGCCGCCGCGAGGGCCTCTACCTGAGTTTCTGCCCATGCCCTTACCTCTACCCATGTCTCTACCACTATTGTGAGACTTAGAAAAAATTTTTCCTTGGTTAGAGGCTGATTTTTCTTGTGCTTCTCCAACATGTGCAATTGCTTCTTCAGGACAATTGCGAGCGCAGGTCCCACAGTCAATGCAGTTGTCGCCATCAATAGTAGCGATATTGTGAACCATTGCTATTGCCTGTTGAGGACACACATCAACGCAACTTCCGCACCCAATGCATTTATCCTTATCTACCTGAAACATATCTTTATTCCTTCATTTGGAAAAAACATTTCGACTGCTGCGTAAAAATTAACCGCCATTGCAGGCATTATTTTTTTTCTGGTTGGGGTACGCCCTGGTGAGGCGTTACGAATTGCCTAAATGCAATATACCTTGTCTCTTCTGCAACCAGTTCACTTTTCCAAATTACTACCAGCTTAGTTTTTTGTAAAATGAATATTGTTGACTAAAACAGTAAAGAATCAAAGGAAGCCTTGTTCCCGAGTATCGTAGGGGGGGCAGAATTAATCTCTTTCAGAGATGTATGGATTCGTGAAGTTCCTATTTATAACCAACTATTTCATTGCCCGTTATTTGGGCGTTAATCTTGCCATCTCGAAGGTCTTAATATTCCACCAACGCTTCAAGTTTAGACTATCCCTGTTCATTTACACCCGAACATGAGTCAAAGTATCTCCTAAGGACCTGGAAAGATTGATTGGAAACATTTGGAATCTTCTCAGGTCCATTTCCCGGCAGGAGATGGGACTAAACTTTTAAAATACACAAGAGCAGATAGTAATTTATACGTTTATTTATCAGACATATATTAATTTATGAAAGCAACATACATGCAGAACCAAACATTAAACTCGGACTAGCTGAAGCTCGCCGGTTAAATCAAGGTTATGCAGGTATGAATGAGAATGAATAGAATCTATCATATTGTTTTATTCACTTATTTTGATAAATATCAGCTCCTGCAGTCATAACTGACTTAGTCCGGCATCCAACAGAATCTGGTTTCAATTGTTGGCAGAAATGATAATGGATCCCGCCCTACTTTTTTTTTTGGCCTTGACAGCTCATATAGTGCCACCATTTTATATTTATCTATCAAGCTCTTCGTGACTTCGCATATATTCGCGAATGATCTTCTCGTCACGAGCGGCTGTTGAAACATGATAACCTCTGACCTAGAAACTTTAACCTGTCAAGTTTTTCTGTTTTCCAGCAGAGTTTAGGGCTGTAATAACTGCGCTCTTTCCCTGATGGTTTAGGTTCTTCCCATCTATCGATTTGTATACCGGCTTTTATTGCTTTCCTTAAGTAACTTGATCTGAAAAGAGCACAGCACTAGTTGTTGGGACATTGGGACATACGCCGATGCGCAATACCAGACAACCGCTGTTGCGGGACAAAGCTGACGAATGGCTGGTCAAGCAGTCCATATGTTGCTTGAGAAAGTGAAAAAGTTGGTCAATGGCGCATCGTCACAAATACATCCGACACAGTTCCTTGATTAGCGCACTCCCCTTACCAAAAGCGCGCAAACAGGAGACCCAACGCATATGACAGAGCAAACGGAAAAATTGGTTTTATTCGGTCACGGTACGGATGGTGCAGATGGCATTGCTGAAGGCGTTCACCTGCGTTGGTTTTTTGATCGTCGGCTTGGCTTCCCCTTAGGCGGGTTTTGTCTCTCAAGGCGTATCGCCCCCGGCGATATCACATTCCTGCGTAAAGCCGTCTACAAAGAAGGGGATGGCTTTACAACGCGCACCACACACACACTTCCGGCTCCAAAGCTAAATGCAGATTTGCAGATCAGTTCTCCCATTTCTTTTCATGCATCTGGCGTACCCCAGTTTCCCAACAAGGGGGTCTTTATCCATTTCAAGGAAGAGATCACAATTAAATTTCCGCAACTGATCAAATCAGCTGAGGTGACTTTATACATCAAAACCGGGATGTCTGCTCAATTGGACGGGAGGCTTTGGGAAGAGGTTGTCGATCGCCAGGAAAAAGCAGTTGCTCCCTATGAGATGTTTACGCTCCGCGTTGAGGGGCATGACGAACTTGACCGTATCATCATTCTGGCCGAGGCTGCGTGCATTCGCACCGTAGGCTATGAGTGGTGTGAAACAATCAGTTATGACGGCTCGCGCTGGAAAGAAATCGCTTGCCCAATCAGTCTGCCCTATACCTCTCCACACTACCCGGTTGAACACAAATTTTCCGGTCGGCCGATGCCTCAAGGAGATTGGCAAGAAGCCCGGCGGCGGAAAGACCAGGGATTTGAATATCAAAAATCGGATTTCTATGAAATGCGGGATCTCTTTGACGATATGTTTCAGAACGATCCACCCAGCTCAAACCAGATCCGCTATCACAGCTATCCCGATGAAAACGTTGCTGGCACAAATAGCACCGCTGAGCAAACGTCGATGAAAGCGCTTCCCTCAGATTTCCTGCATCTCTCTGCACTCGATCCGGCGGTGGCCAGAATTATCGGCCTGGCCTATATCGACAACAAGTTTAATCAAGATCCTGCTATCGTCAGCCAGCTTCGATATGATTACAAACTCACAGGCACCTGGACCGAAGGAAATATTTGGTTGCTTGAAGAGCATATCGTCACCTTTGATGTGGAACCGGCAGGCGCCCCATTTAGCCAATTCAAAGTAATTGAAGGACTGCTCTTTGAGTTCAATGATCAAGAGATTGGCGATGTGCGATCAGATTTGGCGGAGACAACGCGCAGCATCATCTTTCCAGAGACCGGTAACACAATTTTGATCATTCGCTTTCCAGAATCGGTGTGCGAAGTCCAACTCTTCGTCTCTGGCAATGTTGGCAGCGCTGAAGCGACAGGGTCAATTGGAATTTTACCATCACAGTTGGTGGCCGGTACGGCCGGTCGCACTGAAGAGATGCTGCATCTCAGCCGAGCGAACGGCTTTCACTGGGTGGCGCTGCGCGGTGATGCTATTCAGCTCAATAAAATCGCCTATGATTTTAGCTTTATTGGTCATCCTCAGTCTGAGGACGTGATCTATGAACATGAGGCGAGAGACCTGGCTGTGGAGCCGTCTCACCTTCCATCTCCGCCCACTGGACTCAGGCTGACCCCCTTTGCCGGCCAAACCTATCCATCCACCATCAAAGAAGGGGAAATGGTGGATGCGCGTCTCCAGGTGGGACTGGATTGGAAGATTCCTGAGTCAATAAGAAGTAATAAATATCAGTTTGTACGCTACCTCGCCCAGCGACAAAGCGGCGGAAAAACGGTCCTGCTCAATAATGGGGAGCCGATCATCATTAATAGCGGGGCTGAAGATTTAAACCCTGCGACCGGAGAATCACTGGCCCCCGGTTATCTTATCGATGTGGTACATGATATTGATACATACAACTATCGAGTGAGCGGCATCGATATTTTTGGCCGTGTGAGCCGGTATGGGAATGGAGAGAGCATTACATTGGATCAATCACTCTATCCGCCTCCGCCTGCTCCGATGCGTATCGAAGCGACCTACGTTGACGCTGCCGACCCGTGGCTAATGGCATCTGACCGTGACGCGCTGGGGGGGGCGAACGAAGGGTTAAACGTTTCTTGGGAGTGGCCCAGCCATCTACATGAACAGGGACCCGATGTTGACCACTTTCGGGTGCATGTCTTAATCGGCTGGCTCAATCATCTCGAAATTGAGTTGTTGTCGGTGAAGACTCTGACGTCCCCCTCACCACTCTTTAGCGCCCCATCATCGATTGAGACCATTATTGGGGTGCATGGGTTAGGTGAGCTTAAATCAGGTGATCTCATCGGTGGCACCTTTCAATCTGCCGGTCTCTTTTACCCCATCACAAAAAGTGAACCGCATAGCAATAAAGGGGAAATCCTGCTCTGGCTTGCACGTCCCCAGAGCGCCGATGCCGCCCCCCAACTTTATGCCGATAATCAGGAGGTCAGCCCCGGCGGTGCTGCCTTGCTGGCGACCCGTCAGCAAACATCCGCCTATATCCCCTCCCCTGGACCGGCAACGCTCATTGTTCCTCAACGTTCATCTCTCTATGTCGATTACAGCCGATCTAGTACCTGGCCGTTTCGGGATATCGAGGTTACGGCGCACACGTCGGCCACGCGGTATACGGTGATGATCATCCCGCCACCCGTTCTGCCGACAGCAGCAAACGGCAAGCGCTATATGCAGGTGACAGTAACCGCTCAAGACCCACGCCACGAAAGCGTGACAGGTACACCCGCCACCGCCATCGCCATCTATCGCACGCCTCCACCACCGCCGACACGCTCGCTGTCGGAAAATACCTATGCGAGCTTTCCCGATGTATTTGGCAAATCAAGTTTTTCCTTTCGTTTTCCAGCAGATGGAAATGGATATGAAATTTATCGTACCAGCTTGCAGTCGCTGATCGATATTGATCAGGCTGAGCGACCGTCTTCCGGTTATGCGGAGAATGATTTTAGCGCATATCTGGCGGCTTATAATAACAACCCCGCACTGAGAACGGCCGTTATCTCCCGGATACTGCAGCCTTCAGTTGTGGCTTACGACGAACTCGACAACGACCTGTTCCAGGCACTGGCTTCGCTGCCACAAAACAACGGCGCCTTTAGCAAATTGCACAATGGAAAACTGCTTTTGGCGGATTTCGAGGACGCCGGTGATTTTGTGTATAACGATGAAAATTTGCCGGGTGAAGGGGCCGGAATCTATTTCTACCGGGCCAAAGCGTTGGATCAATATGAAAATGCCAGCCCGATGGGGCCAGCCGCGATGCCGGTCTATCTGCGGGATGTGGCCGCCCTCCGGCCACCCGCTGTCCAGGCCATTTTCGGCGGTCCCCAGGAGATCACCCTTCGCTGGTGGCCCAGCAGAGAAACCCATCTTAACAACTATGTCATCTATCGCTGTCAGAGAGAGGAGGATACGTCAGATATTCGCCTGATGGATATCGTGGGTGAGGTCGACCCCAACGATGAATCCGCACTGACTCCACTTCCGCTCGATACGGGGACCACCAGCGTGCGCGAGGGGTACGAATTTCGAGATCCAACAACCCAGGCCGGGGTCCCCTACTACTACCGGTTGGCAGCAGAACGGCAGCTGAGCTATGACGACGGGCTGTCTGCGACCGTGAAGTCAGCGCCGACCGCCATCTTAGAAGGAAAGGCGTATGATGTGCCACCTGACCCGCCAGTGTGGGATGAAGTCAATTCCGGCTGGGTCTACGTCGATGATGACGAGGTTATATATGCCTGGACCGATGATCTATCCACAGCCAACAATCCCCATCCTGCGATTCGATTGATCTGGACGCTGGCTGCATCTGATCATGCAATTATGATTAGCCAGGAGAATCAGATATCCGGGATAGGAACCGTGCTCCAAAGTTTTGACGCGATACCTACCCAAACGGGAGGTATGGGTGCACTAATCATCTATCAACCGGTTGGTTCTGCAGAGATAAGATTTAGCGCTCGTTCTCGCAGCCTCTTTGGAACGCTATCACTAACAACTGCCGATATGATTATCTTGCGGCCACAGTAAAAGGAGATAATACTCGTGATAAATATTGATAAAATTTTCTTTGAGAACAGCCCGATGATCTTTTCAATGCCGGTAGGCACTTATCAATTACCTACGGTATTTGCGACAAAATTATCGTCTCCTTCTCCTGTTTTTTCACTCAATAAGATCCAACGATCTATCGGATCAATATCTAATCCGGATGATCTCTCCTCAAATCCAGCCTCATTGATAGCCACTGAGCATCAAATCATTATCGATTTAGCATTAGAACCCGATGCCACACAAAAAGATTGGTTACGCACCAATTTTTTGTCGGGTAGATCGATGGTAACTGGATATCTTTTTTTATGGCGTAAGTCTAAATTGGAGCAATTCGGTTGGGAGACGGCTTCGATTTTTGGATCAATTGCGGATGAAGAAAAATATGCCTTTGTGCTAGTACCAAACAAATCTTTGCTTTATTATCCCCTTACATTTCCAGTTTTCTTTCCCTCAGCCGTATCATTTCCAGAACAACTCTTTTATTTGAATCTCACGATAGACGACCTGCTTTTGCAAAATTTGATAAAAAGCATCATGCCAATGGGATTGGCTAAATTGTTAATTGAGCAATTTAATCAAAAAGCAAATGACGAGGGACGCCCCAATGATATGATATCGACCGGTCATTGGGAGTCAGACTATCTTCAGCTTTTTTTGTATCACGAACATCCGATTTCAATCCTTGGCGATGAAGCTATCGGGTCTTTGAAACCGGCTGATAACTCCTATCCTGATCGCTATCGTCTAAGCACATTTGCAATTACCTATTCAAACACAGAGGACGACACCGTTTCGATTGGTGACTACTCTGCCAAGTGGCCAGATCTTTTAATCAATTTGCAACGTGCGTTTATTGAAAAGTATGATGAACAAACCGATGAAACAATAAGAATGACTCTGGCTGGTAATCCACTTGTCTCCTTAGAAACTGTGCCCAATCGGCCGGTTGAGGCGGGGCGACTTGATATTTTGAAACAAGATGATTTTCTAAATTATGGGAAATTGACCGTTGCTGAGCTGAATTTCTCTATTGATTTAGAGTCTTACCCACCCAAAATGGTGGTTCAGAATCCACCGCCAAATCCAATCACTTCTTACCAAAACACCCCTTATCACATTGATTTAGTTCAGTTTGAGCATGGCACATCACGTTTTACTCTTTTTAATCCGGATCAACTCAATTTGAAAGTTGAATTGGTTGCGCCTGCAGGCCAGACCTTAAATGGATTAAACTTTGTTCATGTGCAACAAGATGCCGCAGAAGTTGTTGCTATGTCGCATTCCGTGACAGGATCTACTGAACATGAATTTATGGTGAGGTGTACACAACCAAAACCGACTGTGAGCCAATTCAAAATTGATATTTCGATGCTGGATAGCGCTATGTCAAACGCCAGATTTTGTTTTCAAATCGATCTCGCCTTCTTAGACTTTAAAACGATGCCTCTTGCATTTAGATATGTTGATCCCCAACATAGTTGGAACAACAATGGAACGCTAAATCTGGATGACATTATTTTTTCAATAAACGAAGTGTTGGGGAAACAAGGAAACGTTTTTGTTTACGTCCCTGAGCAGGACTTGAATGGAGCCATGGAGAGTATGATCAGTGTTGCTAATGCTGATGTGAACCATTTCATGAATGCTATTTTATATCCTGATCTTGATGCATACGAAATAGCGGTGACGCCTTTTCAAACCGCTTTAAATCAAGACGATGGGCCCCATCAAATTCAGTTTATCGGACTGCCCAAATTACCAGGGTCAAGGGCTCATGGACATACGGAAACAAACCCTCCTGGTGGATTTACGACTCCTTTGCCCGAGAACACGCCTGATTTTCCCTATTCAACCATTCTGATCCGATTAAACCAAGTATCAGACCAGGCTGCGGACAATATAGGCGATGCTATAGCTGCCCCGATATTATCAACTTGGTGCTTACATGAATTGGGGCATTATTTAACGAATCGATTCAACTCGGATAACCCTGTGATAGATATGCACCATAGACACCCCGGGTTGGGCGAAGACGAGCTTTTTTTTAACATCTTTAATGCAGGAATTGCTGCCGGCAGTCCTTTAAAACATATGACTGTAAATCAGGCGCTTGTCTTTAATGATCATGCGGCAGAGATTCAATAAAAGAAGGCAAATTAATGTATCCAGAAAACTTTGTTCCTGCTAAATTTTATTTGCCCGGCTGGCCGACCGATATCATCGCTTATTCTGATGCACTTGATTTAGTTGGTCTACGCGATTTCTACGCCCCAACACTTCAACCAAACAATGTTTTTGCAAAAGGGATTGTGCAAATATTAGGAGAAATCGCCTTTGATCTCCCACTCCTTCCCGGGTTGTCGATTGTTATTTTGCCTGGGGACGATCCCAATTTGACCGAAATCCCCTTCTCATTTCTCTTTGAAGCCGGGCGTTTTGATCTCAACTTAACCGGTTTGGGGGCAGCACTCCGAATCCAATCCAATTTGTTACAACGGGTTGAGCGGGTCGATGGCAGCTATGAACCGCTTCTCGATCCCCAAACGCAGATGCCGGTTCCGCTTGACATTACCCTGACCGGAGGCAATCTGCTCTTCAACTCAGATGGAGAGTTTGCCTTTACCGTGGCGGACGGCAGCGCACCGACTTTTGCAATTGAATCCTTTATGATCGGCGATACCGGGCTGGTTCTGGCCGATATCGAGATGTCGGTAATTTTATCGGAAGCGGCCGCCATCGATGTGGCGGTAGACTACCCGGCCCTCGATCAAGCCTCCCGCGGGGTGCTGATTAAAAGTGCCACCCTCCATTTTCCCGAAGACTTGCAGGTCGGCATCCTCCCCGATGATATTATCCTGGAAAACGCCTTTATCGGCACCGGTGGCTTTAGCGGTAAAATCAGCGGCGGCTGGGATGTGGTTGAGACTGACGCGAGCAACAATCACACCTTGCGCAGCGGCGTCAATGGCGTGGGTACGATTTTTGAGTTTAACTTTGGGATTGAATCGCTTGCTATTGAATTTGTGCAAAATAGCATAGTCGCCTCGACAATCGCCGGCTATATTGAACTTCCCTTTTTCGATGAACTGCTCAAGGTCTTCATTAGTATTGCCGGGAACGGAAATATGCAGGTCACTTTAGCAGCCGACGATCCAGCAGCCGGGCTGGTTGAAGTTACCCGGGAAGGGCTGTTTACCCTGGCCTTAAACGGTCTAACGATCGGTAAAGCGGGGACCATCGGCTATCTCATCCTGGATGGATCGATTACTCCGCAATTTTCAAAAGATGATGATACGGCCGATGATGAACCTCCGGTTTGGGGCACCTATGCGATCAACGGCTTGACGCTCGATACCAATGGAAATGTCTTGATAGACGGCGGCTGGCTTACCTTGCCCGAGGCCAGCACGCTTAAATTTTACGGATTCCAGGTTGAAATTGCCCAGTTTGGGCTTGGAAAGACCGACGACGGCCGTAGCTGGATCGGTTTTAGCGGCGGTATCCAGCTTGTCGATGGCCTGCCGCTCGGCGGGAGCGTTGAAGGGCTGCGCATTATTTGGGACCCGCAGGGCAACGTTGATTTTGAGCTGGCCGGCATCGGCATCAACTTTGAAATTAGAGACACCCTGCTCTTTGAGGGAGAAGTTGCCTTTATCCGTGATGAAGCCACCGGACTGAAGGGGTTCCGCGGTGGGGTGCGGGTTCAGCTCACCGCCCTCAACATGTGGGTCGACGGGCAGATCGTTATCATGAAGCAGACGATCGGCTCCCAAAAAATCACCGGTGTTTATCTCTTCCTTGAGCTGGGGCTGCCGGTCGGCATCCCGATCTTCCAGACCGGCCAGGCGATCTTCGCCATCGCGGGGCTCTTCAGCTACAATATCTTGCCCGGCAAGACCGATCAGCAAAGCTGGTACGACTGGTATGCGCAAGCCCCCTTGGGGGTCACCGACAACAGCAAGTGGAATCAGCTTCAGCCGGGCAGCTTCGCCTTCGGGGCCGGTTTGGCGGTCGGCACCTTACCTGACGGCTTTCCTTTCTCTGCTGAGATGCTGTTGGTCATTTTGATCCCGGGGCCGGTATTGCTTCTCCAGGGGAATGCCAACATTATGGCCAGGCGGACCGAACTGGGAGCGGGGGCTGGCCTTTTTTCCGCCTTGGCGGTGCTTGATGTACCGGCCGGAACCTTCTTGTTTAATGTAGACGTGAGCTATGTAAAGCCATCTAAGGGAGATAAGCGTGGCTTTATTCTCGATATGGGCGTGGGGGCAGAAGCCTACTTCGAATTCGGGGATATGAGCGCCTGGCATCTCTATCTCGGTGAACAGCCGCGCGAAAAGCGGATTAGGGCCGACATTCTCAATCTCTTCCGGGCCGACGCCTACTTCATGCTGGAGCCCAGCCAGGTTGCGTTTGGGGCATCGGTTGGGTACGACAACGACTGGAAATTTGGCCCGGTCAAAATCCGCCTCTTTGCAACGATCGGCGGCGACGCACTGGTAAGCTGGAAGCCGACCCTCATGTGGGGAATGATGTATTTGGAAGGGAGTGTTGAAGTCCGGGCCTGTGGCGTTAACATCAGCCTCTATGCCGGAGCCGATGTTGAGGTTAAAACCCCAAGCCCTTATTTTATCGGCGCCTCTGTCTACGTAAAAGTCAAGCTTCCCTGGCCAGTCAAGGATTTCGAAAAGACAATCCGGCTCGAGTGGCAAGAGCCGGAAGTGCCCCCCCTGCCCTTGCCGCTGGAGTCGATCGCGGTTGAGCATATGAAGGTGAGTGACAAATGGGCGTTGGCCGTTTCCCCCCGATACGATCGGGAGGATAATCCCGGCTACTACATCTCGGCTCAGACAGTCAATCAAGGCAGCGTACCGATCGTACCGGTCGACGGGCGGATCTTTATCAACTTTGCCAAGCCGGTGATCGATGTCGGGCCTGTGGGTCACAACCGAACCATCCCCAGCTCGGAAAGCGTAAACGATGGTGAGTATCTCTTTGATTACTATCTCGACAGCGTCACCGTTTTCAAAAAGGCAGGTGGGCAGTATGTTGAAGTTGACAGTCAGGTGGTGGCAAATTGGCAGTGGAAAAATGATGGAGATCCACAAAATCTCTGTCTTGAGCTATACGGCCGCACTCCCTTCGATTACACCAGCGGCATGATCACCCAACAAGGTTATATCCAAGGCCTGCTGAGCGCTGGCGACCAGTATCCCTGTGATTATGCGACTGAACCGCGGGTGCGCTGTTTCACTTTTGAGCAATATTCCGTTGATCCGATGTGGGAACGGCCAATTTTGTGGAACGATTATGGGTTTGTAATCAACACCCATTTTCTCACCCCGGTCATGTACTATGAAGCCGAATTGGCCGACACGACCCGCGCAATCAATGCCTACGGACCGAAATTTCCGCTTGACATCTATCCGCCAGAGCCGCTGGCTCGCATTGATCTCTATATCAAGCAGCTTGGTCAAAAAGATCTCTTTCCATTGAGTGTGCACTTTGACGACGGGAGTATCAGCACCATCATGGTGGCGCGTCTGGTAGATCAACACGGCGAGACGCGCGAGCAAATCATCACTCTTGCCGAAGAGGGTAAATCGATTGTCCGGATCCATCATCCGGCCGGCGAAGGAGACGAGTTTTTGCTCTTCCAGATCTGCTATGTGACGGAGGTAGATGCGGCCGTGGCGCGCGGTTATTCAGAGCAGATCGAACAAATGGGACAGGGGATTAGCGACGTGTGGTCAGGTGAAGGCAATCTTTTTGCCCCCCACACCGAGTACAAAGTGGCGGTGACCACGCGTACGGTACGCACCAGGGCCAATGGAAATCAGACAGAAGAGTCTTTTGTGCAAACCGCTCTCTTTCAAACGGGCGGCCCGCCAGGCACAAATGGGGCGGCCGAGAACAGCTTGCCGGGACCCGGGGCGGCCGATTCCCCCGGCCAGCTCTATCCGACCAGCGGACAGCTGGTCGATCTCGCCCCTTATATTCAGCAGACGATTCCCACAATGGGGGGCCACTTTCACTATCGGAGCTATGACGTTGGCCTGCTCTTTAATGAGCCATACGTCGAGCAGATGTATTTGATGTCAGGCGCACCTTTGAAGATTGCATTGTTTGACAGTAACGGCCGTCCGGTCATTGATGGAAACGGTGATCCGGTTGAATTTTTGAATCAGTGGGGGAACAACCCGACCACCTCACTTGATGTAGTTGAGACCGCGTATCAGCTCTGGTTCAGCGCGCAGCCGTGTCTTGATCTGACCAGCATCCAGCTGCCACCTCTACCGGAGCTGATCGGGATTTCAGATGTCCCGCTTGAACCGCTAACCATGTATGAGGCCAGGCTTATGTCGGGATCCCACACGGTCTATCGTCTTGTTTTTAACACCTCGCGGTATTTAAGTATGGTTGATCACGTTCAATCGCACACCGGCGAGCTATGGGAACACCCGGTGGCCGTTAACAATGTGACATTGGGTGCAATTGCCGATGAGATTACCCAGTGGGCTGATCCGGTTCTCCTCGACGGAGGGATGGTCTATGCCCGCATAAGTGAACAACTTGCCCTTGGTTTTCAAAAACTACCGACGCGTGTCGAGTTAACAACCATAAAAGATAAGACGAAGCATCTTGGTTTCTTGCTTGAAAGCCCGGAACCTCTCGATTTTGACAGGCTCGAGCTTACGCTAAAGAAGATGAATAAAAAAAGGCAATTTATCGAACAAAATATAATCGCAGTCGCTAATGCCGATCAAACACGCCTGCTTGTCTTCAGTAAACAAAAGACTCAGCTCTTGAGGGATTGGATTCCGGGAGAATATCAGCTTCATTTTCAGTATGCGGGTGATGCTGAGAGTCAGCTTCCCGTGTTAAAGCAGGGCGGTGCTGTGGTCGACGAAACGGTAAAAATGGCATGGACAGTTGAATAATGCTGGATTCAAGTACTACCTATACAACTCGAATTTTGCCGTTCTTGAAATGATCTAATGTGAACGCCTTAGAAAAATTATTCGGCACAGTTCTTTTTCGACATTATCTTATTTGGTATAAGATCTAGGTGAAATCTTTTTGCTAATTCGAGTTAAGTATTATTCTCTGTATTTATTCATGAGTCTACCAATTAACTTTTTAGAGGAGGATAGTCTAAATGATACCCGTCGATGGTGATTTTATTCTGAAAGTTGCCCCTCGCTTCTCTGGTGCTAAAGCTGATGCGCAATCTCGTATTGTGGGTGCGCTATCAGCAGTTTTCGCACCCACTCTTGATAGCTATGACATCAACACGAAACTACGGATTGCACATTTCATGGGCCAGGTAACCCATGAGTGTGCTGGGTTTCGAACTACTGAAGAGTTTGCTTCTGGGGCGGCTTATGAGGGTCGTACAGATCTTGGCAATACTCAGAAGGGGGATGGGAAGCGCTATAAAGGACGTGGCCTTATCCAGCTGACTGGAAGATTCAACTATCAAAAAATTGGTCATGCACTTAATTTACCCCTAGAAGACGATCCAGCGCTTGCTGCAGAGCCTGTTACTTCTTTAAAAATTGCGTGTGAATATTGGAAAAGCCGTAAGATTAATGGTCCTGCTGATCAGGATGACTTGATAAAGACAACTAAACTGGTCAATGGTGGCCTTAATGGGCTAGATGACAGGCGCAAGTATCTTCAAAAGGCCAAAACATCTCTTGCAGCTATTGAAGGCATAAAGGTGGCTCTGGCTGAAGGAGGAAATTCAATAGTACTTCGTAGGGGCTCATTTGGTGATGCCGTTAGAGAATTGCAGGAACTGTTGAGATTAAAGGGGGTTGCACTTTCAATCGATTGTGATTTCGGAGCTGCTACAGAACTTGCTGTGATGACGTTTCAGAAAAACAACAATCTTATCGTTGATGGTATTGTCGGTCAAAATGTTTGGGCTTTACTCAGAGCGTAAGAGACATGACCAAAAGGTCAGCAAAAAACTAGTACATAGCACAGTCTAATGTTTCGGATGTAACCGCTTTAGTTTGATACGAGAATTATCCGTTTTAAAATGACAGTCCACTTTTGCTTGCCTGTTGTTTCGGTCATTTCCCCTTTGTTGAAATGGTCTCCAATTCATGTCGTTCATCATTAGTCAATGTTACCTTGTATCGTGGTGCCATGTCGTCCTCCTTGGTATAGGATATATGAACGACAAATTCTGATTATGAGCTAAAACCTCTGATAGCACCACTTATGTAATTATAACTCTTTCAATGATTTTTTCATGATTCTCAACGCAATATCCGGCGCGACTTCTCGAAGAAGTCCCATGGAATACAAGATATACTGTTCATCTAAATAGAGTTTGGATTCCTGGGGGAGTAAATAATCTTCGTCGTTCTTCCCGGTTTTCAGTACTGATGACAAAACCCTTTTGGGATCAGTATTATGAATAATGGGCCCGCCAGTACCTATGATATTCTTTACCGAAGTTATATTTTTACCTACCTGCAACAATTTACAGTTGGCCGAAGTAATATGCTCAAGATGCCCAGCATGTCGACGAGTAGAAATCTTGGCAGCAAAACCAGCCAAAACCTCATCCAATCGTTTTTCTTCTTCATTATCTGGAATGTAGTCATTATCAATAACCCTGTGCTCGATGGCATCTTCTACCCACTTCGAATCTTTCCCACAGCTATCAGAAAGTATTCCAGAACCAATTTCATCAAGCATAAGTCCTGATGATTCACGAACACCTAAATCACTTTCTACAGTACGCTTTGAGTATGCTTCTTTTGCGCCAGATAATTTGGCACCTTTGTAAGGAGTCTGTTCAACGAATGAATGTACATCGGTTGTAGCCCCGCCAATATCAATGATCATAAGTTCACCGATTCCACTTTCATTTTGTGTTCCGCTTGCCAGCAATCCACCGGCGGAAAGCATAGAGGGCTCTGAGATACCCTAGTATTGATACAGGTCGTAACCCCCGGTCCTGTTCAAATTCTACAAAAGAACCGATATTCCGTCTAGTCAATGTGAATATGGTGGTTCCACCACTATCGTGCAGGAATTGCAAAAAGGACAGTACCACAGCACCAGTCTGTCTGATAGTGTGTACAGAGAGGTTACTGATATACTTTGTATACAGATACTCAATTGCTAGCTCTGCGTCTGGCAAAGCGCTAGTTGTGAGTCGACCGGAGAATTGATCGAGGGTTTTGCGTTTACTTGTTCGTGATTTTAACTGAGAATGGGGCGATGGGCGGATGAGTTGTGATTTGTTCTGCCTGACCCCCGAATTTGAAACCCAATTCGCGGTTGGTACATCGTTTTGTATACGGATAGCTTCAGTCATTTTCGTCTCCTTTTCCTTATGTAGAAAAAACAGAACGTTAATGACCGAAGTATACCATACATTCGGTTATATTTTTGTTACGTAGACCCTGGAAGCATCAATAAATTTGGATGCTTCATTTGCTCCTGGTTTTCGGGACATAATTTTGAAATTCATAACGTTCCAGAATGCTCCTTTTTGGGTGCGTTTTTAGGCATGATCACGTGCGAACTGATCAGGAAATATCGAAAATTAAGAAAATCCGCAAGATGTTTAGACTGCCAAGACATATCTCTTTCAATTCTACCAACTTTTCATCCCGCTCTTCTGAGGTCGAGAACTTCGGCAGCCCATCATCGTTACCAATTGAGAGACATCAACCATCATTTATTTGCAGATGAAAAATAAGGGTTGATAACTCATTTTTAAATTCGTACTCTCTATTCCATCACTAGCTTACAGAGCAACATAGAGTGTCGGGCAATGATATAACGAGATGTTTACGACCCAATCAATTATTCGAGGTTGGAGTATGGATAATTCAAAAGAAAATGCCAAGGACGAACAGCGCAGTACCTTCGAATAAGAGGAGACCATCGACAGCGCCTTGTTGCAAATGGAAAAGCTGTACAAAGGCCGTTGCATCCAGCCGCCATTTGGCACCAAATGATTATATGAGAGATAAAAAAGGACGAATAGAACAGTGTAACACTGCACCAGAGGGGCTCGGATGAGATCAAAAAAATTAGGTGTTCTGATCGGCGGTTCTGGTCTTATAGGTGGTACAATTGTCAACTATTATAAAACCCAGCATCCTGAAACCGTCGACATCCGCGCGCCAAGCAGTAAAAAGCTCTCCATCCGCGAAGAAAATGACATCTGCAGCTATCTGACCGAACTCAAACCCGACTTTATCATTAACGCATCCATGGCCAACCTCGGTTCTGATGGTCAATTCGCTTTCGAGATAAACTATCAGGGATCGGTTAATCTTGCCAGAGCAGCAACCGCGCTGAAGACACCGTATATTCATATCAGTTCCGCGGCAACTCTGCCCTGCGGCGTGAATCTGCAGGAAGACGATACACTGCCCCTCTCGCCCCGCTTGAGTAATTACGCCAAATCGAAACTCATGGCCGAAACGACTTTACGGTTGATGGCGGAACAGGAGGGCCTCGACTTCTCCTGCGTTCGCCTTGCTATCGTTTACGGGGCACATGATCATAAGATCCAGGGCTTTCACCGGCTGCTCTTTGCCATTGCCGACGAGTCGATGCCGGTATTCTTTACCAAAAAGAACACCCTGCACTCCTACACCAATGCGCGAAAACTGCCGTATTTCATCCATCATATGTTGCTAAACCGTAGCGAATTCAGCAACAAAACATATCATTTCGTCGATAAGAATCCGGTTGATCTGGCTACCCTCATCCTCACCATCAAATCCGATCTACACTTAAACCAGCCCAAGGAAATTTATGTCCCCTACCGGATGGCCAATGCGGGCAAAAAAACTCTGGATATTCTGCTGCGAATTTTTCGAAGGATCGGCCTGAAAGCGAGTCTGCCGCCGGAACTGATGTTCATGGACAGCTTCTATAAGCCACAGACTCTCTCGACAAAGCGCCTGACCGAGTCATCATTCATTGATCCCATGCCCGACGAAACCATTTTCACCAGCCTACCCGAACTGGTAATCTATTACCTCACCCGCTGGAGTCACGAGAACCTCATTTCCACCTCTAATGATAACATCGACATAGAAAAACCAGTGGAATTATACTTCAAAAACAATCCGCAAAAACTGATCGACGAGATGCATGCCAGGGGAATTGGTCCGTTCAGCGATATGTTGAAAGAATAAGCGTAATCTGATGTGTACTGGCTGGACAATCGTATCAAAACGCGTATCACATAGTATGCAAGTAACATAAACAATACGAGGATCCCAAGACGTTTCGCAGTCTGAGTAACATTGTTGCAGTTCTCTATTAAGGCGCTATTTTTCGCTGGAGATGACCAACCGATGAAACTTTGACCGAACTTACTGCATGATATTCCAGAAATTGGTTCCGCACTTCATGATAGACCCATCGTGCGCAGACCACCCATCATCAACGGGTTCATGATGGGTAATTCATGACCCGGTATATTGAGCAATAAGAATGGTAATGTTATCTGTTCCCCCCTTGGCCAAAGCGTAATTAACAAGAGCATCAGCAGTTGTTTTAAGATCTTTGTGCTTTTGAAGTTCGGCTGCAATGATCTCCGGCAGTACAGGATTATGCAGACCATCAGTGGTCAACAGGAGAGTATCTCCAGCTTCGAGCATCACAGTGCCCGTCTCCGGTTCTTCCATGGCGTTACCCAGTGCCTGGTCAAGAATGTTTCGTGAATAGTGATCGGCAACTTCTTCCAGGGAGATCTCTCCCTCTTCAACCAGATATCTTGCCAGATTCTGATCTTTGGTCATTTGCAGGAGCTTTCCACCTCTGTATATTGTCAAACGACTGTCTCCGACATGAACCCAGAAGGCACTATTCTCTCTGACAAAAACACAGAGAAGAGTGGTACCTAGCCCCTCAAGTTGTGCATTTTTTTCTCCTAATTCGATAAGGAATTTATCGGTCTCGACCGCAAGTGACGAGAGCACATCAGTTTCTTTCCCTCGCGGAACAGAGGACAGATTTGCCAATTTGCCCCTGATGATTTCAGCGGCAAAATCTCCTGCAGCCTGTCCTCCCATTCCATCGGCAACGGCAAAGAGGATAGTCTCATCTTTAAATCTTTTAACCAGGTATCTGTCTTCATTGGATTTTCTGACAAGCCCAACATGGGTAGCTGCATAGAAGGAAAAGTTATTTTCAATAGACTTATAGGAGTGTTCCTCATTTTGCACCAATTTATAAAACCCGCAATTTTTACAAGTATCTATCTTTTCCGCATATGTACCGGAGACTTTCTGATCACAAAAAGTACCTGCGACAAGCCAACAAGCTCTTCCACCATTGAGGCCGTTGTTAAACATATGAAAGGTGTTCTCTACTGCCGCAGGACATACACCTTCCTTCTCTGCTTTACTCCCGCCAGGTTGGCGGCCACATTCTTTGTATTTCCAGCAGTTCATTTTTGATTTCTTCATAATTGTCACACAACTGCCTTATTCGATCCTCGTATTATTAACGCAGAAGGAAATATTCAGAGCACTCGATTGTCGACTAATCTCTGCGATTAACCGATCAAAATCACCTTGCTGTCGCTGTTCACAACTAAGAGTAATTGTAGTGCTTATTTCATGATTCTTCTTGATGAACATATCTGAATTGTTATTTCCAACCGCGAGTCCCTTTATCGCCTCGACCGCATTTTGATAGCGATTTTCTTTCCGGTGTCGGCATGCTTTCATGATAAACGCCCTCAATTCCGGAATGATATCAGGTTTATCAACGATCGGGTCAGGAATGTTTCTCTCCTTGTGATTTTGATACATTTCGGTGAGTTCTTTGTTGGAAAATGGCTTTTTGCCGGTGACGAGCTCAAAAGCAGTTATCCCGAGGGAGTATATGTCACTGCGCTGGTCAGCTTGACCGCCTTCAAGAAGCTCAGGCGCCTGATATGCAAAGACGCCCCCTATTTGTTCATCCTCTGTGCCGATTTCACAGGCCAGGCCAAAGTCCAGTATTTTTACGCGATCGTCCGGTAAAACCATTAAATTTGCCGGATTGATATCCCGGTGTACTATTCCTTTATCATGGGCATATCTAAGACCGGCACATATTTGATAGATGATTTTTAATGCCAGCAGCTGAGGAATGACTCTGAGACGTGAAAGGAGGTCTTGCAGGGATTCACCTTCAAGAAGTTCTGTAACAATGAAAACTGTTTTATACCTTTCTTCGATATCATATACTTTGAGAATATTGTCGTGATTGAGTGAGGCAATTATCTGCGCCTCATTCTTAAAGTTCAAAAGGAATTGTTGATCAATCACCATATGGTGTCGCATCATTTTTATAGCGACAGGCATTCTTAACTCTTTGTGGACCGCCTTGTAGACAATTGAATAGGCACCTCTGCCTATTATATCCGTCGCTATATATTTTCTCTATTTTTCTGTTGGCTACGGGGCGCTTGGAGTCAAATTGACTTGCAACGATTTCAGTAACTAAAGATAGAAGCTCCGGGTTGTTGCGTGATATGTTGTCGATCTGGTGTCTGTTGAGGACCCACAGGTGCATGTCTGTCTCTGCTTCTACATGTGCTTCACGGGGCTCACCGGTAAACAAGCCGAGTATGCCGACGATATCACCTTTTCCCCAGTGACCTGCCGGATAAAGCTCCCCATTTTTTTCGACAACCGTCAAGCAGGTACCTTCCTGGATAATATAAGCCGTGTCCCCTATCATTCCCTGCACAAGAAAACGTTCGCCGGCTCTGATCGATATATATTTCAATTCACCAAGAAAGGATTTATCTACTGTATTGAGGAGGTATTTGAGTAGTTTAGTTGGTTTGTCGCTCTTCCCTTCCTGCCGGCTGACGAGTTGAAAAAAATCACATTTTATGCATGAGTCACGTTTTGTATGAAATCCACCCTGTGTTTTTCCATCACAGAACGTCCCGGCAACTGCCCAGCATATTCGCCCACCATTCATTCCTCTGTTGGTGCCATCAAAGGAATGGTCGATAGCCGCCGGGCAGATCCCCAGTCCCAAAGCCTTTCTGCCGTTTTGTTCTCTCCCGCAGTTTTTGAATTCCCAGCAATTGAGTTTATTTTCATCCATATTAATCCTTCGGCCCGAGGTACTAGCGGTTATGTTTTGGAAATAATGTCGACCAGGAATCTTAAGTGCTGCTTGGGCATAAGCCTAATGATTGGCGCCGGGCTCGGCTGGCAATCGCTGCCCTTCGTTATTTTTTGCACCTTTATCTTACCGGGCAGTGACCATAACTCATCCGCTTCAATTGTCGCTGAGCAGTCCAAGAGCAACTTGCCGACCGGCGGCCTTTGCCTCATTGCCCTGCGTTTTACTATGGCCGTAAGCCGGATAATGTTTTCTAAACCAGGAATTTTCCTTTCGAATCATTTTTCCCCGCAACTGGAGGACGAGACCGATAAATCTCCAGGGTTCTTTACTCGCATGCTCAAAAACTATCGGTTGAGCAGGTCTGGCACCATATTGCTGCAAACGTTTTTTCACTGTCCAGTAGTGCAGGCGCCAATAGGACCTGCATGAGATAAACGGGATGACCATCTTCCCGGCACATACTTGTTTCCCGTATCTGTCAAGAAAGTCAAGCATTGGCCCACTCGGGTGATAGGACCAGGTCGGACCTGCCAGGACGATGCAATCCCAGTCTTTAAAACATGTCTCATTTACCGGTTGGATAGTCATCCTGCGCAGGAAAAAAGTCCCGATCATCGCTATGGCCAGACGAAAATTGGTTTTGAAAGGAAAGCCATATGGAGTGACAGGCTTAAGCCTTTCAAGCGCAACCTCAATCCCTTCACCTTCAAGACCTTCGACAAATTTCTTGAGCAACAGTCTGGTTTGCTGGGTAAAGGAATAAAAAACAATGAGCACTCGTTTCTTTTGCAAATGAAAACCTCAGATATCAGTTTACCAAATAAAAAAACAGTTTCACTACGATCTCTTCTTTTAACAAAATGGGCTCTCCACCTAGCGCAAATTGTTCACCGGCCACTGACGCCATCAACAATGGGTCGAAAAGTCGTTACCTGTGTTCGAACCGCTTGCTCCATGAGCCTATAGAAAAGTAGGCCTCGCGATTTTGAGGTTCTACTATTAAATCTGAAAGTGTATTCATCAAAGTAATACTCAAGATGTTTGCCGCTAGCAACACCTTGATGAGTGCTCAACAAAACCTTTTTTAACAAAGATGCGATCCTATGGACACCTGGCATTGTTACATGGGTATGCACCGTTGTACAGACAGTATTGACAAAGAATGGAGGCCACCATGGATGAGCAGGTGCATCTCCAGGAAAAGGAGCAGTTGCTTTTCGATCTTGCCTGCAATGTCTTTTTTCTCTGCTGTAGTCCTCAGAAAGAGTGTTGGGAGACAGTGCCGTAATTATGGGGAGGCTTTTGCTAAAACTGTCTAATTCTTAGACTGATATGGTTCAGAGCTGACAATTATCCAAGTCTAGATAATTGATACAAAAGAACAGAATTGAACCGCAAGATGTTTTCATACTTTCATCCTTGTTAATAGAACTTATCAATCTTGTCCTCTCGTGCTGCCTTGATAAGTTTTCGCGGATTTTTGCGGAACGTCTGGGCAAAAGCTTTGCTTACCTTGGCTTCATCATTGAAAGTGGAGATGAGATTCTGGTGTGTCCATCGGGTGAGGTAATACATTATCATTTCCGGCATCCTGGTATAGACGGTCTCGTCTGGAAAAGGATCGGAAAAGCTCGAGTTAAACAACCTATCGCAATTGAGAGTATGGGTAATGTAAAACTGTTTGAGGAATATCAACTCTGCCGGTAGTTCAGCTTTAAGACCAACGCGGCTAAATATCCTTAGAAAAACTGATATCATTTTTTTTCCAGTTTCGGCAATGGCATATGGGAGGCAGAAATTCTTTGGCGTTGAAACCTGCAGATAGGATTTTATGGTAAGAATGAGGTCAACGAGTTCTACTGGTTCCTTATCAGCAAAGTTGTACTCATTTCCTGAAAACTCCTCTCTATTGTCAAGTGTATGATGGATGAAATACGGAAGTTTCCTACAGTTTGAGTACGAATGAAACACCCCCCTCTTGGTAACAAGGACAGGCATGGACTCATCTGCAACAGAGAACAACATTCTGTGAATGCCTTGTATTTTATGGTCATGATTACCGTAAACTGCAGCTAGGCGAACCACTGTATAGTCAAGGCCTTCCTCTTTATGCAGCTGTTCAAGCATCTCCTCTGTCATTAATTTAGAACGGGTATAGTTGGTCAAATAAGGTGCATAACTTTTTTTCATGTCCTCGGTGATGTTTTCTCCCAGCTCCAGGGTAGCAGCTGTACTGATTTGGATAAAAGGGATGCCAAGTTGGATAGCTGTTCTCGCAGCAATGAGAGGGCCAAGGAAATTCACTTCGAAGTTTAACTGTTCGTTTGCGTTAATATTAGTTATTGCTGCGTTGATAATGAAGTCAGGTTTGACTGTCGTGAGATAGGTTTGAATGTCCTCTGGCACGCGAAGAGAGAGCTTTTTGCTGTTTGGAGCAAGGATGTCAATTGGTTCTTTAGTTACTGACTTAAAATAGTTTACTATTGTGCCTCCAACTAACCCTGAACCACCGATCACAATACCACGTCGATTTATACGTCCCTTGGATGATTGAACTGACATAGGCTAAATTTGAGGATAAAGGTTTGCAATAATTTTACTTTCCCAGGCAATATACTGATGAGTTCTTATTAAAAGAATCATAACAGACTATTACCTGTTCGAGCGTGAAGAGAGGTAGTGGCGCCAAAAGATTTGCGCCCCGGCACCAGTTCAATGGTGACAACAAAGTTTTCCGGGTCCATCAATTGATTTTTGAAAACACGAAGCTTTCACATTCTTTTGATTCAAAGTCATGTAGTTGTTTTCGACAACAATATCGAATCTGATCGACCAAAACATTGATCCAGGTCAAAACTTATTTTTTACAAAATCGCTTCTGTCTTTTTCGTTCCAAAATAGAATTGAGCGACAATTGTTGATAAAACCTATTCTGTAAATATTCAATCTTATCGCTTGTACTGCAACCAGTGAATATTCACGTTCATATCCTTTTATCTTCATGCCCCCACTACAATCAGGGCAGAAAAGAATGTTGACAGGTTTTTTATCAAGGAGCATCTTGCCGAAGAACATCTCCGCACTTTTTCTGCCGCACTGACATTGCTGAATAAACAAATTGCAGGTCTGGTTCATCTATAAACATAAAAGCATTGGCATTGCGCTCTTTTAATCTGGTAAGCAGTATATTAATGCTTTTAGCCATAAACTCCATCAAAAAGGGCCTGATAGTATCGTCAAAGAGAAGAGGTCTCTCTGGATTCAAGTAATAAGTGCAACACGCCTGCCAGTAAAAGCTTCCAGGGGTGTTAAGCCTCCCAAGACTTTTCTGGGTGTCAAATTTAATAATAGAATTCTGTCTTTAATCTCTTGGTCAGCGAGTGTCGCCATGTCGAATTTTTTGGGCCAAAATCGCCTGATACGACCATTGGTGTTCTCATTTGTCCCTCGCTGCCAACTTGCATAGGGTTTAGCAAAATACACATCGGCTTCCGTTGCCTTAGACACACGAACATGATCTGCAAACTCACCGCCATTATCCAAGGTAATAGTCAGAACTGAATGAACATTTTGCAACATTCTGATCATCGCATCAGCGACCTGTTCCTTAGTCTTTTTCAGCACTCTTTGTGCCAGCGTAAAACGACTTGTGCGATCCACCAGGGTCAAAAGGTGTGCATTCTGGCCATGTACTGTATCTCCTTCCCAGTCGCCTAAGCGCTCTCTATCCTCAACCACCTTGGGCCGTTTTGCGTTATCAACTCTGTCAGGAATTAATCGGACTCCAGCTTTTTTGTTTCGTTTTCCGCCTTTCCAACGTGTTTTTCCAAATCTTGGGAGTTTACGGAACAACAATCCACCTTGTTGCCTATCTTCTTCAATGCGCCTATAAATCGTGCTATGGCTCAGTTGCTCATGCTCTTCTGCCTCAATCTTCAAGCGCTGACTGATCGTTTCAGGAGACCACCTAAGGGCTAAAAATTCCTCAATAATAGTGTCTGTTCGTTCAAGCCGCTTGTTGGCCTTATCAGCTGTTATCTTACGAGTTTCACTCAACTGATGAGCAATAACAGGGTCATAACCATCCCCTAATGCATTCCTGCGTAGTTCCCGGCTCACTGTGCTGAAATGTATTCCCACTTCTATCGCTATGGCTCTAACTGTCATCCCTGTTTTACGAAGTGCGGAAATCTGGTATCTTGGTTCTTGAGTGAGTTGTCGGTAGTGTTTGTTGTGTTTGTTCATAACAGACCTCGGTTAAGTGTGAGAGCTGGGACCATACCTTCA
>CBDTUM010000058.1:0-24255 GCA_965363495.1 uncultured Desulfopila sp.
CGTTTTTTATAAAACAAAAGCCCCAGCAGATTTCTGCTGGGGCTTTTGTCGTTTGGAGTTTTGTTGAAACACGACAATAACAAGCGATAAGGGGGCTCGCAACGATTCGTGAGAAATTGTTTGTAGAATAACAATATAACAAAAAATCATGCGGTTGCAGTGTATTCTTCTAGGAAGCGAAAATCATACTCCAAATCAGTTACTTCACGATCCGACACTTCATAGATACCGAACTTTCCAATATGGGTCGTTCGGTATGGACTAAAGAGGCCGAATGGTTCCGGAGTGCACCATGTGCGGCTGGTTTTGAGGTAATTATTTCTCTTTTCAAAAAGTGCCAAGATGCCCCATCTCGAGCATGTTTTTGAGGCATGAAAAAGTTCAAACTGATCAGAACCCATCCTAACTTGCAGTTTCACTAAAAATGTTATGATTGCCAATGGTTTTCGCTTTGACTAATTTTTTACTGAAAGTTGCCCAATATTACATTCTACTGTACTTTGATGTGTATTCTAAGTTATCAGAACAACTTTTCAACGACCCCATAAAATCCTGGTTAGCGGAAAAATGGAAGAATCCGCAGAGATGATTCTCTCTTGTTAACTAAAAAACCATGCTGGGATTATAGCTTTTGATACGGGGGTTAAAAATGATCAATTGAATTCAATGTGGAGGGTACAGCAGTGTCTACCTTGACAACAGATGTTTTAAATATAATTCTTGCAATTATCCTCGTATTTATAAACGGATTTTTTGTTGCCGCCGAATTTGCGCTGGTTAAAATCCGGCCAGGTAAGCTTGATGAGCAGGTAGCAAAAAACCAAACATTTGCTGCTACAGCACGTTGGCTTACACAACGGATGGACGCATCCTTGTCGGCCTGCCAGCTTGGAATTACAATGGCTTCCCTTGGTCTCGGATGGATTGGAGAGCCGGCCATTGCACACCTGTTGAGGCCGCTGCTTCAGGCAGCCGGTGTTGTTTCAGAGATTTGGATACATGGTATTGCCTTTGCTGTGGCTTTCACTTCCATAACTGCAGCTCACCTTGTTTTTGGCGAGCAGGCACCCAAAATTTACGCCCTGCGACGACCTGAAAAAATTTTATTGTGGTTTGCTCCGCCATTGAAAATATTTTACTTTGTTTCCTATCCGTTCATGATCGCATTGAATGCTTCCACTTCGTTTTTATTGCAGAAGGTTGGTGTAGGAAGTGATTCTGAACACGATGATGTTCACAGCGAAGATGAAATAAAAGCACTGCTCGTCTTAGCACAAAAACACGGGGAGCTCAGTAGGTCCGAACACCGCCTGTTGAACGCTGTTTTTGAATTTGACGACACCGTCTGCCGCCGTATTATGCAACCCCGCAGTGATATCGTTATTTTCGATATCAACCGGCCATTTCTTGAATGTAGATCCCTGGCAACAGAAACCAAGCATTCACGCTATCCTTTATGTGATGGTTCGTTAGACAATGTTTTGGGTGTGGTACATATTAAAGACCTGATCGATATATCCCCCGATATGGAAGGCTCCTTACAATCAATCGCCCGACCGGCTCAATTTGTGCCGGAGACGATGCGTATCAGTCGTCTTTTGCGGCAGTTTCAGGAAACGCGTCAGCATATGGCATTTGTTGTGGACGAATATGGTACCGTCGTCGGTTGCGCTACACTGGAAGATGTTTTAGAACGTATTGTCGGACCCGTTGAGGATGAATTCGACACGAAACCGCTGCAGATCAAACCCGATGGCCCTGGAAAATTCATTGTTCCGGGCGGAACTGGAATTGCTGTCGTGAACAGACAACTCAACCTCCAGCTCAATAGTATTGAGGCCGAGACACTATCTGGCTTGCTCACGGAAAAAACGGGCCAAGTGCCAAACATAGGGGATCGTATTGAACTGGATGGAGGAGTGGCCGAAGTATTGGCAATTAGAGGTTCAATGGCTTCCAGCATCCGCGTTGAGTTGTCGGCGCCATCCACCGGCGATAAGTGAATGGGTCTTTAACTAATCTGCGAGCTTAACAGTGCGGTGTTCTTTTTTTTGCTGGAGTCGTAAAAAAATCCCAGGCCGAGTCAAGTTTACTTTTGAACTGTTCCATAGAGTGATATTTCTGAACCTATAGTCTGAAATTCATCCGATCAAGGATACAAAACCATCATTCGTACAATTTTATATAACCCATCAACTGATGAAATCAGCATCGGTGGTAACGAACTGCTGGAAAGCTGGAAAAATGAAATTCAGTCTTTTCTCTGGGGAGATTTTGTGGAGCATCCCAAAGAAAATGCAACACAAATTATGCACGCCACATTTGGTTTGCATCTGCTCGCTATTCAAGATGCCCAGCATACCCGCCATCCGCCCAAAATTGAATCCTTTCAAGATTACACTTTTATTATGCTCAAGGGATTGTCTGCCGGAACCGAGACTATCCACTTCTCGACACATCAGCTTGCTCTCTTTATTGGCGAACGTTTTTTTATAACCTATCATGATGCTCCTTCTCCAAGCATAGATAAGTTATTTGCCGACATTGAAGATGATCGACAATTATTTTCTCAGGGACCAGCCAGGGTGGCTTTACGCCTGTGCCGGATGATTATTAATCGCTATTTAAAGATTCTACTCGACATCGAACCACGATTGGATGAACTGGAGGACGAAGTTTTACAGCACCCAGGAGACGCTATACTAGCTGAATTATTGAGCTACAAGACTGATCTAAAAAAATTCAAGCGAATTTTCCAGTACCATGAGTTCGTATTCCTAGAATTACGCAGCAAGATCTGCCCTGGTTTCACTGAAGAACTGGCGCACGAAATCAATGATGTCTTTGAACAACAGGAACGCGCCAAAAGTCTGGCCGAACTCTATTATGAACTCGCTTCAGACCTGGCTGAAGGTTACATATCGGTCTCCTCCCATCACCTCAATCAGATCATGAAGGTTTTGACTATCATAATGTCAATCTTCGTTCCACTCAGCTTTCTTGCGGGAATCTATGGCATGAACTTTGAACACATGCCCGAATTGCACTCAAGATCTGGCTATTTTATTTTACTGGGCATCATGACATCCATAGCCGCTGCGTCACTTATCTTCTTCAGAAAAAAACGATGGTTGTGAAGATACATCTCAATCGACAATCACATAACTGATCACGCTGACAAGTTTCTGCATACTGTATTCTGAGTCATATCATTTCTCTGTCCAAAGTAGATGCAATCAGCAGCACCTGGCCAATATGAGGGTAGTTTGGGTAGGTTTTCTTGAGTGTTCGGATAGCATAGGGGCGTGGATCGACTATTTCTACAGCTCAATGGCCATACCTTTGGCCACCTCTTTCTTTTTTTCTTCTCCCATCAAAATACCGACTAGCTCGAGGCCGAATTCAATGGAAGTTCCGGCTCCTCTACTGGTCACGCAGTTTTTATCGAACACAACGCTGTCCCCTCCGACGTGCACATGATTTTTCAGCTGCTCGACAAACAAAGGATGACAGGTGGCTTTCTTTCCTTCAAGCAGCCCATGGTGTTCGAGGACAACAGCAGGAGAGGCACAGATAGCCCCGTACAATTTGTTTTCGCTATTTTGTTTTTTTAAAAGTTCCGCCAGAACGAATGAATTCTTCAGATTTTCTGCACCTGGAATCCCACCGGGAAGGACGATCAAGTCATATACTTCCTTGGCACAATCAAAAATTTTCCTATCTGCGATGACCTTTACGTTATGCGATGACGTCACCTGCAGGTCGTCGCCGATTGCTGCCAAATCGACATGTGCTCCGGCCCGGCGAAAAACATCTACGATACTGAGCGCCTCAATCATTTCAAAACCATCAGCAAGTGGTACAAGAATCTTTTTTTGCATTGCTGTCTCCTTAGATTTTTTATGTTTATGCAGTATTTTAAAAGTTGTAGATTTACCTCGGCATAACTTGAATATTTTAAGTTATGCCGAGTATCTTATAATTCGTTTATCTCGGATACAGGCTTTTTTGCACTAAGTCGTTTTGTGGTTACCTTCGAAAGTGGAAGTTGCTTCTTCCAAGACAGGCGATCTTGTCTAACTCTGACAAGATAACCAGCCAATCCGCTTCCACAGGCAACCAGTACCATCATGCCAACAGTAACCAGTTGACTGAGAATCATAAAGCATCCCGCTCCGACAGCAACAGCTAAGGCTACGCCCATCTTCAGGTTGGCTTTCGCATGGGTTTTTTGGGCGGCTTTTTCTATTTTCTGATAACTATCCGAAGTGACTTTCGCTTTTTCACGTTCTGCCCTACGTATAATTTTTTCCCGATCCTGGGCGTGTTTTTCCTGCAATTTTACGTGGGTTGACTTTTGCATGTATCGGACAATCGAGCCAAACCAGAAAGTAGTCAGGACTGCTAATATGAGTCCAAATGCGACGACAACAATAATAAGCTGAGGTTCTTGCGACCATCTCATGCAGACGATAACCAGTGCGACAGTAATAAGTTGAATAAGCACTATGCCGGGAAGAAATTTAAACATTAGTTTTAACTATTTAGATAGACGATTAGAAATCGGATTTTTGGGTTTGAACTTGGGGAGTTGGTGATGGATTTAAATCCAATCAACTCTTTTCATTTGATCCTCATTGCCCAAAAAACTGCGAGACACACAAGTTATTACAAAAGAGCAAGTTAGAAGTCAATGGACTTACACTAACGACAGGGATCGGCATATATCACGTAAAAGAATTACGAGTTCACTTTAAGACCTTACAGAAAAAGACTCCTATCGGATATGAGTATACCTTTTGATATGCGGCGTTACAGATACAGATGGAGTAGAGTCTGGAATTGGATACAGGATTGATGGTCTTCGTCCCAAAGATATTCTGTGAAACAATTTTTTACCCTTTCACATGAGCGGCCTGCCGTTGCGGTTCCGCTTGACATAATGATGAAGTACATTTCCAGCCATCTTGGGGTACCCCCAACGTTCGCGTAATACAGTTGCAAAGTAAAAAATAGCCCAAACGGGCAAATTGATATTTAGATTGTGATATAATTATATGGAAACATTGATAAAAAATGACACTCATGCCGCTGTCGAAACAGCATTTAACAGAGCAGTTCGAAATTATATAGATTCCAGGAGGAAAAAAGTCCCGGAATTCGTGCAAACCCATTTTTCATTTTCCGGGGCGGTAAAAATCAACAGAAAGGCGTTTGGCAAAGATCTTATCAAGGCTCCTGTGAACATAGCCTGGGCTCTGCCCTACACAGTAATCCAGCTAACATCTGTACTGTTGAACAAGGTCGGATTCAAAAAGATCGATAAACTGATGCAAAAAGTACCGGCTGGATTCAAAACATCGGTCCAGAAGGAGATTAACTCCCTAATATTTACTCAGCTGCTGGAACTACCCGATGGACAAGGTCGGGGCAAAAACGTTACCGACGCACTGCTTGCAGAAATCCTGGACCAACCGGAGGTAAAGAGTCTTTTCCAGGATCAACTCGCCCTGATAATGAGCCAATCTCAACAAAAGGGATTCAGGGCATCTCTGGAACAACGACTCAAGGAATACTCCTTGAGTCGAAACGCCGTATCCGAACTCGCCGGGAATATTATTGCCCTTGCCTCTGGCGCTGGCATGATGGGTAAAATGACCCCGGGAGGTATCAGTTTCGGTACGGTTCTGGCTGCGACCATTGCCCAACAGAGTGCCATCTCCGGTTTTTTTATGGGCCCTACCCTTGGAGGATTATATTATGGGATATTTCCGGCCTCGGCATCAATGGGATTGGCGGTGGCATCCACCAGTACAGTGCTGGCGACTCTGGCCATTTTTTCTGCCTTTTCAGGTATAATCACCGACCCTCTTCAAGCTCGATTGGGAATACATGAGAAACGGCTCAACCGGCTGGTAGACAGTCTAGAAAATACTCTTATGGATAAAGGAGATTCAGATTTAAAACTTAGAGGAAAATATCTGGCAAGGGTCTTTGATCTTCTCGATCTGATCAAAACTGCCGCTCACGCCATCATTTAACCACCTATAGGCTGAACGGAAATAACCCAATGGAGCTGGTCATCAGATTGGCCCATGGAAATGTCAGACTACAACAGAATCAGTTTCTCTTCTGGCTTTTTCCCTACGGCACATCCAGCCCACCATAGTGATGTAAATGTAGCCTTTACTTGGTACTTTCCTGCGATCTGTCGCTCTTGTGTCACTTAGAGTCGACCCTTGTTTTAGGGAGGATTTATCCTTCGTTTTCATGACCTACTCCTCTTGTGTCCATACCCGAGCACATCATAAGAAATTGTCATCTACAATAAGACAACTATAATAATGAAGATGGGGGTTTGTAAAGGCTGACAATGTTACAACCAATGGAGAAATGAAAATGGCCCGTGGAGAGTGAAACAACCGGGGAACTGCACCTTTCCTTTTTTTTCATTGCCACGTATCTGCCAGGATCCAAGTTTTTCGTTTAGGTATTCCATGGAAATACTCCCCATACAGGACGAATTAGCCAGGAAAAAAATCTCCTTACCAGCGTTACGCCAGGAGTGAGCTAGCATTAACTAAAATGTTTTTATCAATCGTACCGCCAACGAATAACCTACATACTGATGTACAATCATCCTGTCGCAGGAAAACATTGTTCTGCCCGGGTCTCGTTTGCCTGGAGAAGAATTCAATTGGAATCCTTACTTAAAGTATGTAGCAAAAAACTGGCATGGACAATACGGCAGTTTACCGAAAAATTCCGGTAACAAAACACCGTACTAACTCACTGGAGCAATGGATTTATTGAAGTTTATTTCTGTTTTTTTACCGGAGTTTTCCAAGATATTTTCTTGAATGATGTCTATTTAACATGACGGAAAAATCTCTGGAAGGACTGCCTATGTACGTTATTGACAGGTTATAGAAAATCTTTCTAAAACAACTGAGGGCAGAAAAAATGAAGTTTGATTGGGTTTGAGTTCAGTCATGAAAATGATATCTGGGGAAATAGATAGCCAAACCACCTTGCCTCACGGCAGGCTGGCTTTGTCTTCTATTCATCAAACTGAACGTTGTAGATTCTATATTTCATGCAAAATTTTGCTGAAAAGCCAGCCAGAGGGGCATTAATATTGTATGACTGAAAATTGCCGATCAAATCTTTTATAAAGAAAAAACATTCTGCGGAAATCTCCATTTCTCTTCGTCGCGAAAAGCTTGCGGCGGACAAAACCGAAAAAGAAGGCTACGATATAGAAATGGTTTTCAAATCCCAAATCACACGCTCCGACGAGCAATTAGCCAAAACAATTAAGTATACCAATGATCTCTTCAATGTTGGCACACCAAGCATCGATGCTAAAAAAAAGGAGCAGGATCCAGACGATTTGACAGTTTGGTTCAATAAAGTAAAAATCATCCTGAACGGTGAGGCTTTCGGGTGGAACGACGACAGTGTTACCAAAGCCAACACTAAAGACAATCAGCCGAGCTCCTCATCCCTGCTGCTCCCTCCGATAGTAGAAGAGGATCTCCCCGTTGGTCCTGCGATGAAATAAAATCCCAGACACATCATTGTCAAATGAGCATGACCATATAGTTCTGGTAGAGCGTTGCCTGGTCCCTCTCCAGTTAATTTGCTTATTCAGTTTGGCAACAATGGGAGCATAAAATTTGATGATTTCCCTAAGGCATTGAGAGCTCTTCGAGCCCTTATTTATTGGTGTTTCCGGGAAAATTTATGAGGCAGCAGTGGTCTGAATTGATTATATGTAGCAGTTCAGATGTGCATTGCTGTTTTCTGGAACATAGTTCACTAACTACTTTACGCCATTTTCACAAAAAATGTGAAAACAAATTTAGTTGTTTCTCCTAGAAAAACCCGGTGATACATGAACCTCCCCTTACCTCCAAACCCACATACCATTTTTGTACTGATATTGATCGTGATCGCACTTTTTTTATTTAGTCGCGAAAAAATACCACTCGAATCATCGAGCCTGTTTGTCCTTGTAGCCTTAACTGTAGGATTTGAGCTTTTTCCATACCATGCAGGTGATACAGTCCTTCATGCAGTTGATTTCTATATCGGTTTCGGCAATGAGGCTCTTATCGCTGTCTGCGCTCTTATGATTGCGGGGCAAGGGATTTTGCGTACCGGTGCACTGGAACCTGTGGGCCGGGTGCTGGCCAAACTTTGGAAAATCAATCCAAGCATGTCTTTATTGCTCACGTTATTGCTCGGTGCGTTTATAAGTGCCTTCATTAACAACGTTCCAGTTGTCGTACTGCTCCTTCCTGTTCTAATAAGTGTTTCTTTGAAAACTCAGTCTCCCGCATCGTCAGTTCTGATGCCTATGGGATTCTCAACCCTGCTGGGTGGAACCTGCACAACTATTGGCACGTCAACAAATCTGCTTGTAGTTGCGGTGGCCGCCGAGATGGGGCTTAAAAAATTTAATATGTTCGATTTCTTGCTACCTGCTGTAATTGCGGGAACTGTTGGGATTGCGTATCTTTGGCTTGTGGCACCTCGCTTAATTGCTAAACGTGACCTTGCTATTACAGATAGTGCACCGAGAATTTTTGCGGCGCATTTAGCTGTTTTAAAGGAGAGTCCGATAGTCGGGATTGCTCTGTCAAAAGCTGTGGAACTGACCGAGGGGAAGATGAAGGTTACAGCTGTAGAGCGAGGAGAACAAAAACTGTTTACCCGGGCCGACCTTGTTTTACAGGCTGGTGATCACCTGGTGTTGCGGGACACCCCGGTTCATCTTAAAGAATATGAAAAGATTCTCAAGGGCACCCTCTATCCTGCTGATGCAGAAGATGTCGCTATTGATGAAGATCACCCTCTGCAGGCGCTGGATCAACAGTTAGCCGAAGTTGTAATTATAGAGGGGTCTCGACTCGATGGCAGTACTCTAAGCAATCACCGATTTGCGGAGCGGTACGGCCTGATCACGCTGGCACTCCATCGTACAGGTAGAAAACTCAAGCAAATTCACGATGAAATTAGCGATATTCGATTGAAGGTTGGTGACATCCTGCTCGTGCAGGGCCCTCGTGAGCAGATCTCAGAACTCAAGAAGCGCTCAGAGGTACTGATCCTTGATGCCACAGTAGACTTGCCCTTTTCGAAGAAGGCACCACTCGCCATGTTTATAATGAAAGGCATAATTCTCACTGCTGCATTCGGGTTGTTACCCATTGCAATCAGCGCCCCTTTGGGGGCCTTTCTGATGATTATTACCGGCTGTTTGAGTTGGCGTGATGCCACCAGGGCTTTGAGCGCTCAGGTTATCCTGATAGTGGTTGCCAGTCTGGCACTGGGAACGGCAATGATCAAAACCGGGGGTGCAGAATACCTTGCCTCGGTTTTTGTAGCTCTGGCTGGGAACGCCTCACCTGCTTTCGTCATCAGTGGATTGATGCTGATGATGGCCATCTTTACAAATATTATATCCAACAATGCAACAGCTGTTATCGGTACTCCCATAGCTATTTCCATTGCAGGTCAGATGGGACTACCACCTGAACCCTTTGTCTTGGCAGTCCTGTTCGGAGCAAATATGAGCTATGCCACCCCTATGGCATATAAAACCAACCTTTTGGTCATGAACGCCGGGGAATATACGTTTTCCGAATTCCTCAAGGTGGGCATCCCCCTTGTCCTTATAATGTGGGGTATGTTTTCATTTTTATTGCCATTACTTTATCTGTAGATTGAATGCAACTTCTGCCGCGCCTCCGCCGAATGGATGATGGCCAAACAACCTCATTGGTAAAACCTTACTGCCACTTCTGGTACAGACTTCGCCTCTTCACTACTTGGCGGACATAATTTCGGCTCTCCTTAAACGGCAGCGCTTTAACGAGACGGGCATACACCTTCGACGTCGGCATTTTGTTGATTACGGATATCGCTTTCTGCATCGATTTTCTGGAGGTAAACGCCTTGCCCACGTTGGTGAATCCTGCATTGTAGGCAGCAATGGCGCAGTAGGTACGACTCAATGGATCAAGAATTGCCTTCATATAGACCGTTTTTAGTATGTCAAAATAGGCAACCCCCAGTTCGATATTATTTTCGGGATTATACAGGTACTTGGAGGTTAATTTCCGCTTCTCGCCGTAAATTTTACGGTAGGCCTCCCGACCTCCGCTGTGAGGAACTACCTGCATCAGGCCGTAAGCAGGCGTTTGCGAACGGGCTCGCGGGTTAAACATTGATTCGGTATGAATAATTGCCATGATAAGTGCCGGATCCAGTTCATGTAGTTCCGCATGGGCCTGAACCAGAGGATGAAATTTTCTGGCACGGACTTCCATGTGGTTCGATACAAGCTTAAATTTAACGCTCACCTGCAAACGCTCAATACCATCTGCTCCTTGAATTTTTATTACCTCAGAAGGCTGGTCGCCTACAACTTCCTTTGCAAAATCTTTGACCAACCATTGCGAAACAAAACTGCCGTCAACCATGCGAACCTGGTCCTTGAGCAGCGGATTTGCACCTGGACGGGGCGGAGTGGCATCCAAGGTCAGGTCGTGGGGAGCAACAGTGATAACCTTGAGTGGCCGACCTACGGAGAGGATGTCATCGGCGTCAATCCGATTCAGTTTTGCCAGCATCGCAGTTTTCATGCGAAACCGTCTGGAGATCGTTCGCAGGGAATCTCCCTTGCGCACGATATAAACACGAACCTCCTTTTTTTCTGGAGCTGTTGTCTCCACCACATCATTTTGCACTCTGGTGAGCATTTTCGATCTCTGTGCTTTAATCATCTCTACCGGATCTTTTGCATCACCCAAAACCAGATTGCCAACCCCCTGGCGCAAATGGGCCAGAACCTGCTCACGCCGTGGGTCATCGCCGGCCTTTAAGAGGATCTGTACATATGCTACACCGTTTTCAAAATCCACGGCACTGCGTTCCCGCAAGTCCTCTTCATACTGCACCCACACTTTGGGGCTAGGGAGCCAAACATTAGAGGCGCCCCAGATATCGGCCAAACGACTGTCCAATTCTGCCAACACATCGTCGACCTGATCATTTTTTACAGAATTTTGTACATCCATAGCAATGGCCGGGAATGGCAAGCCGGCCATGCATAATAATCCGATTCCAAAGATTAAAATCTTGCTAATCCATTGATGGGGCTTTTTCCTCACACCCTCTCCTCCGGTTATGCCAGGCTTTACGCCACGATATGATATGACATGATATGCGAATACGACTAAAACAAAAAGAAATTGGAACTGATGCTTACTTGAATGAAAGCAAAGGGGATCTCGAAATACTACAATGTGGCGACTCGATAACATTAGAGTATCTCTATAGACTTGTCAAGGTCAGCTCTATGCGCAATATCTTATGAGGGAGATGGGAGTATCTTTGCCAGCCAAATGGATTTATACTTTATCACGAAACCTCTCTCGCGGTGACTCCCGGCAAGATGGTACCTGACTTGAGAGAATTATCCATAACCAACCTCAGAACCTCAGCATGGGGCCCGATGACGGCATCGAATACCATAATTTTTCTCCAAATCAGAAATTGGTAGTGTTCCTCTTCAATTCCTCCACAGACAACGATTCCGATTTTTTCCTTGAGTACAAGATCACATATCAACTCAGCAGACACCTCAGACAGGATCAACGAGTGTGGTTCTTCCAGCAATTGCCGGTCATAACAGGTTGCAATGATTACCTCCAAACTCATATCAAATCGGGGAGATATAAAGTCGCCTCTTATTGTCATCATGATTTTCATATCTACCCCCTTATGTCAGCCTGTATTTTTTAATTTTACGCCAAAGAGTTGTCCTTCCCCAGCCAAGAAGCTCGGCAGCCTTTGAACGATTCCCCCCCGTTTTAACGAGCGCATCCATAATGTTTTCTTTTTCCGCCTCAGTCCAACCTCCAGTTCCTGCTTCGACTGACTGTTCTGGAGGCGGCCATGAAAGCGAAGAGTCAACAATATCGATGTGATTGACCCGACGAAGCTTTGTCGGTTTTACCAGGTATTGCGGCAGATCTTTTACCCCTATCTTTTTTTCCTGGCAGAAAGTGGTCGCATACTCTACGATGTTTCGCAATTCGCGCACATTGCCCGGGTAGTAGTAAGAGCTGAGCTTGTCGATCGATTTTCTGTTGAAACCACTAATATCCCGAGCGAGTTTGGTTCTGAACTGTCGCAAAAAATGATCAAGCAACAGGGGAATGTCACCGTCACGTTCCCGCAGTGGTGGTATATGCAAGTGCAGGACATTGAGCCGATAAAAGAGATCTTCCCTAAAGCGTCCCTGCTCTACCTCCTGCCTGAGAGAGCGATGAGTTGCCGCAACAATACGTACGTCTACCTCTATTTTTTTGCTTCCTCCCACAGGATAAAAAGCATGATCGTCCAGAACGGAAAGCAGTTTTACCTGCAGTGAAAGTGACAGATCTCCTATCTCTGTGAGAAATAGAGTCCCCTTGTCGGCGAGTCGAAACATGCCGAGCTTATCGTTTACCGCACCGGTAAATGCACCCTTAACATGACCAAAAAGTTCAGATTCAAGTAAAGCCGCCGGCAGAGCGCCGCAGTTGACCTTAATAAAGGGTTTACGCCCCCGCTGTGACAATTTATGGAGCTGCTCCGCAATTTTATCCTTTCCCGTTCCTGTTTCACCGGTGATCAAAACAGAAGCATCAGTACGGGCAAGCACAGACATCAATTCAAAAACTTCTTCCATCTGTCGACTATGGCCAATGACACCGAATTCCTGGTCATCTCCCTGGAAATCAGTTTTTTTTGCCTGTAAAACCGAAATGTCTTCCAGTACAATCAGTATCCCTGTTGGCTTGTGTTGCAGTTCATGCAAGCGGGAAAGGGTAAACTGGATTGGTATTTTCTCGCGCCTCTTGTTTATTAAGTTCCCTTCCCTGGAAACGGAATGGCCGTCTTCTAAAACCTTTCTGCACACCTGATTATTATTGCCAAGGTTGGTTCGTAATATGAAGTCACTATATATTCCACTCACCTCATCGTTGCTATAACCGACCAGACCCTCGCAGGAGCGGTTTATAGCTACGATGCATAGTTTTGTATCCAGGAGAACAATGCCATGTGGAATGGCATTCAATAACTCGGAAAAATTAGTTTTCATTGCCTGTATATTATTGAAAATATCCAATAGAGTAACATTCACAGCGGCCATTTGTCATATGCTAGCAGTTTTATTGCATCCTGTAGCTAATTTTCATAAATTGGTGATCTTACAATATACCCTTAACCGATTCTAAGTAAAGATACCCAAGATACCTGACGGAGTATTTTTCATGTCCGAAAGCGTGTGAGGATTGCATTTACATTACCTTTGGGACAAAGATCGCCATGCCCATTAGCGGCCAGATCACCGTCACCGCCAGCCAAGTGACCAGCATCAAGAGAATACTCGCCGGTATGCCGTATAAAAAGAATTCACCGGTGGTGAACATATTAGAGTTGTAGGCAATTGCGTTTGGCGCGGCACCAACCAGCAACAAAAAGGGCATGCCGGAAACAACGAGAGCAGAAAACAGGATAACCTCGCCGGCGACCCCGAGATAGGGCGCGACAACCAGTGCAACGGGCAGCGATATGGCAATGGCGGCCACGTTCATGATAAAGTTGGTCATCATCATGACAAAAAAGGCCATGCCGAGGATAAAGATGATCGGTGGAGAGCTTTCAAACAGGATCAGCCAGTTAACAGCAAGCCACTTCGCTGCTCCAGTTTCCCAAAGGCAAAAACCTATGGACATGGCCCCGGCAAAGAGCAAGATTATATTCCAGGGGATATCTTCCAGGTCATCCACATCAAGAATATTAAAGAGAAAAAACGCAATGGTAGAACAAAGCAAAACCCCTGTTTTATGGAGTCCACTCAAAGCCGGGACAAAATTTTTCAGCGCAATGATGAGGATTGTGGCGACGACGATAACCACGGTCAAAATCTCGTTTCTTTGCCATTTGCCCAGCTCTGCATACATTATCTTGGATCGTTCCTTTAATCCGTGAATAACTTTACGTTCTGGTTTACAAACGAGCATGAAAAATCCCCAAAGCAGAAAGGTCATAAGCCAGCCGATGGGAAACATATAGATGGTGAGTTCAAAAAAACCGATCTCCACGTTCGTGATGTCTTTATAAAAGCCAAGAGCAACTGCTCCACGGGCCGCACCAAGCAGGGTAATGATGCTACCGGCTCCCGCCACGTATGCCATGCCTATGAAAAGCCCCTTGCCAAATTTGGAAGGTTTTTCTTCATCGGAGTAAAGAGCGTGGATGGCCATAAGTAGTGGAAACATGGTCGCAGCCACTGCTGTGTGGGCCATGACGTGAGTCAGGGCCGCGGTCATAATAAAACAGCCGAGCATTATCATGCTGGTTTTTTCACCGACGATTGAAAGCATTTTATATGCGATTCGCCTGGTGAGACCGGTTTTGGTAAACACCATACCGATCACTATGGAACCGAAGATAAACAGCACAGATGGGTCCATGAAATCTTTGAAGGCCACTTTGGGATCACGGATCATAAAAAGTGCTTGTAAAACACCAATGGTTAAACTGGTGACACCGATTGGAACAACTTCAAAGACCCACCATGTTGCCGCCAACAAAAAAACGGCCAAGGCTCCTTTGGCCTGCTGGCTAAGGACAAAGTGTTCCCCCATGGGGTCAATTGCGTCGGGCCACGGAGGACAGTAATAAACAAAGACAAAAAGCCCCATGCCAAGCAACATGAAGGTGAGCCGCTTCCAATCGAATGTTTTTTGGGCTTCTGGCAGGCCGATAGTGGTAGAATCTGCAACACTCATCCTCTTCTCCTCTTGATGTATTTTTATGGTATGGGGCAGTAAGTGTTGCACATAGCCATGAAGATCTCCTCAAGGCGCAGAACACCGATGATGGTGCCGTCATCGGTTACCGGAATATCAAATTCGTTTCGTTTGGACATCCTGACTAACGCTTTCAGAATGTGAGTGTCCGCCGGAAATGAAAAATCAATGGGATGCACGAGTGGTTTGATGGGCTTGTCTCGATTCTTCCCACATTCTGAAAATGTTGATGTTTCATACAGAGGAACCAGGTCCAGAAAATCCCCTTCCTTACCTTCAAACTTTTCTACCTTCGTGCCCTTCAGGAGACCTGGCGCCAGCCCATGCATGATATCCATCAAGAATAATTTGCCGACCAGTTGATTCAGCTCGTTGACCACGAACAGCACGGAATAGTGAGGACGTTCCTGCTGTCCTGCCCGAAAAGACATAAATGACTGTATTGCCTCCTGCAAAGTTTGATTTTCGTTCAAATGCGGGTAGCGCTCAATGGGGATAACCAGGTCTCGGATAGTCGATTTTTTTGTATCCATAACACTTCTCCTTTTTTCAGAAGTCTGTCTAAAATAGTTTGGTACATCGTGGCCTTTACAACACCTGAACGCACCAATTCTGTTGAGGCTAGCTACAGTAGCCCGTTTACGTAATTACAGGTAGTTAGAGAGAAAAAGCCTCTGCAGGGAAAAGCAGAATGTTACCAGCTTTTACTTTTTAGAATATTTCTCACTTCATCTGCCGACTTCTTTTCCAGCACGAGCATTCGTTGCTGCTTGGCCAGGCGTATTTTTTCCATGAGAATGGTTAAGTCAACCGGTTTTTCAAGATAATCTATTGCCCCGTGCTTCATCGCTTCAATGCCGCTTTGTATAGTGCCTTGTCCGGTAAGCATAATGACTTCGATGTCAGGTCTTTTTTCTTTGATCTGCTTGAGGGTCTCAATACCGTTTAATCCCGGCATGGCAAAATCGACAACTGCAACATCAAAATTCTGGTCATCAGTCATGTCCAGTGCTTCTTCACCACTTGTCACCGCTATGACCTTGAGTCCACGGGTTTCAAGACGCTGGGACAAGATTTCGATAAAATCTTTCTCGTCATCTACCAGCATAACTTTTGTTGCTAACTGACTCTTCATTGCATTGCCTCTCAAGAGTTAGGGGTGGAGTTTTGCCTGCGCTAATTTTGCCATTGCCACTTTCTTGTAAGCCTCGTCGATCTTTGCTGTTAATTCAATTATATCAATAGGTTTCTGTAAATAAGCATAGGCTCCAAGTTCCATACATTTTTTTTCGTCTTGCTCTGATCCGTGACCAGTAAGGATGATAATTTCTATTTCAGGTTTCACTGCTTTTGCTTGAATGAGCACGTCAACACCGCTCATACCTGGCATTTTCAAGTCAAGAACTATGACATCAGGAGTTTCCTGGGCCAATAAGCCGAGTGCCTGCTCGCCATCAAGAACAGGATAAGAACCATAATTCCGCGTGTTGAGTCGTTCGGCAAGCGTTTCCACAAACTCCTGTTCATCATCAACCAGTAAAACCTTTGGTGGGAGAGAGAATTCCTGCGCTCTGTAAACTGACACGTAGTAATCTTTGCCTGTCGCAACTTCAACACTTTGCACACCGCTTACGCTTTTAACTATTCTTTTCAATGCATTAGCTAGTTTTGAAAAATTAAGAACACTCTTATTAACCAACAGGGTAATGTGTCCATTGCTGCTCACAACAGAGGGGATGTAGCCCTTTTCGATCAAGGCTAACTCGACCTGCGTTGCCAAGAGGAAGTCCACAACAGCCTGCCGGGATGTTCCGGTTTCGAGAACAGCTGGTTTGTGGTAGTTTTCCATAATAAGTTGCACCACCGCATCAGGGGTACTGGACCCGACAGGAATAACAATATCGTAGAGAGATGGATCACTTACCGTCTTGGCAAAGAGAAAATCCGTCCAGCCAATTGCTTTAAGATCATTATGATGAATCAGATTTAAAGCCTTTTTCTCGATCAAGCCCTCAGCAATTGCCCGCTTAATGCGACCTTTTTTTTCATCAAAGACACCAACTTTCAAGGTATGACTAACAGATGAGGGGATTAAGTGGGTAATGAAACCGGAAAAAACAATTTTGGAACGGCTGATATGTTCAGCCAGGACAAGTTTTATGTGAGCCGTGTTTCGCTCTCTATCAAATGTGAACTTGTTAAAGATAGATGTCGGACTGTAAAGAGCTTGTGCCACCTTATCTTTCTCTAGCTTATACCGGAGACACGTTTCATCTATTATGTCATGATCTTGAATAGTAACATAACCAGATGCCGCGGCCAGTTTTCCCCGGATTTCCTTTTCCATAGTGAAAATGCTGTTAAACAATGCGATTGAGGACATAGGGACCTCCTTTTAGTCATGTTCTCTCTCAACTAATGAAACGCTATTCTTGTTTGTAGCAATGCAGATACTGTACCACACTGCTGTGGTATCCATATTTACGTCCTATTATAAAGTAGATACGATACTCTCCGGAAGAAGGCAGGGTTGATGTTACCTTGCTTTTCATGGAACATACTGAAACAGACGTTTCGAAACGTTTCAATTTGTTTCACCGTGAAACTTAACCTCTCACGGTGTACTCTAATGAAGCCAGACTTTCTTCTCATTTTGGGGATAGCTGTTCCTACCAATACGAGATTCTCTGAAATCTACCCTACAGCATCAACAGCTTCTCAATATAAATGGCGAACAGGTTTACTCTGGATGGAAATTTTCGGAGAGAAAATTGCGTTGGCGAAACCGGAGTTTGAGGCGCAATGGAACGATTATGCAAAGCTTTACATAATAGTTCCGTTGGGCTTCAGACCCCGTTTTCTATACGAGCTTGAAATATCATGGTGAACTCGTATTAACTATTGTTTAAACAGGTGCATAAAAATTTAAGGTGAGTGCACCAGATCCTTGAATGGTTGCCAGGCCGCAACATTTAAAGGAGGAAATTCGACATATTTTCTCACGAAATAGTGCTCTATTATCGTTGCCTGCTGCTCTGGGTTAAAGAGTTCGAAGACCTCGGCAGTTGTTAAACCTGAGTTGTTGCTGATGGCATTTGTAAGCGCTGTCTGGCCTCCATTTCCATTGTATGAATTTGTATATCCATAATCATAGGCATCGTTTAGCGTTACATGGGCGTGAAGAGCCTCAATGAGATAAATTGGACCTACATGCTGGTATTGCCACACATGACAGAGTTCATGAATGAATGTTTCATCAAGGAGCGCAGGATCTGAAACATCGTGGTTCACCAGATTGAAGGTTACGAATGCCCTGGAATTTGGGTTTTGGGTAAAAAAGTCCTGGATACCAAAAATGATAACATTTGAAAGATCTTTTTTGGAAAAGTAAATCTTATTATAGTCCAAAGAAGATCCATAGATAGATTTGGCTAGAGTTTCCTCCTGCTGGTTCATCTTACGACCTATTGTGCCAATTATATACTGGCAGATATCATCCAAAGCACTTGGTATGGCAGCAAATACATACTCTAAAAATTCATTTACAGATTTGTTTAAATTCGCCCAGGCATCGTATAGCTTTTCTAGAAGTTCATTGGCATTATCGATAATGACACTATTAAAAATATCCTGAATTTTCTTGCCAAGTCTCTCTGCTTCAGAAATGAATTCATCGAGCTGATCATTTTTTAGGGCAACATCGAGTTGGCTGTGTAAAATTTTGCTCTCTTTTGAGGGCTCATTGGCAACTGAGAGATTAGCTACCAGTTCTTCAAGTAAATCAATTAATCCGTCAATAGCATTTACAGAAGCCATAGCGTTCTCCTAAGGTGTGTAGGAATATCTACAGATAAGTACATTATCCGCATTGGATAAATACATAGTATCTCCTTCATTGTTCCAGACAGCCTTTCTTCTTCCCATATGCAAGAGTTTGTTTTTTCTACGCTTATCGATTTTGTCACTTGCCGGTTTGCCGCCTGTATAGACTTTAAGAGTATCGTTTTGACGAAGTGTCACCGTTGGTAGAAAATATTTATGCCTTTTTTTATCCTGCATGAGACAATTATTAAGCACAAGATCAGCTACACCAGTGTAGGTGATGTTGACACATTCGAGATCCACATCGCTGCCTTTGGGATTATGGTCTATGCTCACTAAAAAATTGGCTTGCTTATATGGAGCACTGGCATCGACGACAAATGCTATAGTCTTGCGTATTGTACCATTTTCTTCTGCCCCTTTGATAAAGCTCACCTCTAATATGTTCAGGCCATCTTTGGTCTGGTCGATGGTTTTTTCAAAGAGCATGTTATCACCAGACTGGGTCCAGTCAGAAACCTTTACCTGCTGTGGGATAGAATTAAGAGCAACTTGGATTCTTTCCGAAGAAGGATCGGATATCATATCGTAGTTTCCATGTACAAGCCGCATCTGCATTTTGACATCTTTCGGATAAATAAACTGAAACCCTTCTGTTGGATCAAGTACCTCCAGATTGACCAGAGCATTAAATGTATTTCTGGAATATTTGTTATAAGCCCGGTCTTTTTCTTCTTTGAGCAGGGTAAGTTCAATTTTGCTATCGAGCTTCTGCCTTTGCAAATCTTTTTGTTGCCGGCGGTCATCGAGATAATCTTCGATATCTTCAAGAAGGGTATCTGGAATAAGTGCGTCAATAAGAAAAGTAACCATGTCATGAACGGGCATCAGTACAAGTCTGAGTAATCCCGATGTGATTGCGTCCTCAACTGATTGTTTTAAAATAATTATTTCTAAAGCAATATCTGTGGTACTGTCTACACTTGTCTCAAGGTTATTGACAGCTGTGGTTAGTGCTGCAGAGCCCGCATTGATTGCTGTGTCGAGGATGAGACTTTCAATTGGCCATGTAACGTTTTCAAAGGCTAAAAGTTTACCGTCCCGAACGGTTCCTGGGGGATCTGCATTGGTAATGGCCAGTACCTGATTATAGTGAATAGTCGCTTTAACCGTCACCCCCCACTGCTCAATGTGCTCTTTGAAGGCTGTACTAAATGAAGCTATCAGAGTATTAAAACCTTCCAATAAATAAATTATCTGTTGGTCAATCATATCGCTTAATTCATTATACGCAGCCAGGGCATTTTCGGCTGCCATAAGTAATTCATCGATATAGTTGATAAGGTTTTCTTTTATTTGCCTGAGATCGGGCAATGAAACAGCCAGAAAAAAATCACCCAACGCCGGAATGATCTTCTCTATGAATACAGAAAAAGCTTCAATATTTATGGCAAACAGCTCTTTTGAAAGTTCGAGCACGAGGTCCTTATTTGGAATAAAAGCACAATCCAAAAGTTTATCTACAAAAGGATCGGTCGAACCAGTATAATCAATGGTACCGGTCATGGAGAGAAGAATATCGCGTTTGAGTACCCGTAATGTATTTCGTCTTGCAGGTGTAAAAACCGTAGGACCTGTTATTTCCTTAAAACCATAGGTTAGATCCAGCAGAAGTTGTCTTATTGCCTCTATGTGACTTTCAAGATTGTGAATATTTGGAAAGGTTTGAGACAGCAGGCTTTTACAGTCTACAAACATAGGGTCATTGTCGTTGCTCAACCTGGTGCCCAGGTTTTCAAATCCGTCAAAGGTGTTGTCTAAGACAAAATCGTTAATTATTTGATCAAAAAAAGCGAAGTTACGTGCCAGGACATTATAAACGACAACACCACAGCCTGAGGAGATACTGTTTACAAACTGAGGTAAGTCCGATACTGAGCTCAAATCCCGAATAAGAAAATCATCAAGCTTTTTGAACACAAAATCAGAAACCATGTAAGTTGAAGGTTTTATAACCTCTTTGCTGTAATTATAAATATTTTTGTTTTCGGCACTATTAGTGATCTGTGGAAGTATTTCCCCTAAGATCATTTGATCGAGAAATGTAGTCTTCACCAGATTCTTGATGGCCTGATATGATTTATAGGAAGAGAAACTACCCTGACCCTGTAAACCCATGAGAGCATCAGCAAAAATCTCTCCAAAAGTAAGGTTGAATGTTGATTCGAAGAGGTCTTTGAAATCTTCTATCTCTGGAAATATTTCTTCTTCGACAGAATCAAGCCCTATTTCCATGATGTAATCAATCGCTTGACTTACCTCTATCTCGATAACTGTCTCGTTAAGCACATCGCCAATTTCCTCTTTAACAAAGTCAGGAGCAGGCGGCATTCGAGAAATTTGAAGTGAGGTTCTGGCTTCACCGGTAAATGAAGAACTACTGCTGACACCAGAGGAGACAGAGCGGAGCAACTGCTTTATTTCAAGTCCAATAATAGAACTTACCCAGAAGAGGGTTAAAGGTTTTTTAAATCCATCAAAAGCACCATCATCCAGGATATCGATAATATTTAGTGCCTCGGGAATAACAATATCCAGATCTGTCAGTCGTAAATCGCCCTTTTTAAGGATTGCAACTAAACTATTAACCGACTCCTTCAGTTCGATCTTTTCCGTGGCACTCAGTTGAATTCCAAAAATTTTATAGTAGATCTTGGAAAATTCTTTGGTCAGTTGCCTGACGGCAGACTCCACAATCTTATCGATGGCATATCTTTGTAGATTGGCGTTAAAGTTAGTGAAGACAACGTTGGCCACGTCTTCCTTGCTGAGGAACTCACCTCTCTCTACACTTTTGTTTCCAAGGTCATAACTGAGCAGAACTATAAAGGGGAAACTAAAGTCAAAACACTCAGCAAGTAGGCTTTTTTGAGGTATATTACTTTTTTGAATATAGGATTTTAACTCAGATGTTGCCCTGATTGATGATCTGTTTACAGCTCTTCTCAGGTTTTTAAATCCAACGTTGCAGTAGAAGTCATAGCCTGCACCGGCCTCAAGACCAAACTTGTATCCACCGCCTATTTCAAAGCCACCGCTCAATCTTTTTATATCGAAAATGACATTGGCATTTACTTCAGCCATTGCAGAAAAGGCAATCCTTCCCCAAACTCCAATCTTGGCCTCTACTTCTTCTAAGAAAATGAGAAAAATATCGGCGGTAAAATTATCCAGGTGATTCTGGATTTGCTGGGAAAAAAACTGAGAATGAAGAGAGACTCCAAGACTTCCAGATGCCATTGCCCTGGCGTAGGCACCTATATAGATTGAGAGACCCATTTTTTCCAGAAGATTAGGTTCAAGTCTTACCAATGCCCTGGCACCTGCAGCAGCAGATAGTTCTCCCTTTGCCTGTGCTCCGATGAACAGAATATCCATATTGCCGAGGATATTTCCTATCAACTCTGCATCAAGACCGAGATTAATACCATGGCATACATCGGCACTCACTGTAACTCCCGCCTTAATATTTCCCTCAATATTTCCGTTAATAATTCCTTCAGAAAAGCCGGCTCTTCCAGCAAGATTAACAATTTCGATGGGTATTTCCGGCATAAACTCATCCTCCAATTATCAGTATGAAAAGGTGACTACGGCTTCATCAGAATACAATACTTTCTCTCTAACTCACGAATCTGCTCAATTTTAATATTAGAAGGTATGGGAAGTCTCATAACCTCAAACAATGGTAAAATTTATCGTGCAGCTGGGTTGAAGAAATCTTGTTTTGGGATAGGAACTACTTGAAAGAGCAATAATACGCTTTGAAAAAGGCCAATAAAAGCGAACGGTTTTGAGGTGAAAGCATGCTCTGTTAAAGCTTTTAAATCAGCTACTCGATATTTTACAAATATTGAATGAGAAGGTGATAACTAATCGCTTTTGGAGCAAACAGCAGGAGGGCAAAACAGCCTTTAAAAAGCTCATGCTCCACCTGCAACCATGAAATTTATGCCTGAACAATCAACCCCGCCAACAAACGTGACCTTGCTCCGATAAACTTCGTATGATTTTAAAAAAATTAGGGATCAATACAGATTATGTCAAGAAAGTGAACTTCTTTCCACCAACCCTGATTGTGAGTGGTCAAGATAACTGATGGAAAAGCGGTTTTGGTTCGCCTTCACGGATTATCGTTAGTAATTATCAGTAGCCCGCTTCTTTTTGATACCGGAAGGCCAGCACGTAAACCGAATCGGCAGTTACTTCATGGTGATAAAGCGCCACATAACCAATGTCTCAGAATGGGATGATGAACTCGCGAAATTCCGGAAGATCGTCAAACGGCCTGTCTACGCCTTGTTCCGTTTCCAGAAAACGCCGACAGCGTTCCAACCCTTGCGCTGCGTCTTCCTTGATAATTACTCGTGGCATGGAGGGATCTCTTTTTCTTCATCCGTACCCCAGGTCTTCAACCAGCTACGCACTTCCTGGTCCGTCAGGTGCCGTCCAGTTCCCTTATAAGCTGTCCAAGACGCCAAGGCCTCTTGCTTGAACCCCTCTCGTGCTTCTTCGCGCTCAACGTAGTCGCGAATTGCTTCGCGCATGATCCAGTGTGCTGAGCGATTTCGTGCGTCAGCCAGATGCTGATTCCGGCTTTTCAGATCGTCATCAAGTTTTAAGGATGTCGCGCAATTGGGGTCGGGCCACGTTAACTACCTGTAAATTTGTGATTAACATGCCAGCAAAAGGTGTTTTGACCTCCTATATGGTCATTATTGCTATCAGAATTGGCATTATAGGTATTAACTTCTTCCCGCAGTTGAAATCCTCCATCACTTTCGAGTATCTTCCGCCCTTTGGCACGTAAACCCACATTTTCTTTGATTGTTTCAACAAATTTTCTACTCCCCACTGCTATGCTTTCAGTCCAGTCAGCTTGCCGGGGGTTATTACCTTTAGCCAGTGATTCGGTTACTAATTTCAGGTGAACTTTTCGAAATGCATCGTAGGTCTCAAACCCTGCCAATCGTGCAAGCTTTTGATGAGCAATAAGCACATTTTTTCTGCGAGGTTTCTGAATCTCATTATAACCACCGAAAGGCCATTCCGATGGGTGAGATACTACACCGGTCCGCACCATATTCAAATCAATGTATACAAGACATCTGAGCAGATGTTGCTCAGATTCAACTGCTGTTGCGTGATAACGATCTTCCCAGAAGGCACCTTTCCTACTTTTTCTCAAATTATATTCCTGGCCGGTTCTTCCGGCCAATAACTTAACCGATTGAGGTATGACGTCTTTCCCGTGTTCGTCTAGTAAATGCACATGATTTGATGTTACGGTATAATTTAAGATGACTAAGCCATAGCGCTTTTTTGCTTGATAAAGCCATTGAACCCATTTCCGGCGGTCTATTACCAGCTTAAGCAAAAAATCTCTTTTGTGACATCTATGGGTGAGATGCCATATTTGCCCAGGAAGGTAATGTCTCTTAGCTCTGGCCATATGAACTGTTATCCTTTGTTCTTTTTCAATATTTGCGATTTTGAC
>CBDTUM010000059.1:0-22765 GCA_965363495.1 uncultured Desulfopila sp.
AGAGTCCCGCAAATCTTTTGGGCGGGGTTAAATTGGAGGATTGCCCCTAATTAATTAAATCCCCGGTATCTTGGGCACATACAGCCTGTCCACTCGATTTCTTACTCTAACGGGGTACTCTGGGATTATTTTTATGGCTTTCGTCTTTGTTTCTTGTTGAATTTAGACAATACATATTATAGGTTTCATTATTAGGGTTACCCAGCAAAAGGCACAAAGGTTTTCTCTTTGTGCCTTTACCTGTTTTTGCTTTCACTGAGAGAGGTACTCTTGCCCTCGTTGGTTCAATATTCTGCCAAGATTCCAGCATCTCAGACAACCAAGGACCAATTCCTGATGTTACACCAAACTGCCCAACAAATGTCGGACGGACGTCCGACTCACGAATGCGGAGTCTGTGGAGTTTATAATCATCAAGACTCAGCCAAACTTACCTATTTCGGCCTTTATGCCTTACAGCATAGAGGCCAGGAAAGCGCCGGTATTGTAACGTCTGATGGTACGAAGGTGTCCATATATAAAAATATGGGCCTTGTCCCGGAAATTTTTTCCGAAGAGATCCTTCAAGGATTGCATGGCCATTTGTCAATTGGCCATGTTCGATATTCTACCACGGGGGCCTCAAATATTACCAACGCCCAGCCTCTCATGGTAAACCACAAGGGAACCACCTTGTCGGTTGCGCACAATGGCAATCTCGTTAATTCCAAAGCGTTGCGCGATACCATGGAAGAACAGGGATCGATTTTCCAAACGACTATGGATAGTGAGGTGGTCCTGCATCTGATGGCCCGCTCTAACCATCTGGACCTTGATACTGCGCTGACAAAGACCTTTACCTCGCTGAAAGGAGCTTACTCGCTTCTACTTATGACCGAGAAGACTATGATCGCGGTTCGTGATCCAGATGGATTTCGACCACTGTGTCTCGGCAAACTGAAAAACGGCAGCTGTGGCGACACTGGCGGCTGGGTGGTCGCCTCTGAGACCTGCGCCCTTGACCTTATCGAGGCCGAATTTGTCCGGGAGATTGAGCCGGGAGAGATTGTTATCTTTCAGGAAAGCGGCATCAGATCTATCTTTCCATGGCCGAAACAGGACACCCATTTCTGCATTTTCGAACAGGTCTATTTTGCCAGGCCCGACTCAGAAATCTTCGGTATCAGCGTCTACCAGGCGAGGAAACGGATGGGAGTAATTCTAGCTAAGGAAGCAAAAATTGATGCCGATTTCGTCATGCCTTTTCCCGATTCAGGCAACTACGCGGCTATCGGCTATTCGCAGGAATCCGGCATTCCACTCGAGATGGGAGTTATTCGCAATCACTATGTCGGTCGGACCTTCATTCAGCCAACTCAATCGATGCGGGACTTCAATGTTAAGGTGAAACTCAACCCGGTCCGTTCATTTCTCAAAGAGAAACGAGTTATAATCGTCGAGGATTCAATAATTCGAGGTACAACAGGGAAAAGCCGGGTCAGGGCCTTGCGTGAGGCTGGAGCCAAGGAAGTGCATATGGTGGTCAGTTGTCCTCCCACCCGACATGCCTGCTACTATGGCATTGACTTTCCAGACGTCAAACAATTAATCGCCAATCAGAAGAATATAGATGAAATTGGCCGCTATCTTGGACTGGACTCTCTGCACTACCTGAGCCAGGAAGGCCTTGTCAAGGCAACGGGGATGACGAAAGAGAATTTTTGTCTGGCTTGCTTTGACGGGAAATATCCGGTTGAACCGGATCTTGCTTTTCGCAAGAACGCTTTAGGCTAAAATCTGTCGTCCTGCCCTGGCGGGTGCTCCTTACAGTTCGCCGTAAACGTTCACCAGCACCCCATATGCCCACGATCAAACCGCCGTGCATAGGCCAACTATAGCCCGTCTGTCTGCTTGTGCGCCTCTGGAGCACTGCGAAACGTTTACAGGTCCAGGGTTATACGAGCATTTTGCTCCCCTTTGGTGAACGGTTACGTTCACCCGGAGGAGGTAGGTAATCAGGAAATTAAATCCGCGCCACTACACAGTTCTTGCCGCTGTTTTTGGCATCATACATGGCTTGATCCGCCCTTTCCCTGATAGATATCTCATCAATATTTCTCGGTATTTTGTCATTTCTTTTACATGAGACAATACCAATGGACAGGGTTGTTATACCAAAGCTGCGTTCGACGAAACTGAGCAGAATACGCTGAACTATCTCCGTTCCCTGATTGGCGTTCGCCTGGGGCAGCAGGACGGCAAATTCGTCTCCCCCAAGCCTGAAGCACATATCTACTTTATCTCTGGTACATTCTCGCAAAATATCGGCAAGGTTGATAAGGACTTTATCTCCCTCCTGGTGGCCATACTCGTCGTTGTATTGCTTAAAATTATCGATATCAATGATCGCCAGCATCAATGGGTAATTCTGGCGATGGGCCCGCTCCACTTCATCGGAAAAACGTTCGTCGAAAGCCCTCCTGTTCAGAATTAACGTCAACCCATCCTGCATTGACAATCGCTCCAGTTCCCGCATAATGCTCCGCTCACGAACTGCCCGGGCAAGTTTTGCCTTAAGTTCCGCCTGATCTATCGGTTTTTTAATAAAATCAATGGCTCCGGCTGTTATTACATCTGAGTAGGTGGCCTTTTCATGATAACCCGTAGAGATGATAACATCCGTTCCCTTATAGTGTTCAATGATATGGGCGAGTAAATCCAGGCCACCCATCCCCGGCATAACCATGTCGGAAAAGACCAGATCAACGGCCGTCGACTTCAGCACAGCGATCGCTTCGACTCCATCAGCGGCAACCAGACAGTGGTAGTCAAGAGAACTCACCAGGACACTCAGCGTCATGCGGACCGACTCGTCGTCATCAACTATCAAGACTACAACAGCATTTTTCTTTTCTTCCATCTTATTCCGTCACGCATAATTAACGCATCATTATGTCAGGCTTACACTTCGACCTAATTTCAAATATGTATGTCGGATTGTACCCATAATAAATCATAAAGTCTAGACAGCACTTTAATTGTCTTGTAAAAGTATCCAAAATAGGAAATACAACACATAATAAACGGTTGATCTCACGATAGGTACTGTAAAAAAAGTGGTCGCAGCTGTTTGCCTTCCGGCAGATCTAAGGGTAAATTTTTTTTATAGACCGTAATTAAATCGATAACAAACTGCAAGCAATCAATATGGAAATGAAAAACCTGACCCAAATTTTTGAGGGAAACCTCGAAGGTATCCCTTTGGATGAAATCCTTTTACTTGCTGTAAAAATCTGTCCCTCCATCGACGTTGCACTGATCCGGGAAGTCGACAATGATCTCATCTCAATTTTCTCTGGTTCATACCCGAATTTTGATGTAAATACGCTTCCGTACCACAATCTACGGCACAGCCAAATGGTGGTATTGGCTGCAGCCCGTCTTTTTCACGGACTCCATTGCAAGCACCTCCGGATTTCACCCGAAACCCTTTTTAAGGGACTGCTTGCCGCCTATTTTCACGATACCGGGATGTTGACTTTGGAGGGTGACCAGGCGCATTCCAGTATGCAACACATGGCAAAGCACGAAACACGATCAATTCTCTTTCTTGATCAATATGTGACCCAAAAGGGTTTTGCAAAGGAGATATCCCAGGATTGTGCAACAATCATTCGTTACACCGATCTCGACAGTGACCCGGCGACTTTTGCCTATCACAGTCATGAAATTCAGCTTGCCGGCCAGGTGGTTGGTTCAGCTGATATACTTGCTCAGATGGCCGACAGATATTATCTGGAGTGCCTCCCGCTGCTCTTTGACGAACAGCAAGCCGGCGGGATAAATCGACACGATTCAGCAAGGGAACTCATGGAACACACGGAGAAATTCTATCACCAGGTGGTTTTAAAACGACTCGCCACCACCTTTTCCAGTACTTCGCAGGCGATGCAAACACATTTCCGCGAGATATATAAACTAGACAGGAATCTCTATCTGGAGAACATCGATAAAAATATCAATTATCTTAAAAAAATTATTTCACAATGCGACAGCACTGACTGCCTGGACAAACACCTGAAACGCACCCCCCCGACTACTTAGCACGTGGGTCCCGGCCCGTTTCAAACATCTCAAAAAGATCGTAAAAAAGTTTTGTAACCGTGCTGAAATGGGTTGCCGATCCAGAGCTGGCATAAGCCTTGGTGAGTTCCATTGCCTTGGCTATACTCTCCCGGGAATCCAGATTGTTGGGATCCTTTATGGCCTGAACCAGTCTTTTACCGATATCTTGCTCCACTCCCCGTCCTCTCTTTTCCTGGATTTAAAAAAAACGATACCCTGATGAGTCAGGATTTTTTTCTGTTGCAGACGGTGATAACCTTGCGATTGAGATTTTCAAGAAACTTCGAAAATTTTTTTTCGGCATTTTTGATAACGCTGGCGATTTTCACCTCGTCAAGAGCGCCAACAACTGTCCCACAGGCAACACATTGAACAAGACAGAACTTTTGTCCGGTTTTTGTGGTAACAGGAACAGCTTCAAACTCGTGATATTCACATGTCGGGCATTTTGACCTGGCCATAGACATACCTCTTAAGAAGTTAAACACTCAGTCATTTAACATAACGCTAAACCGGCACCGGTTCAAGGGCCACTTTTACACTATTAAGTAGAGAACTATAATTTTTCTGGTTTCACGAGATTGGAGAAAAAGCGAACCCGGTATACATCCGGGACGGGCCCGCCTCTATAGCCGGGGACAAAAGAAGTGCTGGTGCCGGTGCATTGTCCGCTCAAGTAAGCAACGAGGATGCAGGGTTGTTACGGCACCATCATGGAAGAAGAACTATTTTGCCGCAGTTACCATCATTCATGACCAATTGATGAGCCAGCGGCGCATCCACCAGAGCCATCTCTCGACTGATGCCTGGCACCAGGACACCGCGCTCCATTGCCGACGCCAGGGCGGTATGGGTTTGCCGTGTTTCTTCAGGAGTTGCGTTGAAAACGGCAAGGCCTCTGATGTCGGTTTCTTTGCCCATGGTCAGTCGGGGATCGATTTCAATGCGCCCCCTGCTGCCGATGATAACCACCCGCCCCCGCAGGGCAAGCAATTGCAAGTCTTTCTCCAGATTTTTATTGGCGAGCATCTCTAATATCAGGTCAAACCCCGATCCACAGGTAGCCGAAAGAAGCGTATCTTCATAGCCTGGCTGGTTATGATTCACCGCTTCAGCCCCTAGTTTTCGTACCAGAGAACAACCTTGATCACTTCCGGCTGTCCCATATACTTTCATTCCTGCATCCTGGGCCAATTGCACTGCTGCCTGACCAACCGAACCGCTCGCCCCATGAATAAGCAGGCGTTCACCCAATTCGCCCCGCCCCCTTATGAAAAGCGCCCGCCAGGCAGTTGCTGCAGGAACGCCTATGGCAGCTCCTTGGACGAAGGAAATATTTTCCGGCAGCCTGAAGACCTGGTCTGCTTTGCAAAGAGTCATCTCTGCATAACCGCCGCTGATCGTCGCTGCGCTATAGACCCGATCGCCTTGCTGCCATTGCGTTACATCCGAAGCACAGGATGCAATGGTCCCCGCGACATTGCCACCTGGGGTATAGGGCAAATCCGGCAATTTTGGATAGGTTCCGGCGCGGATATAGGTCTCAACCGGGTTGACGCCAATTGCCGCAACCTGTACCACTACCTCGCCGGGTCCCGGCACAGGGGCATTTTTTTCAACCAGTTCCATCACCTCGGGAGCACCAAATTTTTTTACTTCGATACCCTTCATCATTTTCCTCCCTGTATTTTTTCATTCACGCAGAGTTCCTTCACCCTTTCTTCCAGCTTTTTTCCTTGCCGTGCAGCAATCGGTTGATATTTTCATGATGCTTGAACCAGATCAGAAGAGCAATGCTCGCCGCCGTGCCGATGGTTATCTTCGAGGCACCCAGGAAATACAACCAGAGGGGAATAAGACCGGCAGCAAGCAGAGATCCGGCAGAAACGAAACCAGTCAGGCCAACGGTTGCCAGAAAAACAACCAGACTGATCAGTATCGCCGGGGCAGAGAGATATATAAACACCCCCATACCGGTCGCTACTCCTTTGCCACCTCGAAATTTCAGGTAGACGGGAAACATATGCCCCAGTACAGCCATAAAGCCGGTAAGTGCCACTATCAGCTCTTTTCCTGCCGATTCGGGCAGGAGGGCCGCTGCTCCAAACATCGGCAGATAACTTTTTAGACAATCGCAAAGCAGAGTAATAAAACCAAGCTTTTTGCCGAGCACCCTGTTGACATTGGTAGCACCGATATTTCGGCTCCCCTGCACGCGGACATCGACACCAACCATTTTGCCAATGACCAGACCAAAGGGAATTGACCCAACCAGATAGCCGATTATCGGCAATAAAATGTGCATAATCTAGACCTGAATAAGAAAGCTACAAAAAATACCCATTCACCAGAATCAGCTTAATCCTCATTGGCCAGGTGCCGGATGATTTTTTTGCGCAGTTTGGTGGAAATTTCTTCGTCGCGATAGGAAACGACCGTGACCGGGCATTTTTGAAACAGTTTCTCTGCCACAGATCCGGTAAAAATATGACTGACATCATGAGCTTTCACCCCCATCACGACCATGTCCATTTCTTGCTCAATCACAATTTTCAATAATTCGTTTGCCGGATCACCAACACAGAAAGTATGGGTTACTTTTTCCTCAGACAGATTCAGCTCCCCCATAATTTTTGTCAACGTTTCCTGACGTTCTTTTTTAATGGTTTCCAGGTAGTGCTCAACATCCACTTTATAACCAAAGGAGGTAATCTTGTTCACAGCCGCAAGATTACTCTGGTTAATCACATTGACCACGAAAAGTTCGGCACCGGTAGCTGCCGCCAGATCAGCGGCAAACCCAAGAATTCCTTTAGAATATTTTGAAAAAGCAAGGGGTACCAGAATTTTTTTAATCATCATTTTCTCCTGAGTGGATGATTGTGTATTGCATTCATAGAATCGTCGGAAGAGTCATTTGCAGCACTCCATCATACCCCGACCGACTGTACTGCTTAGCAGATAAGGGCAAGCAGAAGCAAGGCAGACAGCACGTTCTCCTTTTCTTTTCTTAAATAAGTGATGCCTGGGTTTGTCTATTAAGATGGCCGGGAAGAACTCGTCAGCATTGTGCCAACACAATAAATAATATGTCCACCCATTACAAGTAGTAATACCTGTACCAGAAAACACCATCAGCAAGACAGGTATTCTTCTGTAGGCAGAAGCTGTAGGTTTGCTAACTGGTGCATCCTCTTTTTTATCCGCACAGAAAAGATATTTACCGCTGAAATCACTAAGATTACGACTAAAAACAGAAATAAGAGCGCGTGTTTAACATTAATGAGTTGCTGATAAGGCCAAAACACTTTCCCCTCAAAGGGTATTGCCAGGAATCCCCGCCTTATCTGCCGTCTACCGGGGATAGCATTTACTCTCGCTGTGCTTATCTTTGTAAGCGTGGCAGAAATAAAATGGCTATGGTACATTGCCCGAAGTCAAAAATAATAACGAACACTGAGCACGTTTTAAGAGATATAACCAATGAGCATTCAAAAAATTTATCAATATCCAGAACAGGTACTGCGCGAAAAGACCCAAAAAATTGACACCTTTGACAACGGTCTGGCAAAGCTTGTCGAAGACATGGCGGAAACCATGTACGATGCCCCTGGCATAGGGCTCGCCGCACCGCAGATCGGCAAATCGATCAAACTTATAATCGTCGATACATCTGAAGGTAAGGAAGGGGAAAGAAAATACATGCCCATGATCAATCCCGAAATCATCGCCCATGAAGGAAACCAGGTAGATGAGGAAGGTTGCCTGAGCGTCCCTGAACTGACAGCCAATGTCAAACGGTATTTGCGAGTCACCGTCGCCTATCAGGATATACAGGGACAAAGCCACGAGCTGTCGACCGAGGATCGTTTTGCTGTTGTCCTCCAGCACGAAATCGATCACTTAAACGGCATTCTTTTCATTGATCACCTCAGTCCTTTGAAACGGAAAATGTATAAAAAGAAAGTGCAAAAGTGGATGCATAATTAACAGGAGCGAAAATGTCGAAGCGACCGCTGCGTATTATTTTCATGGGAACCCCTGATTTTGCCGCTGCTACACTCCAAGCACTAATCGATGGCCCAGATGAAGTTGTTGCTGTTGTTACTCAGCCGGACCGGGCCAAAGGCAGGGGCAAGAAGCTGGCGGCACCACCAGCCAAGGTCCTTGCTGAAACTGTCGGAATTCCAGTGCTCCAGCCGACGAAAATAAAGACGGAAGATTTTCGCAACGGCTTACTTACCTATCAACCGGACCTGATTGTGGTAACGGCCTACGGCAGAATCCTGCCCAAATCCCTGCTTGAACTGCCCCCATTGGGATGTATAAATGTGCACGGTTCGCTTCTGCCAAAATACAGGGGAGCCGCGCCTATCCAATGGGCGGTGATTAACGGAGAAAAGGAAACGGGAATCACTATTCTCCAGATGAATGAGGGCATGGATACTGGCGACATACTGCTCAAGGCAAAAATGAACACAACTCCCGACGAAACCGCCGGCAGCCTGTTCGACAAGCTCGCTGTCCTTGGCAGTGCAACACTGTTAACCGCAATTAAGGGATTGCAGGAAGGCTCCATTGTTCCGGTCCCGCAGGACCATAACCTGGCAACAGTAGCCCCAATGCTGACAAAGGACGATGGCCTGATCGACTGGCTTAAAGCCGCAGAAGAGATTGAATGCCTTATCCGAGGCCTTGATCCCTGGCCTACCGCTTTTTGCTTTCTTGACGGCAAACGGCTGCGCCTTTTCAGTCCGGAAGTGTTGCATCAGGACAGCGAGATGCAACCGGGATCAGTACTGCAGGCAGATAAGCGAGGAATTTTGGTCTCCTGCGGCGAGAATACCCTGCTGATAAAAGAGATACAGCCGGAAGGTAAAAAACGTATGACCGTGGAATCTTTTCTTTGTGGCCATCCAATTGCCATAGGAACTCTTCTCGTCCAGTGACTATCCCAGCAACCAACCAAATAGCATACCTGGACTGCTTCTCCGGCGTCAGCGGCGATATGCTGCTCGGTGCCCTTCTGCACGCCGGCCTTGACTATCAGATGCTGATCGGTGAGCTCAACAAACTGCAGCTTGACGGACTCGAATTGCAGGTTGAAGAAAAAAGTGTCAATGCCATCAGCAGCATTAAGGTAACCATCAGCAGCGACCGTAGGCAGGAACTCCGGACGTTGCCCGCTATTTTGCATATCCTTGAAAAAAGTAGTCTTGCACCGACGATCATTGACCAGGCGACAAAGGTGTTTCAGGCCCTGGCGCGCGCCGAGGCCAAAGTCCATGCCATTCCCGTCGATCACGTGCACTTTCATGAAGTGGGTGCTCTCGACACTATTGTTGACGTGGTAGGAACGCTCATCGGCCTGCATCACCATGGCATCCGCCACCTTTTTTGTTCATTTTTACCGACCAGCCATGGTTTCGTCAAATGTGCCCATGGATTGTTGCCGCTGCCCGCCCCGGCAGTATGTGAACTTCTCGTCGGCATTCCCACCTATGGCGTAGAATTGCAACAGGAACTCATCACGCCAACCGGCGCGGCGCTGGTTGCGACCCTGGTCGAGGAATATGGTCCGTTGCCACCCATGGCTATCACCGCAACAGGGTATGGGGCTGGCAGCCACATCCTGACCAACGGCCAACCCAATCTATTGCGAATCATCATTGGCAGGGCCATCGACCTCACCGAACAACAGAGTGTCGAGGTCATTGCAACAAATCTTGACGACTGGAGTCCCGAGGGTTTTCCCTATCTCTGCGAACTCTTGTTCGCTCAGGGTGCTCTGGACGTGACCCTTGCTCCGATCCAGATGAAAAAGGGCCGGGCGGGTTTTGCCCTGCAGGTCATCAGTCCGCCCGCTTATGCACACTTGATAAAAGAAATTATCCTTTCGGAAACGACCGCCATCGGACTGCGCTTTAGGCGAGAGGCACGCCAGACCCTGGCGCGCGAGAAGGTTCTGGTGACCACACCATGGGGGAATATCATGGCCAAAAAAGTGCACACCCCGACAGGTGCCGTCATCTATCCGGAATATGAAGAATGCCGGGAAATTGCCTGCCGCTATAAGGTGCCGCTGCAGGAAGTATATAATGCGGTCCGCAGTAATAAGGTTGACTTCCCATGAATCAATTAATAATGGCACTTGCCACCGGCTTATACGTAGGAAAAATCGGCAAAGCACCGGGCACCTGGGGCTCTTTAGCCGCTTTGCTGCCTTGGTTGCTGATCAAGGACCTCCCCTTATCGACCTATCTGATTTTGTTAGTTGTGCTGTTTGTGGTTGGTTTTTTTGTCTGCGGTTCGGCCGAAAAAATCCTCGACAGCCCGGATGCAGGATGCATCGTCATCGACGAAATCCTCGGCATGTTCATAACCCTCACCGTCGCCCCACCGCATCTTGGTGCCTGGTTTCTCGGATTTGTGCTGTTTCGTATCTTTGATATCTTCAAGCCCTTCCCGGTCTGCTGGTTTGACCAAAAAGTTCATGGCGGAATCGGCATAATGATGGACGATGTCATCGCCGGTCTCTATGCTTTTCTGTGCCTGCAGCTCTTGTGGTGGGGGATTATCGCGCCGATCTTTCTGTGATTTTTCTTCGATCCGAGAGATGGTTCCCATGCAGCGCATGGGAACCAGGTGGGTACGCGCTGCTTCGAAGCTGGGTCCCATGCGCCGCATGGGACCCAAATGCAATTATAGATTATTCGTCTTTATAAGGATCTTGAGCGACACCTTATAGGAGATGACAATCACGGCAACCCAGCCAATTAATAATACTGCAGTCATAGCTTACTCCTCTGTGTTAGTAGGCCTTTTTATCATTTACATCCTGCATATCAATCTTTCTTGAATCCATCTGCCGCCAGACATAGACAACATACGCCAGTACGACTGGGATAAACAAAGCCACATAGGTCATCGCGGTCAAGGTATAATGGCTTGAAGATGCGTTATAAATGGTAAGACTCGATTGCAGATCAACTTTGGACGGATAAAACGGCGTACCGTTAAACCCGGCGGTGAAAAAAACAGCGAGACCTACCAGCACGGTACCCAAACCACCGAACCAGATGCCTGTGGTTGACCTGGCCAGGCTGGTTCGGGTAACTCCGAGAATAACCAGAAACAGGCCGACTATCAGAAAACCAAGCACGATCGGCATTGCCAACAGATTGGTCAGGTATTTATGCTCCACCATACTGACAACTCCATTCCCGTCGGTGCCAAAACCATCCATCAGCACCAGATTCACCACCACATAGAGCAAAAAAGGCAGAGAACAGAGAAAATTGATCAGGCAAGACTTTCTGACCCGTGACTCAAACTCAGGAACGCCGCGGTAATTGATATTATTCGCCAGATACATGGCACCAAGCGTTCGGGCGTTAAAGACCAGAAACAATCCCAAAGAAAGGTTAAAGAATGAAAACGCCGCCTCAACGCCGCGCAGCGGATTGGTCCAGGTTACCTGATTATAATCGTTGATGGTAAAATTGGAACCGGTAAAAAAGGTAGCGACCGCAGCCCCGATAAGAAGAACGCCGACCGTACCATTGATGAATAAAAACAACTCATACGTCCGGGCACCGAGCAGGTTATTTGGTTTTTTACGAAACTCATAGCTTACCGCCTGGACGATGAAAGTAAAAAGTATCAGCATCCACACCCAGTATGCGCCACCAAAACTTGTGGCGTAAAATTTGGGGAAAGCAGCAAACAATGCCCCGCCAAAAAGTACCAGCGTGGTGAAGGTCAGCTCCCACTTTCTGCCGAGGGAGTTGATGACGAGCGACTTTTCATTATCGCTTTTGGCCACCTGCCAGAGCAGGGTATTGCCCCCCTGAACGAAGGTGAGAAAGAGAAACAGGGCTCCGACAAGCGAGCAGATAATCCACCAGAGCTGCTGCAAGGTCACAATATCTAATTTTCCAATCATGTTACACGCCCTCCGGTCCTATTTTGATCTGCTTAAGCATAATTTTAATCTCTGCAATGAGCAATACGGCAAACAATACAAAGAAGATAGCAAAAGATGCCTGCACGTGGCCTGCGCCGATGTTGGTTGTGGCCATTTTCACCGGCAGCAAATCTTGAATAGCCCAGGGTTGACGACCTACTTCAGCCACCACCCAGCCCATCTCCGAGGCGGTAAGTGCCAGGAAAAAGGAACTAAAACCTAACACCAGCAACCATTTCTTCTCGGCCAGGGTGTCTTTATAGGAATAGTAGAGATACAGCAGAGTGAGCAGCAGAAAAAATGTGCCCAGGTACACCATCACATGAAAGGAATAATAGGTGGTGGCAACCGGCGGAACCGTTTCCTCGGGGGTATCGAGGTAGCCAAAGCCAAGATAGTCCTGATTCACCTTGAATCGTTCTATCGCTGCGGTTTTAGCCTGTTCGTCTCCGTCTTTTTTGGCTTTCTGGATAAGGGCCAGATCGGCGATGGCCGCTTTGCCTTTGACCATTTTTTCAGCAACCGGCATAATTCCTTCGGCCTCGTTGCCATAAACAAGATCTTTGATGCCCGGCACAAACGCATTCAACTCCCGTTTGGCCATCATCGACAGTCCCTTGGGGATGGACACTTCAAAGGCAAAGGGTGGCTGCCCGTCACCGACTTTCTTGCCACTGGTGAGAATTCCCATGGCAACTATAGGAGCGCCATTCGATCCTTCATAAAGCCCTTCATATGCTGCCATTTTCATCGGTTGAAAATGGCCATTGGCATAGGCCGACTCATCGCCGGTAAAGGCGGCAAACACTGAGCCAAGGAGACCAAAAACCGAGGCGACGATGATTGACTTTTTGGCCATATCCACATGCCGGCCTTTAAGTAGATAATAGGAAGAGATAGTGATGACAAAAAGGGAGCCAACGACAAAACTCGAGCTGGTCGTATGCGTAAACTTGGCCATGGCCACAGGAGAAAACAGCACCTCCCAAAAATTTTGCATCTCAAAACGGGCACTCTCGGAGTTGAAGGCCATGCCAACCGGGTATTGCATCCAGCCGTTGGCCACCAGGATCCAGAGGGCCGAAAGATTGGAACCGATGGCAACCATCCAGGTGGAAAAGAGATGAAAACCCTTCGACGTCCGGTCCCAGCCAAAAAACATCACCGCAAAAAAGGTTGCTTCGAGGAAAAAGGCAAAAATACCTTCAATAGCCAGTGGCGCACCGAAAATATCGCCAACCATCCAGGAATAGTTGGACCAGTTTGTACCAAACTGAAATTCCATGATGATACCGGTAGCAACACCGATGGCGAAATTGATACCAAACAAAGTCATCCAGAACTTGGTCAGGTGCTTCCACTCTTCCTTCCCTGTTTTCACATAAATCGATTCAAAAAATGCACAGAGAAAAGATAGCCCCAAGGTGATTGGGACAAATAGCCAGTGATACATCGCAGTCAAGATGAACTGTGCCCTCGCCCAGTTCACCGTGGCCAGATCTATTTCACCCATTACAACGCCCTCCGTAATTAATTAAGATGCGCAGATCCTGTTAATTGTTCGATAACATGATCTGCCCTTTGTTGATCGGTTGAAAAATTTGTCTGTAAAAAATTAGGGAAAAAAAACACTTTCAAAACGGCAAACATAATTAATAACTTTATGAAAATAATCTTCCATAGTGTCTTGCCGACGGTCATGCCTTTAAACCCATGCAGATAAAAACGATAGATCTTCCCCGCTTGAGATAGTATCATTTAAATCCCTCCATTATTCGTAAGCGTTCACCAGCACCGAATCTGTTTTGTCTTCGGCTTTTAAGCGTAACAATCGTACAGCTCCATGACCTCATCCGCGCGTCTCCGGCACTGGCAAACGCTTACAGTTCAGAGGTTATATACAATGTGGCTGTTTTCCGATGAACGGTTACCATTATTCAATACGCCTGCCAGTATTACTTTAAACAATTCCTGGAAAACCAGCAATCAAACTACAACGACATATAGTCCGAAAGTACTCAAAAATAAAGAATAATTATCATTTGCAATCATCGATGCCAACAACTATATTGCGTCTTCTCCCCTTTCCCCGGTTCTCACCCTCAGAACATCTTCAACAGGCACAACAAATATCTTTCCGTCGCCGATTTTTTCCGTGTTGGCGGCTGCCCGAATGGCATCGACAACTTTGTCGACCAATGCAGTGGTCACCACCAGTTCAATTTTAATCTTTGGATTAAAATCGACATTATACTCAGCACCTCGATATATCTCCTTGTGCCCCTTTTGCCGTCCATATCCTTTGACCTCGGAGACGGTCATACCAGCAATCCCGAGATCGGTCAATGCGTCCTTTACCGCCTCAAGTTTAAAGGGTTTGATTATTGCTTCTATTTTCTTCACGTGTACTCTCCCTTATTAATTTTTATAAACTTTTAAAGATTTCTTGCCAGGAGGCTGTATATATATTCTGCCGCATTTGCGGCACCGCCGGTATTCAGAGAAACAGCGGGAAGCCTTTTTCTCTGTAGATTGGCCAGTAACAACCGCTCAAGCTCCTCAGCCGAGACCTGGGTTTCTGAAACTGTTATAATACTTTCTCCCGCAACTTCTTGTAGTTTTTGAAGATGCACCTGCTGTTCCTCGTCCTGCATTTCCCGGAGCACAACCAGGGCAGGAATTTTGGCATGGGTAATGTCCATAAGACTATTATACCCCCCATATATAACCGCAGTCTTCGATTGCAACAAGGCCGCAGCGTAACGTCCCCCGGGGGACTCTAATTGACAATTTGGCAATTTCCCAAAGAGCTTACTGAGCTTTTGACATACACCCGAGATATCGTCCACATCGACAAAAAGCCGCCAGCAACCATATGATTGAGGTATTTTTTGTAATGCTTCGGCCAAAACTAACAGGAAATCCAGCGATTTTTCCCCAAGCCAGGGGATGGAAATCGTTCCGGCTATCGGCTCTTCGTTTTCGAGTAATCGTCTATTCCAGACGGCATATTCAGCCAGTCGCAGGACATAGCCACATTCAACCGGTACCTTGTTATACTGCTGCTCCAACTGATCACAGTGCGATCTGCCGAGCACCGCACTGTCACCGTACCAGAGCACTGCATGGTAATGATCTTTAAAAAGATTTCCGGCAAACTCTGACCTGGCTTGCCGTACTGCGCCAACCACCCCGCGCACCCCCAGGACCCAAAGAGTATCACTCTCGGCCTCGGCCAACAAAGCCGGAACGAGCTCCCTGTGCTTGCCCTGCGGGGTATGGTCAACCAGAACCAGTCGCGGCCTGTAGAGAGAGATTAAATGGGTCAGTTCCTTTGATCTCAACCAGCCAAGTTGCTCGTCCGTAAACAGTGATTTACCGGGAATTCCGATGGATTTTCCTTGAACAACCCTGGTTGCGTATGCGGGAAGCTTCAGCCAGTCCAGGGGAGCTTTGCCGATCAATTCCTGCGAAAGATTACAGCCTGAGACAAAAAGAACTTTCAGCTCCGGATAGAGACGACGCAGGGCCATTCCCACGCCAATACTGCGGCTGGCGTGGCCAAGACCACGGCCATCATGAGCATAAATCAAAACATCCAGTCGCTCCATCTGCATCACGGTACCTCTTGCATGGAAATATGGGCCACCATAATGGTCGGCTTGGCCACATAGTACAAAGAACTCCAAGTTTAACATTGCCTCAAAAAATCAATGCAATTGATTAGAATATTTGGTTTTCTGTGGCAATGCAATCTTTTTCATTTTTCCCAAACAGCCGGACATAAAGCTATGAAAATCGCCTACTACATGCCGTTTAAGCCCATGGACCACGACAATCCTTCTGGCGATCTGATTACGGGAACCGAAATTTATAATCATCTGGCAGGCAAAGGTCACACAATCAATCTTGCCAGCAGACTCCGCTGTCGCTGGATCTATTATCGGCCATTCGCCCTACTGCGCCTCTTGCGTGAAAAAAGGAGGATCCTCCATGACTATCACGGATCGAAGCCTGATCTCTGGCTCAGTTATCATTCATATTATAAAGCTCCGGATCTTCTGGGATCAATCTGCAGCAGGAAACTGGGAATTCCCTATGTCATTTTCCAGGGGATCTACTCAACCAAACAGCGCAGACGACTGAAAACCCTGCCGGGCTATCTCCTCAACAGAAATGTACTGCAATCAGCCGACCATATTTTCACTAACAAACATGCAGACCTGATCAACCTCAAAAGGCTCGTACCGGAAAATCGCCTCAGCTATATTGCTCCGGGCATTCATCCACGGTTGTTCGAGTTTTCCTGCGATTGGAGAGAAAAATTACGACGCCTCTGGAAAATCACGGACGAGACGGTCGTTATGACCGCCGCCATGATGCGACCCGGAGTAAAAACCGAAGGGATTGGGTTGGTGATAAAGTCGTGCAGCGAGCTTGTCCAAAGAGGTTTACCCATCCGACTAATTATTGTAGGGGACGGCAACTGCAGACAACAACTTGAACAAAAAGCTGCGCAGCTTCTTCCTGGCCACGTCCAATTTCTTGGCAAAATTTCCAGGTCGGAACTCTATCAATATTACAGTGCTGCGGATATTTTCGCTTTCCCAGGCATCCACGAATCACTTGGCATGGTCTATCTGGAGGCCCAGTCCTGCAACCTGCCAGTCGTTGCCTATCAGGACTGGGGCGGTGGAGAGGCCGTTGTCAATGGACAGACAGGACTGCTCTCCCCCGCTGCAACGCCTGCCCTTTTTACAACGCACATCCAGAGATTAGCAGAGGACAAAACAAAGCAGCAGACACTTGGCCTCGCGGCTCGCGAACATATCCTGCACAACCACGATCTAAACAGGAATTACCTCCAACTAGAGAAAAAAATCGCGGCCTTAATTTCCTCCACTCCTTGAGATGCCGTCATCTATGATGACTATCTCAACCCGGCGATTCTTTCGGCGCCCTTCACTGGTTGTATTCGAAGCGATTGGTTCTTGATTGCCAAGACCCAGCACTTCAATCTGCCCAGCAGCGAGTCCATTGGCCAACAAAAGTTTTTGCACCATCTCCGCCCGCTCTTTGGATAATTTAATATTCTCGGGAGAATTCGATTGTGCAGAAACAAAGCCTTTCACCTTAATTATCGCTTGAGGATAGCGTTTTAATTTTATTACAAATCTGTCAAATTCTTTTGCAGCCGCATTGGTCAATTTCAGCACATTGGGCTGCAAAGCCAATACCATCTTTTTCGGTTCCAGTGATGCCCCTGACGGCACCGGCTGCGCAGCAACATTCGGTTTTTCTTGTGTCGCTAACCGTGCTGCACCCGTTGACTCCCCACCCTGAAGGCCTGCGCCGCGAGCAGAGGAGCTGCTTATCAAAACTTTTTCCTTTCGTTTCAAGGTTTTTATTTTTATGGGCTTATTTAATACTGTTACATGCTGTACCAGAGTCTTTAATGCAGCCGCCTTTGCAACATTCATATCATTTTTATTTTCTTCAAGCACGACAACCTTACTTTCGACATTCACAACATCTTTATTTTCAACATGCACTCCATCTTTCTTTTCTTCAAACACCATCACCGTCGGTGGAAAACTGACTTGCGGGACGAGCTGCATCACCACCGGAGTCTCGACTGTCTGCGGGAGAACTTCGGGACTATTATCTCCGGAGCGCAATGTTAGAGAGCCGAAATAAATGCCGACCACAACAATGACCAGAAACCCGAAGACATACTTTAACCATCCATAGCGATACTTTTTTTCGAGGAGACCATCTTGAAAAGAGAAAATTTCGGGGGACGGTTGAGCGATTCCGTTTTCATTACGATGTGAAAAATTAATGTTTCCGCCTTGAGCCGTGGCAGAATCTTCTTTGCCAGGATGTATCGCTGGCTGATCCATCTCCCGGACACATGCTTCAATCATTTTAGTATCGATGATTCTTTTGTTCTGCGTTGCGCCATGTGCCAACGCATGGCCGCAAAGAGTATTGATACGTCGAGGAAGCCCCAAAGAAGCTCGCCAAATCGAGAGGATGGCCTTGGTGTCAAACACCTTTTCTTCTGTGCCGGCAACTTTTAATCTGTGACGGATATAGTCCCCTGTTTCCTCCGCGTTTAAAGCCTGCAAGCTCACCTTAAGACTCAGGCGTTGGTTCAACGCCCTGTTTTTAGGCTCGAGCAGCGTCTCCTTGAATTCGGGCTGACCGACCAAAAAAATATTGATCAATTTTGCATCGGCTTTTTCAATATTAGACAGTAATCGCAGCTCCTCGAGCATCTCCTGACTCAAAAGGTGACAATCATCAACCAGCAACAGCACCTTTTTCTTTTCTTCATGTGCCTTATGTAAAAATTGGCTGAATTGCAGCAGAAACTGAACTTTTGAAGTAAACAACCTGTCGAGACCAACCCCTTTGGCAATTGCGTTGTAGAACTCAACTCTTTCCAGTTGTGGATCGGCGATAACCGCCCACACAATATCTTCGTCCAGCTTTTCGGTGAGGGCCTGCACCAGGGTCGTTTTACCGGAACCGGTTGCACCCGTTAAAAGAGCAAATCCTTTATTCTCAAGTATGCCGTAATGCAGGGTTGAAAGAGCTTTTCCATGTTTTGCGCCAAGCCACAAAAAAGAGAGGTCGGGGTTTATTTCAAATGGATTTTTGTCTAATTGGTAAAATGCCGTATACATGCAAACCTTTCAAAAGAGGACAGTGAATAGCCATTGCTGTTTCCGTATCTCAAGGGCCGAATCTGCAAATTGTCTTTTTCTAACTCCAACATACCAGCATTACAGCTATTGTGCTCAATCATTATGTTCCAAACAGCCATTGCGGCGATGCTCTCTGTTCCGACGCGGTCCACTCTGCTCATTAGCAGACTGTCGAAATCGACTTTGTCGTATGGTAGATCAGCATCCGGCAGCCGATCTCCGCCAGCCACTTGTGCTGCAGGCAGATGCAGGAAATCAGACTGAATTGCCTTGAGTTTGCGGAGAATGTCTGTTAACGATGCGGAGTTATCATTGAAGCAACCGCTCCCTTTTCTACCAGGGATCTGGCACCTTTTCTCAGCATGATCCCAAAGGCAGACAAAACCAATTAATGAGAGATGAACTGACCATCATAGTCCCGGTATTTAATGAGGAAGAAAGTCTTCCTGCATTCTTTGTCGAGATGGACGGCTTTATCAGGATTTGTCCGGTGCCGTGCAGAGCACTCTTCATCAACGACGGGTCAACCGACAACAGCCTGAATATACTCAGTGAAAAATGTTCGCAGACCCCCCCTTATACCGTCTTATCGCTGGACAAGAACTATGGTCTGAGTGTGGCCATCAAGGCCGGGTTTGACCACTGCGAGACCAATCTGGTCGGCTACATTGACGCAGACTTACAGACACATCCTGCCGATTTCATAGCATATTTCAGCTATTTTCCGGAGTATGACATGGTCAACGGTATCAGAGCGAATAGAAAAGACAGCCTCATCAAAAGATTGTCCTCAAAAATTGCCAACAGCTACCGGCGCCTGATGATAAACGATGGCATACAAGACACCTGTTGTCCCTTGAAAATAATCAAGACATCCTATGCCCGACAAATATCGTTCTTCATCGGCATGCATCGATTTTTGCCGGCTCTTGTTCAGTTGCAGGGTGGAAAAGTGAAACAGCTCCCCATCTCGCACTCTCCCCGTTATGCAGGAACCAGCAAATATCATCTCTTCAACCGCTTGATCGGACCTTTTTTCGATACTCTGGCATTTCGCTGGATACGCAGTCGATACATCCGCTACTACTTAGCGGATTAAAGACATGAACCAATACCTTGTTTTTTCGATAGGTTTTCTTGCCCAAATTATTTTCTCGGCACGGCAGCTGACTCAGTGGATAGCCTCGGAAAAAGCTGGGCGAGTTCTCTCACCGCTACTTTTCTGGCAGCTGAGCCTTTTCGCCTCTTTTCTGCTGATGGTGTACGGCATCCTGCGCAACGATCTTGTCATTATCCTTGGCCAGATTATCACCTATGGGGTGTACATCCGCAATCTCCACTATCACGGATTCTGGGCAAAAATCCCTGCCCCGGTGCGCATTCTGGCATTTTTTTTCCCAGGACTCGCCATATGCTGGCTCCTCAGTGGAGAGACCTATAACATCCACACTCTTATTACCAACGAAACCATTTCCTCTTCTCTTATGGCCTGGGGTTTAATTGGCCAGACTATTTTTACCTTTCGTTTCGTCTACCAGTGGCTCTACAGTGAAAAACGGCAACAATCATTGCTGCCGCTCGGTTTTTGGCTCATCAGCATCACCGGTTCGATAATGGTGCTCAGTTATGCAATATTCAGAAAAGATCCAGTCCTCTTCATTGGTCAGCTCTTCGGCGTGGTCGTCTACAGCCGTAATATTCTTCTCGGCCTGCGACAGAGACGATTTCAGTAAAGATATTCCGATCATGCCCGCAATTGTTTGACAAAATACTAATTTTATCCTAGAAAATAGAACACAATTTTTTTCTCAATTATGGGGGGCATATGGAAAATCATCTTGTCAAAGATCTCATGGTGCCGATTTCCGAATATGCAACAGTCGTTGTCGGGACATCACTTATCGACGCAATAAAAACCCTGGAGAAGGCCCAGGAAACCTATACCATGCGAAAATACCTGCACCGTGCGGTGCTGGTTCTTGATGAGAGTGGCCAGGTTATCGGCAAGATCAGTCAACTGCGGGCATTAAAAGCTATTGAACCCGATTACAAAGCCGACGCGAATATTGAACGACTTCGATCGTTCAACTTCAGTGATACTTACATTGCTCAGCTCCGCGATCTGTATCGATCCCATGGTAAGATTATGAGCAAACATTCCCTACGCGAAGCAGCCACAAAAAAAGTGGAAGAATTCATGCAAACGCCATCACCCGGGGAAATTGTATCGGAAAACAGCAGCCTTGACACGGCCATACATCGACTGGTCGCTGGAACACATCTGTCTTTACTCGTCACCCGTGACGATAAAATAGTCGGCATCCTGAGAATTTCGGATGTCTTTGCCGCTGTTTTTCATAAAATGTCGACTCTCGAAAGCTGATCCCGATCACCAATCTATTTTAGTACTCCCTGAGGAAATCTCATGAAAGAATTGCAAAAACTTTTTAATAGAATTGTCCAGAGAGTCAATATCAATCTCAGAGAGTTGAAATTTGATGTCAGTCCCTTCGCCGATTCCTTGATTCCGCCGGATCAGATGAATAAATTTTATGCCTTTTACGGCATAACACCCGATCATCCGCTTGATCTACACTTTGAGCATTCCGCCCTGGCCGGCAGCTACTTTCTGGGAAAATGCCGGGTCAGAAACTCACTGTTATATAAGAGTGATATCCGCGGCGATGAACTGAAACGAAAAAATGATGTACGTAAATTCAATAGCTTCACCCTCACCCTGACCAAAGATGAAATTATCGATATCGAGGACAGCGCCCTGGTTAAAACCCTGGTGCACAATTACTCGCACGACCCGGAAACGCCTGAGAAATTCTTTATAAAAGATACCCTGGCCATGGACTACGCCAACATCCATGGTGCGCCTTCTGACGGCTGTTTTCTCGGCCCCTTCGCCACCGTTGATCTCACCACCATGCGCGACTGCGTGATCGGTGCATATTCGTATATTCAAGCCGGCGAAATCAATCACCTCAAGGTGGATCCCGGCACAATCTGGGTAAACAGCCCCGGCAATTTTAACTTTTTCTACCAGTACCCGCAGGAGGCATTGGCGCACTACGTCTCTCTTTCTCCGGACAATGTTCCCTGGGGCATTCTGATTGATTTTATTGATGAAAGGAAGGATCAATTCCAGCGTGTATTCGACTTTGTCAATCTCGATGAAATAGAGTCCATTCCGGAAACCGCTTCGCTCGATCGATTTGCCGTGGTCCTGCCCAATATTAAAATTGCCGACAATGTACTGGTCGCCCAAAGGGCCTACATCGAAAATTCAAGCCTTGGCAAGGGCGCCAACGCCCAGGAAAACTGTTTTATCATCAATTCATGCCTGGAAGGATATAATGTCACCGCCCATGGGGCCAAAATAATTGAGGCTCGACTGGGATCGAATGTTTTTGTGGGATTTAACAGCTTTCTCTACGGCAAAAAAGAGAGCAGACTCAATATTGGCAGGGGATGCGTGATTATGCCCCATACCATCATTGATGTCGAACAGCCATTGGAGATCCCCGAGGAACATATCGTCTGGGGGTTGATAAGAAACGTTGAAGAACTGCGCACAAATTCCATGTCGCTGGCGGAACTGGCCAGTGTCGAATCGTCGTTTACCAAAGGGCGCATGCATTTTGAGGGAAAAGGGGCTTTGCTGGTCAATGCCTTCAAGGAGCGTATTCAGCATATCCTCGAGGCCAACGGCGCTTTTTATGATGATGGTGCAAATGCCGGCCATGCCCAGCGTAACCAGAAGCTTTCGCTGAACACCATCCAGCCGTTCCAGTTTGGGGACATGATTGGGATGTACCCGAGTATCAGGATTTTGCCTTAAACCATGGCAAGCTGTAAGTTGCTTACCCCACCCAAATGCTTTGCGGGGCTCTTTTCAGTACTCGCTTGACGGGTGCTCTTTTTAGTACTCGCTTGACGGGTGCTCTTTTTAGTACTCGCTTGACGGGTGTAAGTT
>CBDTUM010000060.1:0-22720 GCA_965363495.1 uncultured Desulfopila sp.
CATTATTTCGTGAAGGAACTTATCCCGCAAATCTTTTGGGCGGGATTAGTGGCCATTTATCAATGTTCTTGTGTTATTTTACAAGGAAAGAATTTCGTGAAAGAACTTCTAACCGTAAAAGCGAGCCCCAGATAAGAAGTGCATTATGCCCAATACAAAGAACAAGAGTTTACAGGATTTTGAAAAAGTAATCCGCGAGTGCGTTAAGTGTGGCGTCTGTCAGGCCCATTGTCCCACCTATCAGGTGAGCAAAAAAGAAGGGCAGGTTGCCAGGGGCAAAATTGCCCTTGCTGCAGCCCTGCTTGATGGGGAAACGGGGCTGGAAGAGCGCTTGCAGCAGGATGTCAGCATGTGTCTGATGTGTGGTTCCTGTGTTAATAAATGTCCCAACAAGGTGCCGACGCACGAGATAGTCGGTGCCATCCGCCGGCAGATTACCGATAATCAGGGTTTGTCGTTGATCGGTAAAGGCGTTGCAACTCTGCTGGGTTCTCCGGTGTTGATGAAAACACTCAGTAAGGGGGGCGCACTGCTCTCTCCGCTGGTGTTGAAAAAAGTGCCGGAATCGAGCGGCTTACGCCTTCGTTTTCCGACTCCCTTCATGAAGGATCGGACCGTGCCGAAGATTGCCTTTCGCAATCTCTTTGACCGGGTGCCGGAGTTCATAGAGGGGCGAGCTGATAAACCGGTGGTCGGATTTTTTGCCGGTTGTTCCATCACCTATGCCTACCCGGAGATAGGTGAGATTATGGTGTCCATTCTGCAGCGAATGGGCTATTCGGTCTATGTGCCGAGAGCGCAGCAATGCTGTGGTATCCCGGCTCTCTCCTCGGGTAATGGCCGACAGGTTGAGCAGCTGGCCGAGACCAATGTCGATGCCTTTAGTCAAAAAAAGGTGCAGTACATCATTACCGCCTGTGCGTCTTGTAACGGCGGGATTGGTGAATATTACCGGACCATGAAGGCCAATTACGATGATTTTACCGGAAAAGTGGTCGATTTCAGCGTTTTTTTGAAAAAAGAGGGTCTTTTTGAAGAACTGGCTGGGATGAAAAAGTGGCCGGAAAGGGTGCCGGTCACCTATCATGATCCATGTCATCTCAAGAATCAGGGGATAACGCGAGAGCCGAGAGAACTGCTGCGTGCCCTGCCCAACGTCGATTTTGTCGAAATGGAGAGTGCTTCGATCTGCTGCGGGTTGGGCGGTACTTTTTCGGTGTATCATTACGAAGCCAGCAAGGCAATTGGTGCCAGGAAAATTCAGGGTTTAAGAGAAAGTAAAGCAGAGTTGATAGCTACCGCCTGTCCCGGCTGCATCATGCAGTTGCAGGATATAATCAATCACGCGGATCTGCCGGTACGGGCAGTGCATATTCTGGAGCTGTTGGCCGAGGCACTGAAATAATCACACGCAGCGAAAGGTTATAAAAAAAAGCCTCCGACAAGAGGAGTTGTACCTGTGCGTTTGGCGTAATACGATTATTGTTGCAAGACTGATAATATCCATATAGGATTTTGGTCGGAATAATCCAGATCATATTGGATTTATGACTTTTGTACTCTTTATGTTTTTGGGAATCGATCAAACATTCACCATGTTTTACTGCTGGATACTTGATGAAATTTATAAAATTATCTTGAGATGAACACCTTTCTCACAAAAATATCGCAACTTCCTTCCATCGAAAATGTACTCTTCCTTTCGATTCGGGGTGAGCTTCTTTTTTTAAGTGATAACAAAAGAAGAGAGGAAGAAAGTGAACATGTTTCCCGGTGGCATGCGATCATTGGACAGTTGCATTCGCCCAGAGAAGCGGAGCTTTTTTTCGAACATGGCGGCTTTTATCTTCGCTATACCGAGATAGGCTATATTATTATCGGCATGAAAGATTTTGGTCGTTTACCGAATATAAAAGCAGCCTGCGCGCAATTACAGGCGAAACTCAACGATCCGACCATCTGTAAAAATGTTCTGCTTCGGATGCTACATAATGCTGATGAGACGCGGAAGTCGCAATTTGTCATGACACTTTTTCCTTTTGCAAACGAAGAAATTGCCGAGAAACTGCTTGTTTTACTTGGTCAAAATGCTCAATTCAGTCCGCAAATCCGAGTAAAGCTGTTGGTCGATATTTGTCAGGTGCTTGGCCAATGCCGGTCACCTGCAGCTCGGCATGCGCTTAAAAAAGTGTTGCAGGATCACTATTCAGGCAAAACTGTTTTGCACAATGAGGTGAGGTATGCAGTTCAGGTGGCAGTTGCCCAACTTGAGCTGGTTCTGCCACCTGAAAGCAGCACTGCCGTTCCGCGTACAGACATTCTCGCCGCAATTGAGCTACCTCATGCCGAAAAACCGCCGCTATCTTCTCCCTCTGCTTCTGTTAAAAGCTATGCTGCTGAGGTGCCGGAGGGACGGAAAATTGAGGCTTTATTGAAACAGGGGAAGAAAGGTGAAGCTATCGCGCTTATGTTGGCACAGATCGACGTCTGCGCCCGTAAAAAACAATTCGATATGGCCGAGTTGTTGCGTGAATGGATTATTCAAGTTGATTCAACTTCGTTGCGCGAGATAATCAGTGCCGCTGAAATAATTGATGAACAAAAAAACGCCACCATAAGTGATGAACATCGTGCTGTCTGGAGCAAGCTGGTCGGGGTGCTGTCGACTGAAGAGTTTTCTTCTCTCTACCATGCAATGGAGCATAAGCATTACAATAATGGCGATACTGTCGTCGACCAGGGACAGTTTATTTCTGTTTTATTTTTTGTTAACAGAGGGAGGGTTCAGCTTTTTACGGCAAGTCATGGGGGAGAGTATGGGCTGAAAATCCTTGAAGCCGGGGAAATATTTGGCGCCGAAACATTTTTTGATATATCGATATGGACAATGAGCGCAAGAAGTCTGGGTGCAGATATATCCCTGCTCACCTGGGACCGTCTTTTGAAGCTCAAAGAAAGTAATCCTGGGCTTCGAACTAAGGTCATGGATTTTTGTAGTCAATTTAAATTGACCAATATCTCTTTCAATAAGCCCGGCACCACGAGGAGACGTTTTGAGCGAGTCAAAGTAACCGGAAAGGTTGCGGTTTCCTTGCTCAAAGAAATGGGAGACGAGAGCCTCTTTGGCACGAAGGGGAATCTTTTAGATCTCTCAAGAGGAGGTCTGGCTCTCAGTTTACGGTTTTCTAAAAAGAAAAATGCTGTAGCTCTTCTCGGCCAAGATGTGCGTGTCACCGTTCAAACGGATTTTTCTTCCCATCCTGTCCAGCGTAAGGGTGTTGTCAAAGCCGTCCAGTGTCACGACTTTGTCGGCAATGATTATACCATTCATCTGGAGTTTCAGGAAAATCTGAGCAGTGCAGAAATTTCCCAGGCTGTCGGAAAAACGAGATAGGCAATCGCAAAATTTTATTCCATCGTTTTTACGAGAAGGTCGATGATCTTCTCCGGAGGACAGCTCGGGACAATATCCAGCACTGTCGGAGGTTGTCCGGACAGGACTATCCGGTGATTCTTGTTGTGGCTGATATAGCCAAAGCTGAATGCACCATAGCTCTCTTTTTTGTTGATCTCCGTCAGATGTGTCATCGCCTGCGTCACATCTGCATCCTGAAAACATTTTTTTAAGCCCAGTTCCTTGCCTAATTCATTTTTTAATAATTCTATTCTGGCCGCAGTCACAGAACTGGTTATTTCCTTGATGTCGTTTAGCTCGGGCGGAGGATCGGCTGAATCCTCGGGCTGTGGGCTCTCGGCCTCATCTTTCATACCTACTGCCTTCATAATTATAGGAGTGAGTTGGCTGTTGATGGCATTCCTTTTTGGTTCACACTCGTTGCGCATAAAGACTGTTGCTGAATTCCAGGAAAAAAGTTCATACGCTGCCTCCATACCATGCAACGCACCTATCCTTGCATCGAGTAACTCTCCCTCCAGAAAGTAAAGAATACCGCCTTGTTGCGTTGCTTTATCGATAATTCGTATGGTGCAGGACTTTGCATCCATTTCCATCAGTTGCAGGAATACTGGTGGAGAGACATCATGCATTATTCCACCAGCCGCCTCATGCTGCAAGACACTGTTGATGGTGGCGACCAGCTTATCGGCCTGGAAGGGTTTTTTGAGATATTTTATAACACCGCTCTCTTTGACTATTGCCTGAAGGCGTATGTCATCCATTGATGAAATAATAATAGCCGGAATGTCCGGATAATGCTGCCGAAGATGGTCGATCAGGCTCCTGCCGTCCATACGAGGCAGTACCAATTCCAGAATAACAAGCGAAACCGGGACCTTTTTCAGTTGCTTGACAGCGTCATAACCATCGCAGGCAGTGACAACAGCAAAGCTGTCTCTGTGTTGGGCCAGACTCTTGGCCACCGCATTGCACAAGATTGCGTCGTCATCGACAAATAAAATGTTTCTCACCATAGAATATGCTGCTCCAATATTTGATTTCAGATTCTTTGCGTTTAACGAGTGAGTAAATCATTGCCACAGTAATTGCAAGTGGTAGAGGTCTTAAAATAACCTCGGGTAAATGAGAAGATAGCCGGGATTCTTTTTTCCTGCAGGCATCTACCGGTGTAAGAAATGGCATGATCATTGAAGTACTCATCAGTAGAGAGAATGCTGAGCCAACCGCTCCAATATCGGGTTGTCCTTCAGCAAATATTCGTATGTATCGCCGGTTATGAATATTGAGACAAGGAGCAGATTATGACGGCCAGAGAAGCACATAGAATATTTATGATGAGTCCACTCTATTGTAAGATACCACCCAATAATCGAATGAAGCTCATCAATGATTATTGTCTGATGTATGCCGCAAACGCCCCAAGAAACAATAAATAAAACAAACGCTTTTATTCTTCGGTAGCAAAAGCTACTTCCGTATCGATCATCTCCCGCGCTCTTTCCAAGGCTCGTTGTTTATTGTCGCCGCCCATAGTGACCTTTTGCCTCTTTCCTGATGGATCTGTTACAGTAAAACTGAAATTTGAACACATCTTTTCTTCCCCCTCAACGGTAATATTCCAGCCACGATACACGTCCTGCACTCTTTCTTTCATGAAACACCTCCAATTCGTGTTGTTCTTATTCATTGCTTCTTCGTTACAATAAGTCAGATGAGTGTATTTGAAAAGTTGGTAAGCGTTTACAGCGCCGGAGTTTATCCGAATCCGTTGTGTTTCCTCCATGAAAGGTTACAGAAGCTTCCTGTAGCTCAATTATGGGCGAGGCTGCGAGCAGATTTTTTATCAATGGTCACTGTACCGACGGCGAAGATGTGTTTATAGTAGATTCTGACAAATATTTGAATTGAAGAATTTTGGGCGGAGGTTTCGACAAAAGTCGACAATTTACTGAAACTCAACAAAAAGTGAACCGGTTGGGCCGGTAAGAAAAATGGACTATAAGGACTATTACAAAATCCTGAATGTTGCCAAAGATGCATCTCAGGAGGAGATTAAAAGGGCCTATCGGAAATTGGCCCGGAAGTTTCACCCTGATGTCAATAAGGATCCGAAGGCTGAGGTAAAGTTCAAGGAAATTAATGAGGCAAATGAAGTACTCGGCGATGTTGAGAAGCGTAAGGATTATGACAGTTTCGGCAACAACTGGCAGGCTGGTCAGGATTTCAAACCGCCTCCGGAGTGGAATACCCGGCAGCAGCGGGGGGGCGGTTCTCGATCGCAAAATGCCTCTGCAGAACATTTCAGCGATTTTTTCGAATCGCTCTTTGGTGGAGGACGTGGCAATTTTACGGCTGAAGATTTTTCTTCCTTTGGCCGGGGACAGCATGATCAAGGCAGCGATCTGCATGCGAAAGTGGTTATATCCCTGGAAGACAGCTATCACGGGGCGAAAAGAACCATAACCCTGAACAGAACGGTGGGCGACGGTGATGGTGGTCTGACCATTCAACCCCAGTCGCTACAGGTTACAATTCCAAAGGGAGTCATAGAGGGTCAGCAGATCAGACTGGAAGGGCAGGGCGATGTAGGCCATGGCCGGGGACAGCGCGGCAATCTCTTCCTGGAGATTGTCTTTGAAAAACATCCGCACTTTACTATCAATAAGCGCGATATTTATCTCATTCTGCCGGTGACACCATGGGAGGCGGCTCTTGGGGAATCCATTGCAGTACCGACTCTTGGTGGCCATGTCGATCTGAAACTGCCCGCAAATTCCCAGACAGGGAAAAAACTGCGTCTGAAGGAGCGGGGACTCTCATCAAAAACTCAGGTCGGTCACCAATATGTTACTCTTGCTGTCTATACACCGCCGGCAGAAACGGCAGAACAAAAGGAATTGTATGAAAAGATGAAGAAACTGATGCCCTATAATCCCCGGTCAGGGTTTGGAGGTTGACCATGAAAGAAGAATATTTTTGGACCGTCCTGGACGATAGCACTACCTGGGGAATAACCGAGATCTGTGCCCTGTGCCGGGTGGATGATGCGTTGATCCACGAAATGGTCAATGAGGGACTATTGATCCCGGAAGGGACATCGCCTGAGACGTGGCGGTTTAACGGGCTGGCAGTAAAAAGAATCCAGGTAACAGTCAGGTTACAAAACGACCTGCGGGTCAATCTACCGGGGGCAGCCTTAGCCCTTGATCTGTTGGAAGAGCTCGATGAACTGCGCGCTCTATTGGGGCAGCTTCGTTGAAAACTGGAATGTAGTGCCGTAAATTATTCAAAATATTTTAATGACTTGATGAATGGTAATTACGGGGACGCTGGGCAACAGAAGTGGCTACCCCGGGTAAATGGAAAATAAGCCGGGACTCTGTTTAGTGACCCCCTTGAAGGGGATAAGTGCCTTGATGGCACTATTTAAGTTGTTACATTAAAAGTGCTTTCCGTTTTATTTTGTTTCTTGACAGACTTTCGGAATAAGACACTAAAAGGAGCAGTACATGAAGATCTATGTGGGGAATATGTCCTTCGAAGTTAAAGAGGATGATTTGCGGCAGCTTTTTGGCGAGTTTGGCGACGTTCAGTCTGCCAGTGTAATTATGGATAAAGTCAGTGGCAGATCCAAGGGATTCGGTTTTGTCGAAATGGCCGATAAAGAAATCGGCCAGGCGGCAATTGAAGGCTTGAACGGCAAGGAATTTAAAGGCCGAGCATTAACTGTAAATGAAGCCAAGCCGCAGAACAGCAATCGTGAGGATCGCAGAGGTGGTGGCGGTGGTGGTCGAGGCGGCAAGGGAGGTTTCGGTGGTCAGGGCAATAAAGGTAACTTCAGTGGTGGTCGCGGCGGTGCCGGTGGTGGCAGAAGTGGCTTTGGTGGTGGTGGCGGCCGGGGCGGCCGCGGTGGTGACAGATAGTACTTTACAAGGTCCGGTTATTCCTCCTCAATGACAACACCGGTCAGAACTTGATGATTCTGACCGGTCGGTGTTCTGCCTGCATTTCTGTATATCAAATTGCTGCATAGTTTTTTCAGGACCTGAATGTGCTCTTTTCTGCAACAAATTATGTTGCGAAACCAAGAACCCAGGAGGTGGTATGCGTGCAATGTTTTTTCAATTAAGTTATAGGCGTGTTGTTGGTTTATTAGGAGCTGCAGTATTGCTGGCTGCCACGATAGCCCATTCTGCAGCGATTCTTGAAGGCGAGCGAATGAGCCCGGTTCAGGGCAGGGATGGAATGGTTGTCACCAGCCATTTTCTTGCCACAGGGTCAGCCCAGGAGGTGTTGAAAAAAGGCGGTAACGCGGTCGATGCTGCGGTTACTGCGGCGTTTTCTCTGGCGGTTACCCAGCCGAGATCCGGTAATATTGGTGGCGGTGGATTTATGCTCATTTCCTCGGAACAAAAAAATGAGGTTGTCGCCATTGATTATCGGGAGAAAGCTCCGGCCAAGGCAACCGTTGACATGTTCCTTGATAAAGAGGGCAATGCGGACAGTCAGCTGTCACGATACAGCCATCTGGCGGCCGGGGTGCCGGGAACGGTTGCCGGACTTGCTTTAGCGCTGGAAAAGTATGGCACCATCAGCCTAAAGGAGGCTATGGCACCGGCAATCAAACTGGCCGGGGAGGGGTTTGTCGTCACCCCGCGTTTTAGTGACGGCCTGAAAGAAAAAGAAGCGATGCTTAAGAAATGGCCATCATCGGCCAAAGTTTTTTATAAGCCGGATGGCAGTGCCTATGAACCGGGGGAAGTTTTTGTCCAGAAAGATCTTGCGGCAACGCTGCAGCGCATTGCCGATCAAGGTGTCAAAGAATTTTACGAGGGTAAAACCGCTGAAATGTTGGTGGCGGAAATGGCGGGACATGGCGGCCTTCTCACTATGGAAGATATGAAAAATTACTCTCCAACTATACGGCAGCCGGTGCATGGCACCTATCGTGGTTATGACATTTATTCCATGTCTCCACCCAGTTCGGGTGGAGTGCATGTGGTGCAGATCCTCAATATCCTAGAAGGATATCCTCTCGCCGAATATGGTCACAATTCGGCCCTGACCATTCATCTGATGGCCGAGGCGATGAAACGGGCCTATGCCGATCGTTCTTTTTATCTGGGTGATGAGGATTTTGTCAAGGTGCCGCTGAAAGGTCTTATCTCAAAAGACTATGCAGCTAAAATCCGTGCAGGTATAAACACCGAAAAAGCGACACCAAGCGGTACAATTGCCCCAGGCAAACCGCAACCATACGAGAGCAACGAAACTACCCATTTCTCTATCGTTGATAAATTCGGCAACGCCGTTTCCAATACCTATACCATCAATTTCAGTTACGGATCCGGTATTGTTGTTGATGGAGCCGGTTTTCTGCTCAATAATGAAATGGATGATTTTTCCGCCAAACCGGGAGTACCGAATGCTTACGGGCTGATCGGCGGGGAAGCCAATAAGGTGGAGCCGAACAAAAGGATGCTGAGTTCCATGTCGCCGACCATTGTGAAAAATCAGGGCAAGAATTTTCTGGTTACCGGCAGCCCCGGCGGCTCGCGGATCATAACCACCACGCTTCAGGTGATTATGAATGTCATTGACCACGGCCTTAATATCCAGAGTGCTGTGGCGGCTCCACGCATTCATCACCAGTGGTTACCCGATACATTGCGGGTCGAAGAGGGAATCAGTCCCGATACTATCAAAATCTTGCAGGAAAAGGGCCACGCAGTAGAACAGTTGGAGGCCATGGGTGCCATTCAGTCTATCATGGTGAAAGAAGGCATGATGTACGGTGGTGCCGATCCTCGCAGGTCCACGGCGTTGGCTGCAGGAATTTGATAAAAAAACGATAAAGGGGAAGGGAGGGACTGTCTTTCCCCTTTGTTGCCTGCTGATTTTTCTCCCCCTGTATCTTTTCCCGAGAAAAAAAACTTTGGGTCTATTTGCTGCAACCGGTCACCGGAAAACCACCAAGTCCTGAATAATCTCTGACCTGTAAGCATTCAACAGCAGAATTACGGCAAAACGGAGGTAAGCAAAGGAGGGATGATGTGGATAATCCGCAATTTATTTGCCTGTTCTTTAGATGAGTCGAGCGGCAATGTTTGTCACAACAAGCAGAAAACCAAAAAAACAGCCAATTTTAAGAATCTTGACGTGTTTGTCGGTCAGATCATGCCATTTCTTTGGTTTGTACAAACCAGATGACAAAGCAAGAAATAAAAGTGCCAATATTGAGTAGGCAACTATAATTCCCATGCGATTTCTGTCTCCTTTCTGTAGCATGTCCATCCTCATTCCCGATGGATTCTCTGATTTATTTGGGGATCTTTTGCGGCAGGAAGTCATGAAAGTTTATTAAAGTCAATCGCATATGCGAGAAGAATGCAAGCACTCCCCTCGAAAATTCGGACTCATCAGGACAAGAGAGATGTCCAAAAGCGTGCTCTGCGCCTGAAGAAACCATTGCTCGACTCGCCGGCACAGGGTACGATGAAAAAGCCTTTTTTCGGGAAAACTCCGCACACACTTATTGCGGAATAAGAGTCGACTCAATCCCTTAACAATATAAAAAAGATGAATTTTTGTCCCCATTGTGCTGCGCCGGTCATTTCACAGATTCCGCAGGACGATAATCGACCCCGCTTTATCTGTACTTCCTGCGGTCGAATTCATTACCGGAACCCCAAAATGGTGGTTGGTTGTCTACCAGTATGGGAGAATCGGATACTCCTCTGCAGAAGAAATATCGAACCGAGAAAGGGGTATTGGACATTGCCGGCAGGATATCTCGAATGCAATGAAACCACAGAAGCAGGGGCCAGACGCGAGACTTCGGAAGAAACGGGAGCGGTCGTCGTTGCACTACAGCCATATCGCATGTTCGACATTGTCCACATTGGCCAGGTTTACCTCATGTTTCTTGCCCGGCTTCAGGCACCCGAGTTTCATTCAACCAGAGAGAGCATGGAGGTCAGACTGTTCGAAGAGAAGGATATTCCCTGGACCAGCATCGCTTTTCCGGTCATCGAAAAAACATTGCAGTATTACTGGCAGGACTGTGTGGAAAATAAGTTTTCGTTTTGCCTGGAGCAGGAAACCGGAACTATGAAAAAAGAGTACTGAAAGAGTTGCCTGGCTGTTTTTTTTGATCAACTCTATGTATTTCCTGTTACATCTTGATCGGCAAGTGATTACTTCTTTATAAGAGAAACCGCGTAAATCGTAGCGAAATAGATAAAGAATTTTTATCACCTCATCCATAATGAACTCGTAAAAAGTTAGAAAAACAATAGGGGAATACATGCAAAAAAACGCCTCGGATATTATGACAAAAAATGTTATTACCGTCACACCTGAAACAACAGTAATTGAGCTGGCCAAACTTCTGGCCTCAAATGGTATCGGTGGTGCCCCCGTCCTTGATTCTTCCGGCACTCTTCTCGGAGTAGTCACGGAAAACGACCTGGTCGACCAAAACAAGAAGCTTCATATACCCACCGTGATAACTATCCTCGATTCTGTTTTTTATCTCGAGAACCCGGACAAGATGGAAAAAGAGATGAAAAAAATCGCCGGGGCAACAGTTGGCGATATCTATAGCAAGAATCCACGTACGATTGTCGAGGAGACTCCTCTGGACGAAATAGCAACCATGATGGCAGAAAAAAATGTCCATACCCTGCCTGTAATGCGCGGCGACTCGCTGGTCGGCGTGATAGGCAAAAGAGATATTATAAAAACGTTAATTTCTTAGGTGATATTGTAATCGTTCCGTATCGGTAAAAAGGATATCCTTGTTTTTTTCCTGATGTTTTGCCTGCTACAGGGCAATGTCGACATTTTTTATAAGAGTGTCGGCATTGTCGCTACCAAGACTGGCAACCGTATCTTCCTCCCGCACCTGTACCAGTGACCCTACCTGTTACACTCTTCTGTGTCTCTTTTTTCCAGGACCTTCTGGCCATGTCCTATGCTGAGAAATTTGCGCAGGTCTGGGTTGCCCGTGAAGTGACTCTATTTCATGCTGAGTGGTAGAGTTGCGGTATCCGTAGTTTTATGGTCGTTCAGGTAGTGGGGCTGATTCTACCGCACTGATAGTCTGTTCCTGTTCCTTGTCGTTGCCATGGTCTTTAGCTATCAGCATATAGATAGATGGAATGATAAACAGGGTAAACAGCGTACCGACGGCCATTCCGCCGACCAGCACCAGACCTATCGAGTTACGGGCAGCCGCCCCGGCCCCGGTAACCAGGGTTAAGGGAAAATGACCGGCAATCGTTGCCCCGGTGGTCATCATGATAGGGCGCAGGCGGGTACTGGCTGATTCGTGTATTGCCTGCCGTTTGCTGCGCCCCTGCATCTGTAGTTTATTGGCAAATTCGACGATGAGAATCCCGTTTTTGGAAACCAGACCGACCAGTGTGATCAGACCAACCTGAGAATAAATGTTCATGGTTGTCGTCCAGCCTTGCGTCCAGAAGGCAACACTGGGATCGGGCATCTTCAGAAAGGTGAAGATCATGGCGCCAAACATGGCTAGAGGAACAGATCCGCCTAGAATTACAAAAGGATCGCGAAAGCTGTTGAACTGGGCTGCCAGCACTAGGAAGATTAAAATTACCGCCAGGCCGAAAGCCTGAATAAACTTGTTTCCTTCCGTTCGCAATTGGCGTGATTCTCCCGTATAGTCTAGTACATAACCGCTTGGCAAGATCTTGGCAGCCTCGCCTTCCAAAAACTTTAAGGCCTCATCCAGTGGGCGAATTGCCACACCGCTGATTTTGACGGCATTGAGTTGCTGAAAACGGTTCAGAGAGCGTGGTACAGTACTGTCCTTGATGGTGGCGATGGTGCTGAGCGGGATTAATGTGCCATTGTTGCCGGTGACATAGATGTCTTGCAGTTGATTCGCGTTAAGCCGATCCACCCGCTGAATCTGGGGGATCACCTTGTAGCTGCGGCCGCTGATATTGAAGCGATTGACAAAATTACCACCCACCATGGCTGTCAGGTCGGCGCCCACCTGCTGCAGGTTCAGGCCCAGGTCGGCCACCTTGTCACGGTCGATAACCAGCTCGGACTGGGGCTGATCAATCTTGACATCGATTAGCGGTGGAAAGGCGAACATGCCGCTTTGTATGGCGGCCAACTGAATCTGCTTGGCAAAACTCAGAATTTGTGCTGGCTCGGCCGTCGAGGCAAGGATGAATTCCACTGGAAATTGTCCGCCACCGGGCAGCGCCGGTGGGGTTACAGGGAACATGCTGATGCCGGTGATGCCGTGCAACTTCTGTTGCACCTCCGGCATGATTTGAAAAATATTGCGCTCGCGCTCCTGCCATGGTTTGACAACCATGCCGGAAAAGCCCGACGAGGGCATGGTAACCTGAAAGACGAACTGCGTCTCTGGCACGCTCAGAAAAGCATCATTGACGGCAGCCGCGTAGATGCTGGTCTGGTCGAGGGTGGAGTTGGCGGCTGCATCCAGAATACCGAAAATAACGCCCTGGTCTTCGGTAGGCGCCAGCTCTTTGGCCGACATGGTAAACATGGGGATGGACAACAGGCCCAGCAGGAACCAGACCATATAGACCGCCGGTCGGGCATTAAGGGTTTTGTTGAGCAATCGGCCGTAGAAATTGCGGATCTTTTTAAAATCACGTTCAATTTTACCGGCAAAGCCGTGTTCGGTCATGCCTGACCGAAGCAGCCGTGAGGACATCATGGGCGATAAGGTGAGAGCGACGATGCCGGAGATAGTCACGGCTCCGGCCAGGGTGAAGGCAAATTCCCGAAAGAGCGAGCCGGTCAGACCGCCCTGCAGGCCGATAGGGGCATAGACCGCCGCCAGAGTGATCGTCATGGCGATCAGCGGGCTCACAAGTTCACGGGCGCCAAGTATGGCGGCCTGCATTGGCGTCTGGCCTGCGCTTAAATGCCGTTCGACGTTTTCGACGACCACAATGGCATCGTCCACCACCAGGCCGACAGAGAGGACGATTGCCAACAAGGTAAGCAGGTTGATGGTGAAACCGAACGCCTGGATAAGAAAAACAGCCCCGATCAGTGACAGGGGGATGACCACCACGGGAATGATTGCTGCCCGCATCGAACCCAGAAAAAGGAAAATAATAATAATGACGATGATCAGGGTTTCGCTGAGTGTTTTAATAACTTCGTTAATGGCGTTGTCGATATAGGCGGTACCGTCGTAGGCGAGACGCCCCTCCAGGCCGCTGGGCAGCTGCTTTTTAATGGCGTCCAGTTCCGTCCGCACCCCTTTGATAACGTCCAGGGAGTTGGCATTCGGCAGGGGCCAGATTCCCATAAATACCGCGGTCTGGCCGGAAAAACGCACCTCGGAATCATAACTTTCCGCACCAAGTGCTACATCGCCGATATCTTGAATGCGGACGATTGCGCCATTTTTTGCACGGATAACCAGATTTTTAAATTCTTCCACCGAACGGAGGTCGGTATTGGCAGTTAGGTTGACTTGGATCAGTGAACCCTTGGTGCTGCCCACGGCGGCCAGAAAATTATTGGCTGACAATGCCTGGCGTACCTGACTTGGGCTGATATTCAAGGCAGCCATGCGATCGGGCTTAAGCCAGATGCGCATGGCAAAGGTGCGGGCGCCGAGGATATCGGCCCGCTGTACACCGCTGAGCGCCGAAAGGCGGGGCTGGACGATACGCACCAGATAATCGGTGATCTCGTTCTGCTTCAGCACATCCGAGGTAAAGCTCAGATAGGCGGAGGCAAACTGGCTGTCGGCCGACTCGACGTTGATAATAGGTACTTCTGCTTCGGGCGGCAGGTCGCCGCGTACCTGGTCCACTTTGGAACTGATCTCCGACAGGGCTTTGATCGGGTCGTAGTTGATTTTCAAGCGGGCATTGATGGTGGACAGGCCCTGGACACTCTGCGACTCCAGGTAGTCAATACCATCGGCGGCGGCAATGGCCCGTTCCATTGGGGTGGTAATGAAACCTCGCACCAGTTCGGCGCTGGCACCCACATAAACAGTGGTAACGGTGACTACGGCATTATCGCTTCGAGGATATTGACGGACGTTCAAGGAGTGAATAGCCTGCAGGCCGGCAATAATGATGAGAAAGCTAATAACCAGTGCCAATACCGGGCGGCGGATAAAAATATCTGTGAATTTCATATGTTAGCTCTCGGCAGGCTGAGGAGCCAGTTTGAATTCGGGTTGCAGTTTATTATCCACCTTGACCGCCTGGCCATTGCGAAGCTTAAATGCGCCGGTGCTCACTACCTTTTCGTCGGTTTTAAGTCCTGAAATCACCGTAATAAAGTCGCCGCGTTTTTCACCGAGACGAACGAATTGCTGGCGGATGGTTTGACCGGCAGGGGCGCCGTCAGTACCCTTTTTGTCTTCGATCACAAAAACAGAATCGCTGTACGGTGCATACAGAACAGCTGTGGCTGGAATAGTCAGCACCTTTTCTTTTGCCGGTAAGACCACAGCTACATTGACGTACATGCCGGCACGGAACAATTCTTCCTTATTAGCCAGAGTGGCCTGCACGTGGATGTTCCGGGTGGCGGCATCCACTTCCGGGCTGATGGCGGTAATGAGGCACGAGAAAACTTTACCCGGCAGGGCATCTGAGCTTACCCGTACGGTGAGCCCGGTGTGAATCTGGGCCAGTTGTTGCTGGGGAAGCAGGAAATTGACGAAAACAGGATGCATAGACTGCAGACTGACGATAGCCTCGCCTTCTTTGATGACTTGGCCCAGGTTGATCTGGCGAATGCCCAGCCGTCCTGCGAAGGGGGCACGAATGGTTTTTTTGGCAATAACCGCTCGTATATTGTCTGCTTGAGCTGAAGCCTGGGTCAGTTGGGCCTGGGCACTATCAAAATCGGACTGCGAAATGACCTTGTTTGCCATGAGCTTTTTTGATCGGGCAAATTCGATGCGAGCCAGCTCGAAAGCGGATTCGGCCGATCGAAGCTGGGCTTTCTCGACAGATATGTCCTGTTGTACCAGCAGGTCACCGGTTGTCACACGGGAACCTGCTTCAAACGCTATATCGACTATCTTGCCGGCTATTTCTGCAGTCACCAGTACTCCCTGTACGGCATCCAGTGAACCAACCGAAGTGAGTAACATCTCCCAGGAATCGGCAGTGACAGTGGCCGAGGTGACAACCTCAGGGGGGAAAACAAAATTTTTGCCCTGGGCGATCATTGCCCGAATTTGCAGAGCTTTGATACCTGCCAGAATGCCAACAATAATAATGAGACCGAGAATGGTCAGAAAAATTATTTTCTTCATTATTTCCCTATTCCTGTAAAAAAAGCATGGTCTTCTTTGATCATGGCGTCGTAAAAAGCTTCATATGCGAGATGTGATATTGCTCTATCAGACCGTTGGCTGGAGAATCAGAACTATGATAATTGTCTCGGCATGGATGTCAATCAATTTGACAGGTTCTGCAAACATGGTCTCGTATCAGGCTGTCAAACCTAGGGCTCACGATCTAGATAATATAATATGAACATCAAAATAACAGTGCCTGCCAGCATCCAGATCGGCCCGAACATCCACAGGAACAGTGGGATCGACAGGTGAAATCCTCGCATCCCAATACTATAATGAAGTGCTCCACGATTGAGAATGTGACTTACGGTTTCATCGGAATAGGTCGAGTCGTCTGGATCGTAGGTGTTGATCATGAATCCCAAGTGATTGTAGAAACGAATAGATAAAGTGAAATTAAAAAAAGCACAAAAAAAGAGAATGCCGAGCAGCATCAATTTGAACATCCATACCGCTTCGCTTCTGGTCCCCAGCGCATTCAGCGCATGGGAGACTTCAAAGAAAGAACTCGGTCGAAAAGCTGAGCTGAACAGGCCAAGACTGATAAGAATTGCGGTAGATGCCAGAAAAGTGGCAGCCATCAACTGATTACGTATTGTTTGGACCGCCACGATATCACGTTTGTTTTCCCTGATCTCCTGGGTCCACATCCGTCGTGCATGGTTGGTAATACCGATTGCCGTCGTGAACGGAAAATTTTTAACCCTGAAATATAAATAGACATGATAGCCTACAATCAAAATAATACTGGGTCCGACGAGCATCATTTCCTGCCATGAAATAAAGGGCATTTTTCGCTCCCTCTGCAATTTTCTGTATCTGATCGAGTTGAAAAATCTGATTACCTTCACCCTAAGCGACATTAAACAGACCAAATTTTTATACGGCTGCAGCATCTTTCGACAACGACAGGCCTGACGTTCTGTTGGCTCTAAAGTTCTCTCGGTTGCAGAGCTAGCCTGCCTTGGTGTGCTGGTCGGTTGCATTGGTTGCTAGGTGCCGATAAAATGGTATTACCATAACCATTCACAGGCTAGCAAAAAATATTTGTCTGTGCCCATTATTTTTCGTTATACAATAGAGAGAGTCACATGTTGCTTTACGGAAACATCATTACCAGTTCTAAGCTAAAGAAAATTCGAAGAATTCTCCTGTCCTGGCCTGGGATTACCAGAGAGGTTAACGGACTCCACCGTCGCAAATCTTTGCCATTCTTTCCGTGCCGGCAAAAAGTCTTGACTAGAAAACGATAACTAACTACCATTAGTATTAATTATTAATAACAAAGGGGCCTCATGCAGCTTCGGATGACCAATCAGCGAGAAATGATCTTGCGAGAATTGAAAAAAAGCAGACAGCATTTGTCGGCCGATGAGCTGTATGATCGTGTAAAAAAGATCATGCCGCGTATCAGCCTGGCAACCGTGTATCGAAATCTTGAGATACTTTCGGAAGCGGGATTGATTGGGAAGCTGGAAATTAGCGGAAGACAAAAACGCTTTGATTTTGATGTCTCCGATCATGACCATATCTATTGTGTTGTCTGTCATAAGGTTGACAATCTAAAAATTGAACGGAATAATATCAGGGTGGATCAGTTGGGTACTGCAGCAGGGTATGAAATAACCGGATGTAGAGTTGAAATTGTAGGGATATGTCCGGAGTGCCAAAAGAAAGAAAAGAGTACGGAGAAAAGAGCTTGAGCGAGTGGGCAATGCAAGAGATCGTTACCAAAACCAGGACTTTCCGACGGTTTGTGGAGAAGGAACTGCTCAGTACGGCTACTCTGCAGGAGTTAATTGATTTAGCCCGGTTAGGAGGATCGGCCCGCAACGGCCAGCCGTGGCAGTACATGATCGTCAATGGTCACGATCTCTGTGCCAGGATTTTTCCCTATCTCGGTTGGGCCGGCTATCTCTCCGACTGGCATGGTCCGGTTGCCGGTGAACGGCCTTCTGCCTATATTCTCTGTCTGTTGAACAAAAATCGATTGAAAGGTCCGGAGAGTGAGGCTCAATTTGATTTGGGTATAGCGACCCAGAATCTGCTTCTCGGCGCAATGGAAAGAAAGATTGGCGGTTGCAGGATTGGTGCATTTAATCCGAAACTGGCATCGCTTTTTAAGCTTGCCGATCACCAGCATCTCTCGCTGGTAATTGCTCTTGGCAAACCCAATGAAACGGTTATTCTTGAACAAGGAAAAGATGAAGAAGATATTCGGTACTGGCGTGATGAACATGGAGTGCATCATGTGCCGAAACGATCCCTGGAAAGCTGTCTGGTTGATGTTGAATTATTAGTGCCTTACTCATGAAAGTTGGTAATAAAAACAAGAAAGCAGTGAGTGACTTTAAAATTTATAATTATAATGTTCCCCAAGGCACTATCCCCGCACAGCATGCGGACTGAACAGAGTACCCGCAAGGGGCATTAAAAAGAATCCCAGCTTATTTTCCGTTTACCGGGGCTGGATGATGGAGCAAAAAAGGTAAAAAATCTATGAGTACGCAACAGACATTTCAGCAACAGATTGATGTTCTTCGCGATCAAGTGAGACAGTTGGAAGAAGACCTGTCCGGCGACATAGTTGAACAGACGGCAAGTCGCCTGAAAGGCCTGCGCTCTTGCACCTGATAATACCAAGAAATGTGAAGATCTAAGGGTGCAATTCATTACTGTTCTCATTTATTACTATAAAAAGCTTATGCAGTTGCGAAAAGGCAACCCGGAAGAGTGGGACGAGGTCGATGAACTGTACGTCCACGATTGATGGCTGGAATATTTCCCAGATTTGTCAACGATACCTGCTTGATTAGATCCTGAAACAACTCATCTGGCCTATGTCATTTCCGCTACTCCGTACCTTCAGCATCCACTATCGGGAAAAATATGGTCACGGCGTGGGCAAGATTCCTGTCGATATGGGTCAACCGTGTCCAAATCGCGCACATGGCGGTTGCATCTTTTGCCGACCTGCAAGTTTTACTCCTTCCTATCTTAATAAAACCGATGGTGTTGCACAACAGGTGGCTGCGGGCAAATACAATCTGCTGAAAGGGCGATTTAAAAAATATTTTGCCTACTTTCAGCAGGAAACCTGCACCGCGCTCGCCGTCGAACAGTTGTTGCCTGCGTTCGAGCTGCTGCTGGTCGATGCCGATTGTGTCGGCTTGATCCTTTCCACCAGGCCGGATTACATTGATGACAAAATGCTGGTGAGGCTCGCTGAACTGGTCAACAAAACAGGCAAGGAGTGTCTTTTTGAACTTGGTTTACAGAGCATCCATGAACGTAGTTTGCAATGGCTGAATCGGCATCACAGCTTTGGCGACTTTCAGGATGCTGTCCGCCGGATCAAGGGAGCTGGATGTTTTGAGGTTGGGGTGCATCTTATCTTTGGTATTCCTGAAGAAAGTGAAGAAGATATGCTCGATTCACTCAGAACCGTTTGTGAGCTTGGAGTAAATGCCCTGAAGCTGCATCATTTGCAGGTTATTCGGGATACGCCTTTGCAAAAACTTTATCAACAGGGAAAAGTCACGTTGTTTTCCTTAGATGAGTATATCGATTTTTTACTGAAAGCATTGCCCGTGATCCCAGCAGAAGTAACCATTCACAGGCTGTGGGCAACCGCGCATCCAGGGCTGCTCGTTGCTCCCAAATGGAATATTCTGGCGAGTAAACTCAGTGAAACATTACGGGTGAAAATGGCGGAAGCGGGTCTGTATCAAGGACAGGCGATAAAGGGGGCCTAGCGCAGAAAGGAACCCCCGCGGATTAATCGTAAGACTGCGCGCGGTACTCTGTTCAGTCCCCGTGCTGTGCGGGGATTAGTTCCTTTCCAAAACAATTTTCTTGCAAAAGCGCAAGAAAATTGATTATTGGCCTCTAATCCCGCCCAAAAGATTTGCGGGACTCTTTTTAGTACTCGCTTGACGGGTGTTCTTTACAATCCCGCCCAAAAGCATCGCGGGATAAGTTCCTTCACGAAATAAATTTCTTGTAAAAAGCACAAGAAATTTATTTCTAAGTCACTAATATCCTTTGGGGCCAAAGAGCAAAGAGTCCTCTTCCTTTACAGGCGTTACTGGAGCGGTTTTAGTTTTTGCCTGGGATATCTTTTTTTTCCTTTTTTGTTGTGGTTCCGCGTGAGACTGCTGCACAAATTCAGGTGTAAGTGGGATCTGCCTGGTCATGATACTGCGTGGAATTCTAATCTTATTGCCGAGAAATATACGGTTGGGTTTGATGGTGGGGTTACATTCTACCAGCACTGTCCAATTTTTCTGCTGACCCGTATACCAATGAGCAATGATTGAAAGGTTCTCGTCGGGCACGCTCACCGTATGGATGTAGTAGTCATCGGGATAGGCCTTGTTTCCCATGGGTTTTGTCGGTTTTTCAATCACCGGCGCCGCATCTTTCATCACAGGCTTGGGTATGGTCACACAGCCTGCAAAGACAAGAGCCAGTATAAGGATGAAAAAATAGACAAGATGTATGTGGTGTGCTGGCCTCATTCTGCTGAAACTCCTTCTATTTTTTTGAGATAGTTTTGGACAGACTTGTTTTTGGGATTCACTGCCAAGGCCTTTTTAAGGTTGGCGATGCTTTGGCTCTTTTTATCTTGTTTACCTTGAACCAGAGCAAGGTTAAAAAGTGCTTCATCAAGATAGACCGGTTTGAGTGCTACGGTTCGGGCGTACATTTCTTCCGCCCCTGCATAATTTTTTGATATCGCATAAATAAAGCCAAGGTTAAAAAAAGTGTCCGGGAATTCTGGATTTAAGGCAATGGCCTTCTGGTAACTCTCAATTGCGGTGGAATAGTCTTTTTGACCTGTCAGGACCAAGCCCAGTTGGAAATGGCCACGTACGCTTCGAGAGTCAAGTAGAAGAGCTTTTTTGAAAAGAGAGATAGCTTCCTGCGGGTCTTTTTTGCGCAGGTTATCGGCGAGTCCTAGCAAGGCTTCGGCATACGGCAGGGTAATTTTATCTCTCATCTCCGGATTGCTGATCAGGAGGTTCGCAAAGGAGGAAATAGCCTCCGGGAATTGTCTGTTTATGAGTGCGAGCATGCCTTTTTGGTACACCTCGTCGCCGGGTGTTTCAGCCAGTGCGGAAAACACCAGGAGAGTAAGCACCAGCAGAATGCCGGTAGTCAATAAGGCGAATAAAGGCTTTTTCGTTGCGCTGGTTTCAATCCGCTTAGGAGCAACCTGACAGACGACTCCCCTTCCTTCTCTTGGCTGACTCTGGTTGCGTGAAGGGGCCGGGGTCACTTCTTTCTGGTCTTGCATAATACCAATTCTGATATTTTTTATGATGGAGTTCTTCCAAAATCAAGAAAATAAAATCACTTCCTTGGGAAGCTTACCAGCTTCAGCGTTCAGAATCAATCTGAATGGATGCAGGCACAAACAAACACCAGAGTACATTTTGTGCGGGTGTTAACTGCAGATGCTGACAATATATTCAATTGTAGCTGATACTGAAGTGCCGTTTGTACTCATTACAAATTGTAACAATCGTCAACGTCCATCAGCATCGAGTTTGTTTTGTCATTACATCTCATTCGTCTCGTTTTAACGAACGAAGACTTCCCCTGGTCTTGCTGGAGAATTGGAAACGCCTTCGGTAAAAAAATAAGTGGGTATTTTTTTTCAATGCCCTTGAGGGGTGTATGTGCTTTGGTGGCATATTTATGTTATTAATGTTAAAAGTTCTTTCCGCTATTGTTTTTTATATCTCTCAAGGGGGTCTGAAAAGAGTTAGAGACTTTCAAGAGTAAGGCACTAACCCCTATAAACGGGATAAGTGCCTTGGTGGTCACTTTAAGTTCTTAATTTGAATACACTCTCCAGAATTCTTGTTTTTCTTGACAGACTTTCAAGAGTAAGGCACTAAAACCCTGGCAATCAAGCTATGCACAAGATACCGTACACCGATTCTTACTATCTGACAGAAAAACGGCCTCAGTCCGCGCTGTTTCCCTCTCTAAATTTTTATCTACACCTCTTTTATATTGTTTATCGAGCCAGTAGACGTGCTAAGAATGGGCGATATGATGGTTCAGACTGGATGGAAAGCAGCTATGAGGTTATGCAGGCTCTGGAGAATGTGGGACTTCGTGTAGAAATTTCGGGGATTGAAAACGTTGTTGCTGCAAGTGGCCCTGTCGTTATTATCGGCAACCATATGAGTATGATGGAAACCTTGCTGCTCCCAGTGATGATCCAGCCGATAAAACCAGTAACTTTCGTAGTGAAAGAATCACTCCTTTCGTATCCGGTATTTAAATACGTCATGCGTTCCCGTAATCCGATTACCGTGACGCGGACAAATCCAAGGCAGGATTTGAAAACCGTACTGAACGAAGGGGTTGACAGGTTGCACAATGATTTTTCCATCATCGTTTTTCCGCAGACAACCAGATCGCATACCTTTGATGCAATGCAGATGAGCTCGATCGGGGTGAAGCTTGCCAAAAAGGCGGGAGTCTCAATCGTTCCGCTGGCATTGAAGACCGATTGTTGGCAAAACGGGAAAAAATTTAAAGATTTTGGCAGATTGGATGTAACCCAAAAAGCTCATTTCGCTTTTGGAGAACCACTCAGGGCTTCGGGAAAAGGCGATGAAGAGCATGCAGCTATCAATGCCTTCATTACTGGAAAACTGCAGGAATGGCAAGGAGAAAAAGATTAACGGCGCGGTGGGAGTCGTAGAAACGAAGGAGAACCTCAGGGGCGCTTAAGCCGCACCTGAGGTGTAAAAAGCTCAGTCCTCAGTTTCAGATTTCCTCTTCCTCGGAAGAAAGGTCATCATCCAGGTCTTCGTCGTCAAGGGATTCATCATCCTCATCATCCTCATTTTCGTCATCCGTGTCATCCGTGTCATCTGTGTCATCTGTGTCATCTGTGTCGTCATCCACATCATCAGAATCAA
>CBDTUM010000061.1:0-22248 GCA_965363495.1 uncultured Desulfopila sp.
TCGACAGCGACAGGGAAAAACTATAGCCACCGGAATCGAGAAATTGTATTTATACGCTTTTTGCGTTGAGTGGGCGATTTCGGTAGTGAATCTGTGCTCTCTGTAATCTTTAACGGGAAATATTGTGAGCAGCAGGAGGTGGCAAAATTCGAGTACCGAAAGATCAACGCTAGAAAGAAAGAGCAATAACGAGTTCTGAAATTAATGAAAAGGAGAGCTTCGGGCATAATGACAGAGATACAGAAGTATGAGGGATGCGAGGAAAAGAAGATGGGGCGGATTGGTAACCGGCCCTATTGGGTTTTGAATCTTTCTCTCTTTATCAGGGCAGTTCATCAGGTAGGGGCGGCACTCTTCCTAGCTTCTTTTTTGCTCGATGAGGTGGAGCATCTGCCCTCGTTGTATCTGGTCATTGTTTTTGTCAGCGGTGCGGCGCTCTTTTTTACCGAATGGATGAGGCATCGTCAGATCTGCAGAGAATTGTCGGGTGTGAGTACCCTTGTCAAGCTGCTATTGCTTGGCTTAGCCTATCATGGTTTTCTGCCCCCATCGATAACGGTACTGCTGGCATTTGTTCTCGCCTCAGTGAGTGCTCATACAACAAAGCAGGTGCGGCACAGATTGCTTTATTGATAATGCGTATACAATATTTAACTTCACCGTTCTTTTGCTGGAGGCGTTTCTGTCCTCGGACAACGGGGTGTGGGTAATTATGACCTATTGCCCAACCGGGAAACATTGTGAAACATGCGCCTGCAATGGATCGACCATCAGGCGTGAAAATTGCATAGTTTTGTAGCGAGTTCTGGTCAGCATTAATGATTAGATTGCCTGCTACAGATAAAATTTCTGCTATCCAAATGTGTGACGGCAGCAATCAATCCGCAGAGAGTAAGATATGGACATAACTAAATTTGCCATCCCCGAAATTATTTTTGGCCGGGGAAGTTTGAATTACGCAGGGCAATGCGCGCTGCGGCTTGGCGCCAAGAAGGTGCTTCTGGTCAGTGATTCCGGGATTGAAAAAGCCGGCTGGGTGCAGAAACTGATGGATATTCTCAAAAAAGAAGGGATAGAATGGGTTTATTATTCCGGCGTTACGTCCAATCCCCGGGATATCGAAGTGGAGCAGGGGGCTGAGTTCTATCTGAACAATGGTGCCGATGTGATCATTGCCATTGGCGGAGGCAGTCCGATGGATACCGCTAAAGGGATTGCGATCATTGCCAGCAATGGCGGTAAGATAAGAGATTATGAAGGCGCCAACCGGGTCAGTCGCCCGTTGCCGCCGATGATGCTGATTACCACCACCGCCGGCAGTGGTTCCGATATCTCACAGTTCTGCATCATAACCGATGTTGAGCGGGCGGTGAAGATGTCGATCATCACCCGTACTTTAGTTCCCAATATTTCCATAGTTGATCCTCTTATCCTGCAGACCAAAAGCGAAACGTTGATCATTCAGTCCGCCGTAGATGCGCTTGCCCATGCAACCGAGGCCTATACGTCGACGATCGCTTCACCCTTTACCGAGATGCAGTCCTTAAAAGCCATCGATCTCATTATCAAGTACCTGCCTAGTGCTGTTGCGACGAGATCTCTGGATAGTCTGGAACAACTGAGTATTGCCGCCGTCGCCGCTTCTATGGCCTTCAGCAATGCCAGCCTGGGTGCGGAACATGCCCTGGCTCATTCACTTGGCGGGCACTTCGATATGCGGCACGGGGTGATCCACCCCATCCTCCTTACCGCTGTCATGCGTTTTAATTTGCAGGGCGCGGAAGCAAAACTCGCCGATATCGGTCAGGTGATTCTGGGTAGAAAAGTCGGCTCTGCGCATGATACCGCTCTTGCCGGGATTGAAAAGCTGGAAGAGTTTTTTGCCTCCTTTAATGTGTCGCTAAGACTGCGGCAAGAGATTGGCGAAGAGGACAAACACTTTTTGAAACCAATCTGTCAGATGGCAGTCAATGATGCCTGTGTCCTGACCAATCCCAGGCCACCCTCCTGGCAGGAACTGCTGAGCATCTGCGAGGAGGTCTGGTAATGAAAATTACCACCCTGGAAGACCTGATAGGCATCGAGCATTCCAAGCTTGGTTTCTATCAGGAATTGCAGCAGAAAGTCGAACAGCTGAAAATTTCCAACCAGGAACTTGAAAAAAAACGCAAGGAGATTCAGGCTGTTCTGGACGGCATCACCGATCTGATGCTGGTGTTATCCGAGGACCTGAAGATCCAGCGGGTCAATCATGTGTTTTCCGAATGGTTCCCCGGCGTCGATCCCATTGGCAAAACCTGTTATCAAATATTTAGAGGGAAACAGAGCAAGTGTGAAGACTGCCCGGCTCAGCGTTCTCTCGTTCTTGATGAAATTGTCAAGGATCTCTGTATCTATAAGGTCGACGATAAATTCAGACATTTTGAAATTATTGCTTCTCCTCTTAAAACCGGCATCTCAGCTGAACGTAATGTGCTGCTCTTTAAGCGCGACGTGACTCTTGAAAAAGAATTCCAGGCCCAGTTCTACCAGGCGGAAAAGATGGCCACGGTTGGTGCTCTGGCTGCCGGGGTAGCCCATGAAATCAACAACCCTCTGGCGGCGATAAGTGGCTTTGCCGAGGGTCTGCAACGGCGAATAAAACGGATTCAGGGGAAGGTCGAACCAGTTATCCTCGAAGATTTTACCGAGTATACCGATACCATTATCAAAGAATGTCTTCGCTGCCGCGATATTGTCCAGACATTGCTGACCTTCAGTCGCCCGGTTGCTTCAAGTCTTAGTCCTGTGGATATGAATCAGTGTGTCCGGGACACCCTTTTTATTCTCAAACATCATTTTAAAGAGCAGCATAATATTGCTGTCAAGACCGATCTGCATGCCAGCCTGCCGGTTATCATGGGCGACGAATCGCAACTGAAACAGGTGATAATCAATCTCTTTACCAATGCCTTTGATGCAACTGGAGAAGGTGACATAATTCGTATCATCACCAATGCCGGACCAAATGGAGGCGTCGAGCTGGTCGTTGAAGATTCGGGCTGTGGTATTCCCGCTGAACTTCATGATAAGCTCTTTGAACCTTTTTTTACCACGAAACCGGTGGGTAAAGGGATCGGTATTGGTTTATCCACCTGCTATTCAATCGTCAAAAATCATTGCGGAGAGATCACTGTGACCAGCGAGGCAGGTCGAGGTACCTCCTTCAAAGTCTCTCTGCCGGGAATAACGCTCTGAGGGAGCATAAGAATGGAACCAGAAAAATACACCATCCTGGCTATCGATGACGAAGAGCCGATCAGAAGACTGTTGCAGAAAGAACTCGCCACTGACCACCGGGAAGTCCTGACGGCGGCCACCGCCTCGGCGGCACGAGAAATGTTACGCAAACACTGGTTCGATGTCATCATCATGGACCTCCGGCTACCGGATATCCATGATCTGGATTTGTTAATCGAAATTAAAGACACCGTTCCTCATATCGAAGTCGTTATGATCACCGGCCATGGCGACATCGACAGCGCGGTGAAGGCAATAAAATTTGGTGCCTGTGATTTTATCCGTAAACCATTCAACCTGGATCGGCTTGAACTGGTGGTCGAAAAAGCCCATCAGCGTGTTCTGCTCTCGCGTGAAAATCTCATCCTTCGGCATAACAGCGGTATTGAGCAGCAATCGGTACAGTTCATCGGCAATTCTCAGATCGTCCGCGATATTAAGTTTTTGATCAACAAGGTGGCTCCGGCGAAAATACCGGTCTTGCTTACCGGTGAGTCAGGGGTTGGCAAGGATGTTGTCGCCAGGCTGATTCATCAGCGATCGGCCTGTGCCGGTCATCAGATGATTATTAAAAATTGTGCCTCCCTGCAAAAAGATCTGGCCCGGAGTGAATTATTCGGCCACATGAAAGGTTCTTTTACCGGCGCCACCGAGTCCAGCGAGGGGCTGATGGCCTATGCCCACGACAGCACCCTGTTCCTCGATGAAATAGGTGAGCTTCCCATGGGGGTTCAGGCCTCGCTGTTGCGAATTCTCGAGACCCAGACCTATCGGCGGGTCGGTGAAAAGGAAGAGCGAAAGGTCAATATCCGTTTTGTTTACGCTACCAACCGTAATCTCGCCGAGGAAGTCGAAAAAGGGCGTTTTAATGAGGCTTTTTTTCACCGGATCAATGCCTTTAATATCGAGATCCCTGCTCTCAGCGAGCGTAAGGAAGATATGCCCCTGCTGGTGGATTTTTTCTTGACACGTCTCAGCCCGGACAGCACGCCGTACCGGATCGTCGACAGTGCCATGGACTGTATTCTCCGTTACAACTGGCCGGGCAATGTCCGGGAACTGCGTAATGTTATTGAACGATCGATTATCCTGGCGGAAAATAACATCATCACTGAACGTTGTCTGCCACGAGAACTCGTCTCGATATCGGAAGACAATCCGGCCACTCTCAGTCTTGAGTCAGTTGAGAAAAATCATATCCTGAAAATGTTACATTTTTTTAATGATAACCGGCAAAAAACCGCAGAGACTCTCGGTATCAGCAGAAAAACACTCTATAGAAAACTGGAGAAATATGCCGAGCATGGATAGCTCTTCCATAATGCTGGGTCGTTTTGACTTCTTTTTCTTAATATCTGTGTCTTTTTGACCCATCTCGCCGGAGGCTGTCGGTATCTGTTGGTTTTGCGGTGAATTCCTCCGATAAACTCTATCGGTAACGCTCCATTTGTTCCTCCCGGGGGACATTATGGTATACCTGTTTGTTGAGTGAAAACATATAACCATTTGTTTTTACGGAAAATGTATGAATGGCATGCCTCTTGCTACAGTTTGATTGCACAAGATATGGATTCAAACGCAACAGTAGTAAAAGCTAACCCCGCCAAAAATATCTGCGGGATTTTTTTCAATGCCCCTTGCGGCTACTCTTGTTAGTACTTAGTACTCGCTTGACGGGTGCTTTTTTCAGTACTCGCTTGACGGGTGTAAGTGACTTAGAAATAATTTTCTTGTAAAAAAACACAGGAAAATAATTTCTAAGTCACTAAACACAATAACCTCAGTTAAGAAAAGGAAGGTACATTATGGCAGTTCGTGAAGAAGTATACGGCTATTTCATTCCCAGTGTTACTCTGATAGGTATTGGCGCAGCAAAAGAGATTCCAGCAAAGATCAAAGCACTTGGCGGCAGCAAGCCGCTGATCGTCACCGATAAAGGTATTACCGGTGCCGGGATTACCAAGCAGATTACTGATCTGCTCGACAAAGCCGAGATGAAATATGTCATCTTTGATGAGACCATCCCTAACCCCACCGACAAGAACGTGGAAGCCGGGGTTGCAGCTTACAAAAAGAATTCCTGTGATAGTTTAATCACCCTCGGTGGCGGTAGTTCCCATGACTGTGGTAAAGGTGTCGGCCTGGTTATTGCCAACGGCGGCAGAATCCAGGATTTCGAAGGTGTTGATAAATCGACCACACCAATGCCTCCGTATGTAGCGGTTAACACCACCGCCGGTACCGCTTCAGAGATGACTCGCTTCTGTATCATCACTGATACCAGCAGAAAAGTAAAAATGGCCATCGTCGACTGGCGCTGCACTCCAGGTATTGCCCTTGACGATCCACTCCTGATGATGGGTATGCCACCAGCACTGACCGCTGCAACCGGTATGGACGCTCTCACCCACGCCGTGGAAGCCTATGTGTCAACCATCGCCACCCCGATGACCGACTCAGCCGCTGAAAAAGCGATTGAACTGATTGCCATCCACCTTCGTCCTGCAGTTGCCAATGGCCAGGATATCGTAGCCCGTGAAGGTATGTGTTTTGCACAGTATCTCGCCGGTATGGCATTCAATAATGCCAGCCTTGGTCACGTTCACGCCATGGCTCACCAGCTCGGTGGTTTCTATGACCTGCCCCACGGTGAGTGTAATGCTATCCTTCTCCCCCATGTGTGTAATTTCAACCTGATTGCCAAGCTGGACCGTTTCGTTAAAATTGCCAAGCTGATGGGTGAAAATGTTGACGGTCTTTCCACTCGCGATGCCGCTGAGAAGGCACTCTCTGCCATCAAAAAACTGTCCACCGATGTCGGCATTCCCGCAGGTCTCATCGAACTCGGTAAAAAATACGGCAAAGACGTCAGTGCCAAAGATATCGACACCATGACCGTTAACGCGCAGAAAGATGCCTGTGGTATGACCAATCCACGTACACCGAAAGATGAAGATGTGAAGGCTATTTACAAGGCGGCATTATAAGTTACTGCCAGCTGTAAATTGCTATTAATTTAGTATGTTGCGGGGTATGGATTCGTCCGTACCCCGCAGTTGTTTAATTACCGAGGAGTATTGCCATGACTGACAAAATATTTCGTGTAAACATGTCCGATCTAACCACCAGAGTAGAAGAGGTCCCGGCTGCGTGGGCGGGTCTCGGTGGCCGCGGACTGACTTCCAACGTGGTTGCCGCCGAGGTGGAGCCTACCTGCCATCCGCTCGGCAAAAATAACAAACTGGTGATCGCTCCAGGGCTGCTTTCCGGCACTCCGGCCGCCAACTCCGGCCGTCTTTCCTGTGGCGCTAAAAGTCCGCTGACCGGCACCATTAAAGAAGCCAATGCCGGTGGTACTTCAGCCCAGATGCTGGCAAAACTCGGGATTAAAGCCATTATCATTGAAGGGAAGCCGCAAGCCGATACATGGTATAGTCTTCATGTGACCGCAGATGGCGTCTCCATCAATGAAGAAACCGAGCTGATAGGTAAGGGGAACTACGAGGTTGTCAAGACTCTTAATGCTCGTCTGGGCGAAAAATTTGGGGTTATTTCCATCGGTCAGGCAGGCGAGATGAAGATGGCCGCGGCAAACATCTCGATTAAAGATCCCGGCTCAAGAATCCGTTCCAGCGGACGCGGTGGTTTGGGTGCTGTTATGGGCTCAAAACAAATTAAATTTATCGCTGTGGCTCCAACAGACAATAAGGTTGCCATCGCCAAGCCCGAGGAGTTTAAAGCAGCCAATCGAGTATTTGCCAAGGCATTGGTCGATCATCCGGTCAGTCAGGCTCTGGGGCAGTATGGCACCAATGTTCTGGTCAACATCATAAACGAGGCAGGAGCGCTCCCCACCCGTAACTTCACCGCCGGTCAGTGTGCCGGTCATGAGGAATTCTCCGGGGAAACCATGTATGACACCATTGTCGCCCGGGAAGGCAAACCGAAACACAACTGCCACGCTGGCTGCGTGATCAATTGCTCTCAGATCTACAATGATAAGGATAATCAATACAAGACCTCAGGTTTTGAGTATGAATCCATCTGGGCCCTCGGTGCCGATTGCTGTGTAGATAACCTCGATCAAATTGCCGAAGCCGATTATATTATGGATGATCTGGGTATTGATACAATCGATACTTCAGTGGCCTTCGGTGTTGCCATGGAAGGCGGACTCCTTGAGTTTGGTGATGGTGCTGGTGTGCTTCGGATCCTGAGCGAGGATATCGGCAAGGGTACGCCTCTTGGTAGAATTATGGGGGGTGGGGCAGGTAATGTCGGCAGGGCTTTTGGGGTCACCAGAGTGCCGGTGGTCAAAAATCAGGCTATTCCTGCTTATGATCCTCGCGCAATTAAAGGTATCGGCATCACCTATGCTACCTCGACACAGGGAGCTGATCACACAATGGGTTATACCATCGCCACCAATATCCTTGGTGTCGGCGGTTCCGTTGATCCGCTTAGCCAGGAAGGTCAGGTGGAGCTGTCGCGCAATCTGCAGATTGCTACAGCCGCAATCGACTCGACCGGTATGTGCCTGTTTATCGCATTTGCCGCCCTCGATAGCGAAACTTGCCTGCCGGCACTGATCGATATGATCAACGCCCGCTTCGGCATAGCACTTACCGCCGATGATGTTACCAATCTTGGTATGTCCATTCTGAAAACGGAACGCGCATTCAACATCGCGGCAGGTTTTACCAGCCAGGATGACCGACTGCCGGAATTCTTCAAAGAAGAGCCGATTGCCCCGCATAATGTGGTCTGGGACGTTAAGGATGAAACCATCGATTCATTCTGGAACTTCTAATGGCGTCGTAAAAATTACCCAAAGGGCATAGAAATCTTCATCTGCTTCGTTGTTCGCCTGTAAGAAGTGCCCTTGGGGTACAAAATTTCTATCATTACGACGTACTCTAGTACGCCGAAATGGTAGAAATTTATTGCGCCTCGCACCCCAAGGGCACTTCCGGTGGGCGCATATGAAGTTTTTTGCTTAGCCATCTTGTAATTCGTTTTTACGAGTTCCTCAACTTCTGTATTCCGTCTTGCAGTCGACAGTATCCTGGTAAAATATAGTCACGGTGCTGTCGGCTGATATACTTCTTGTTTTTTATCTGATTTCCCTGTCCGTGCCTGGCTCTTACTGAGCCTTTCCGGCGTCATCGGTTTTTTCATAGGCGACATCTTTCTTTTTAAGGCACTGGTGGAGCTGGGGCCGCGGATTACCATGCTGGTTCAAAGCCTGGCGGCGCCGACTGCGGCGGTGTTCGGTTGGAGCTTTTTGCATGAAAGTTATAATTTGCAGCAGGCGCTTGGCATGGCCATTACCCTCGCCGGGGTTTGTGCAGTAATCCTTGAAAAAAGCAGGGACGCAGCTCCCGCTAAGAAATTGCAGACAACCAGAGTCTCCTGCCGGGGTGTAGCCTTTGCGTTTGCGGCCATGTTCGGTCAGGCGGGTGGGTTGCTACTCAGTAAAAGCGGGATGCAGACCGACGCTGGATATCTGGATGCTTTTTCGGCAACGCAGATCAGGGCCCTTGCTGCATCCTGCTGTTTTGTCATTTACTTTACAGTTGCTAGTACATGGCACAATGTCAGAGCGGCGCTGAACAACAGAAAAGCGGTGGCTTTTACGGCAATTGGTGCGGTCATTGGCCCCTTTATAGGCGTTTCCATGTCCCTTATGGCCCTGCACTATCTTGCGACAGGTGTTGCCTCGACCTTTTTTTCTCTGATTCCAATCTGTATTATTCCTTTTTCCATTTATCTCCATAAGGAACATGTCTCCCTTTTAGCCATTGCCGGCGCAATCGTGGCCGTTTTCGGAGTATATCTTCTTATGGTCTAAGAATTTGCAATGCATAAAGAGGTAGCTGCCGGTATCTTGTGATGTACGTAAGCGTTCACCAGCACCGAATCTGTTTTGTCATCGGTCGGTAAACGTACCAATTGTACAGTTTAAAGACCTCTTTAGCGCATCTCCGTAACTGGTAAACGCTTACAGCTCGGAGGTTATACCAGATTTTCAGCTTTCCCGGTGAACGGTTACTGATGTACTACCAAAAAAGATTTAAAAACATTATGCTTCAACTGGTATTGTATCTGCAAATGCAGAGAAAACGTAACAATCCATCCTTTTGACGGTTTTCCATTTCCGATGAGGTTTGTTGTATGGGTATTGCAACCGATATTATTATTCTTGTTCTGACTGCTTTTCTCTGTGGTTTGGTGATGCAGCGGCTGCGTCAACCGCTGATCCTCGGGTATATTCTGGCCGGTGTTATCCTCGGCCCTTATACCGGTGGGGTGACGATTAGCGACATTCATGATATTGAACTGCTGGCCGAGATCGGGGTGGCACTGCTGCTGTTTGCGCTTGGTCTGGAGTTTTCCCTTAAAGATCTCCGTCCGGTGAAATATATTGCCCTTATCGGCACGCCCTTGCAGATGCTTCTGACTATTGCTTTTGGTTGTGCAATTGGTCGGTTGTTCGGCTGGGAATGGAAGACATCCCTCTGGTTCGGTTCTTTAATCTCGCTCTCTTCGACTATGGTCATTTTAAAAACCCTGATGAATCAGGGCTGGCTGGGGACACTGTCGAGTAAGGTAATGATCGGCATGCTGATCGTCCAGGATCTGGCAGTTGTGCCGTTGATGATTATCTTGCCCCAGTTAAACAACCCTGCTGCCGGCCTTGGCATTCTCGGTCTGGCCTTTATCAAGGCCGCACTCTTTCTGATTGCCATGTTTTTTCTCGGGACGCGGCTGCTGCCCTACCTGCTCAAGACCATTGCCCTGATTGGCTCCCGTGAACTGTTTATTCTGGCTATTACCGCTATTGGCTTAGGTGTCGGCTATATGACCTACCTGGTCGGATTATCGTTTGCTTTCGGCGCCTTTATTGCCGGTATGGTCCTCAGCGAGTCGGATTACGGTCATCAGGCTCTCAGCGATATCATTCCGCTGCGCGACCTGTTCGGCCTGCTGTTTTTTGCCTCGGTGGGCATGCTCCTTGATCCTCGCTTTCTGCTCAGTCACTTTACGATTATCCTGCTCCTGGTCATTATTGTCAGCGTCGGAAAAGGGTGTATCTTTGCTTTTCTTACCAGACTCTTTCGGTATCGCAACGTCGTTCCACTTGCCGTCGGCCTTGGGCTGTTTCAGGTCGGGGAGTTTTCCTTTGTCCTGGCCAGGATCGGGGTGGCCAGTCAGTCTATTACCAGCGAATTTTATAATATGTTTCTGACTATGGCTGTTGTCACCATGGTACTGACTCCCTTTATCTCGTCGCAGACATCACGACTGTACAGCCTCAAAAAAAGATGGGTTCAGAACGAGCCTCTGGAAGCGCTCAATTTTCCGGAAGATGAACTGCGCAATCATGTGGTCATCGCCGGCTGTGGGCGTATCGGTATGCAGATTGCCGAGATGCTGCAGCAGCTGGCGATTCCCTTCGTCCTGGTGGAGCTTGACCAGATGCGGATCGAAAGGGCCAAAGCTGCCGGTTTTCCCATCGTCTATGGTGATGGCAGTCAGGAGGTGGTGCAGGAGGCATTAAAGATAGCGCGTGCATCTCTTCTCGTTGTGACCATACCCGGCATCGTTGTTGCTCGCTCAATTATCAGCCATGCCAGAAAAGTGAACAGCGGGATCAGGGTGGTTGCCCGCATGGCCGACCCCGATTTTTTCGAAGTCTTCAAAGAACTGCAGGTGACCGATCTTGTGTATCCTGAATTTGAGGCGGGCCTGGAAATGATCAGGCAGGTTCTTCTCTATCTGCGAATTCCCGTGCCGGAGATTCAGCACCATACCGAGAATCTCCGCCATCAACTGCTTACCCAGGCGGCAACACCTGCGGACGGATACCGGACGCTTGGCCAGCTGCGAGCCGCTGAGCAGCAGTTCGATCTGCAATGGGTCGAGATTGAGACCGATAATCCGCTGATAGATCAGAGTATCGCCGAGGCTGAAATCCGCAAGACCACCGGGGTGTCGGTCGTCGGTATTATTCGCAGTGCTGCCCTTGAGACCAACCCTGATCCTTCCTTTCGGTTCCAGCAGCACGATCTGGTGGCGATTATCGGCTCAGCCCAGGCCCGGCAACAATTTCATTGCTTTATCAATCCCTTGTCGGAAAAGTGCGTTGTTACGGTGTAAGGCGCATATCGCCTTTTTCCAGAAAAGACTGGTGCATAAAGAAGGCCTTCTCGATGATATGCGGCTCATGGCCGCCACGCTCCCGAACGGCTCGTTGAAAATAGTCCCATAACTGATCACGGTAATCGGGATGGGCACATTTTTTAATGACCTGTTCGGCGACCTGGCTAGGGGTTAAAGGACGAGTATCCACCAGGCCGTATTCAGTCACTACCAGATCCACCGAGTGCTCGGAATGGTCGACATGACTGACCATGGGGACGATAGCCGAAATCAGCCCACCTTTGGCGGTAGAAGGTGTGACAATAATGGACAGTGCGCCGTTGCGTAAATAATCCCCCGAGCCGCCGATGCCGTTCATCAGCTGGGTGCCCATGACATGGGTGGAATTAACCTGGCCGTAAATATCGACTTCGATAGCCGTATTGATAGCGATAACCCCGAGACGGCGGATTACTTCAGGGGAATTAGAGATTTCCACCGGCCGAAGGACTATTTTATCCCGGTAGCGAAAGATTTCATTTAAGAAACGTTCGCGGGCCTTTTCCGACAGAGTCATGGCCGAGCCGGAAGCCGCCCGCACCTTGCCAAGATCGATGAGGTCCAGCACGCTGTCCTGGAGGACCTCTGAATAGATATCGATGGGCTGAAAGCTACGGTCTTCTATAAATCCTGATAAAACGGCATTGGCCACATCGCCGACTCCGGCCTGCCAGGGCAGTGTCGAAGGCATGCGCTTTTTTTTGATCTCATGTCGGACAAAATCAAGAACCAGTTCGGCGATTCGGCTGGAAGTGACATCCGGCGGCGTGAAAATTGGACAGTGATCACGCTCGGTGCTGAACAGGATGGCCACTACCCGGCTGGGATCCATTTTGATAAAGGGCTTGCCTATCCGATCCGCGCTACGGTAAATGGGAATGGGCATCCGGTACGGCGGATCTTCCGGGATGTAGATGTCGTGAATCCCTTCCAGGTCCGGGGAATTGGCTGAAATTTCAATGATAATTTTTTCAGCTTCCTGCACATAGGTAGGCGTGTTGCCGACCGACATGGTCGGGATAAGATGGCCCTGTTCGGTAATAGCGGCGGCCTCGACCACCGCCACGTCGCACCGCCCCCATTCCCCGGCCCGCACCTTGGCCGACAGCTGGGAAAGATGGTCGTCTTTAAATTGAATGGTGCCTTCGTTAATCTGTCCCCGCATGAATTTATCGCTCATATAGGGCCGCCGCCAGGCCACCAGATTGGCCCGGGCTAATGCCCCGTCGACCATGTCGCCAGTAGATGCACCGGCGAACAGATTGATTTTGAATTGCTCGCCTTGCTCCGCTCGTCGTACCAGTTCCCGGGGGATGAGTTTAGGATACCCGGCGGTAAATCCGGAAATGAACAGGTTTGTTCCATCCTGAATATGCCGGGCGGCCGTGGCCGGATCGGTTATTTTATCCTGCAGGGGTTTATAGCGTACCCGGTCAGTCAACATGTCAATGGCTCCTTCCATAAAAAAAGTTCTTCAATAGTGTAATTGGGAATTGTTGAGAGATCTAGAAATAATTTTCTTGTGTTTTTAAAGAAACTTATCCCGCAAAGCTTTTTGGCGGGAGTTGAAAAACAGCAGGAATGGTCAGTCCATGGGGACAAAACTATATCCCTGAGACTGGTATCCGATCATTGAAACGTAGCCGTTGGTGACCGGTTTCACCTGGGGTAAAAAATCTGCAGCATCTATATGCTGCAATCCCGCGGCGATGAGACACTGCTCAATGACGATGTGCCGGGCAGCAAATTTTTCGACCATAACTGCGATTAGTTCTTTTTCAGGCAGATCCATATCTATAACGTAATCGATACCTTTGGTAAAAAAGTTGCTCGCCTTGCCGCGAATGCCGACGACAAAAGAAGGGGTAACTCCGGCGGCGGCAATCTGGTTATACGTTTTTTCAATAAGCTGCAGCCGGAGCAGGAGGAGTTTTGGGTCTCCTACCGTGACATCGAAATAGGCTTTTGTTGCCATCAATTCTGCCAGTGCACTCTTTTTTGTATTCTTTTCCGAGTCGGCATGGCAAAGGCTCATGCAGCAGAGGACTGAAACTATTGTGAGAAATATTATTTTCATATCTTGTCCACCTTTGATGGCATTAGGAAAGGGCTTTTATTCAGCAGCCAAGTTCCAACGGCTTGAGGATTTTTAAGGCCCTGTTTTTCTTCGGTCCAGGCTGATACCACAATTTGATTGTGTCCCGCGGCTTCAGTTCATCCAGCTTATAAAAGCCTTCAAAAAGGGTGTCTCTATCGATAAAGAGAACAATGGTCGGTCCCTTCCTCTGCTTGATTGTGAGCGTTTGCTTGTCAAGAGAGACTGAATTGATTATCCCTTTGGCGAACTGATAATTTTCCGCGGAAGCATCTTCTTCATATTGGGCTCCCATGAGAGGGCAGGTGAGGAACAATATAACAAGAAGAAATAACAGGCAGCTGGATATAGGCAAGAGGTATCGTTGGCGTTTCATCTATGGTTATCCTTGAATGGTGTGACTGCTTGAGGTGGTTCGCTATTATTTACACCCATTAAGCATCGAATTATCATTTAGCAATGATCCTCGGGAAATGTAGGGACACAGTACCTATTGTGGGTATAACAATGAAGATGGAAGCGTAGAAAGCCCATAATAGGTATTGTGTCCCCACATTTTTAAAAAAGTCTCTCTTTTACAGGATTTTCTTGCTACAATTATTGCTTAATCGTGAGCAAGGAAAAACAGGTTTTCGTGCCAATGGTCTGTTTTTTAACATTATTTAACCAGAGGAGATGAGAATGAAATTGCCATCGTACCTGAGGTATATTGCAGTCGCAGCTGTATTCGCCAGCTTTTTTAACGCCGGACATGTCCGGGCTGCCGATGATAAAAACTATCTGATGGCTACCGCCAGTACCGGAGGTACCTATTATCCAGTAGGTGTCGCCCTGTCCACCCTCACCAAAGTAAAACTTCAGCCCGGGCACAAGATCAGCATGTCAGCGATCAACTCCGCCGGTTCTGGAGAAAACATTAAACTGATGCGGGACAATGAGGTACAGTTTGCCATTCTGCAGGGACTGTACGGCTACTACGCCTGGAACGGCAAGGGCCCTCTCGTCCAGGACGGCCCACAGAAAGAACTTCGTTCCGTGACCATGCTCTGGCAGAATGTTGAACATTTCACCATCCTTACCGACAAGGTCAAAACCGGCACCATCTCCGATATGGCCGGTTTGAAAGGAGAGCGGGTTTCTCTTGGTAAAAAGAATTCGGGTACCCTCGGTTCCAATGAGGTGATTCTCAGCAATCTTGGGGTGAATAGCGACAAAGATTATGATCTGGTCTATGTCGGTTACGGACCAAGTGCCGATGCGCTGCAGAACGGACAGATCGCTGCCATGTCTACTCCTGCCGGCGTTCCTGCCAGCGCTGTTACCAGGGCACTGGCTTCAATGGGAGACAAAGCGACCCTGCTCAGTTTTACACCAGAACAGGTCAAACAGGCCGATGGCGGCCTTGGTCTCTGGACTTCGTATCTGATCCCGGCCACTGCCTATCCCGGTTTGAAAAAAGATGTCATGACTATTGCCCAACCGAACTTTCTGGCTGTCAGATCTGATATCGACGAAGAGTCCGTCTATCTTATTACCAAGACCATCTATGAGAATCTCCCTTTCCTGAATGCAATCCATAAGGCGACCACGGCCATGAGCACTGATAAAGCCCTTGCCGGACTGCCAATGCCTTTGCATCCAGGTGCGGCACGCTATTATAAGGAAATTGGGCTCGTGATTCCTGATAATCTTATTGCCAAATAAAATGGTGTCGTAACAATTACCCAAAGGGCATAAAAATCTTCATCTGCGTCGTTGTAGGCCCGTAGGAAGTGCCCTTTGAATGTAAGGCGTAAGATTTTTACTTAGCCATTCTGCAACTGACTTTCACGAGTTTATCAAATAAGATGGTGGCGAATTTGAAACAAGAGGAAATTTTTCAGAAGTATGCGACATCAGGAGGAAAGGAAAAATTTATCTTTGTGCTGGCAGTAGCCGTCTCCCTGATGCATGTCTACTTCAATATTTTTACCGTGTTGCCAAGCCTTTGGCAGAATGCTTTACACTACTCGGGGTTCGCCCTGCTCTGTTGCCTCACCTATCCATTGGGCGGGATCCGTCGCAAGAAGAAATGGCTGCTGGCTGTCGATCTTGTTCTGGGAATTTCGGCCGCGACGGCGGCCGTCTATATGATTTCCATGGAGGATGCCATTTATGCGCGGGGTGTCCATCTCTCGTCCGCCGAATGGGTCGCGGGCTCGGTGCTGGTTCTCACCGCTCTGGAGTTTACCAGGCGGACAACCGGCTGGGTCATCCCAATTCTTATCGTCGTTGCCCTTACCTATGTCGGCTGGTGGGGAGCACTGCTCAACAATGTGTTCCGGTTTGCCGGACTGAGTACGGAAACCCTGCTCTTTCGCTCCGTTTATGGCGATGACGGGCTGTTTGGCAATATTGCCCTGATCTCATCCACCTTTGTCTTTATGTTCATCCTTTTCGGGGCTTTTCTGCTCCGTTCCGGGGCCGGGGAGTTCGTGGTCAATCTGGCCCGGGCGGTTGCCGGAAAAACGGTCGGAGGACCTGGGCTGGTTGCGGTCTTTGCCTCCGGGCTGACTGGAACTATTTCCGGCTCGGCAGTTGCCAACACCGCCTCCACCGGGGTCATAACTATTCCTCTTATGAAAAGGGCCGGTTTTGACGCCAGATTTGCCGCTGGGGTCGAGGCCGCATCTTCCACCGGCGGACAGCTCATGCCGCCTATCATGGGTGCCGGAGCCTTTGTCATGGCCAGCTATACCCAGATTCCTTATACCGTTATTATTACCGCCTCCATCCTGCCGGCTATCCTGTACTTTGCCAGTGTGGCTTTTTATGTGCGGATCGAGGCTAAAAAGTGCAATGTGAGTATGATCGACGATGAGGATGTCAAGCTGCTCAATGTCCTCAAAGAGGGCGGGTTGCCGTTTTTGCTGCCCATTTGTGCCCTGATCGGCATGCTGATCTATGGATTCACCCCGACCTATGCTGCGGGTATTTCCATTCTGGCTGTTATCGGTGCCTCCTGGCTCACTCCCAACAAGATGGGCATCCGGGCGATCTTCGAGGCACTTGCCTTAGGCGCCAGAAATATGATCATGACCGGCATACTGTTGTGCAGTGTCGGTCTGATGGTCAACGTTATTGCTACCACCGGCATCGGCAACACCTTTTCGCTGATGATAACCCAGTGGGCAAGCGGCAGTCTGCTTATCGCCATTATTCTTATCGCTCTCGCGTCTCTGGTCCTCGGCATGGGGCTGCCGGTGACAGCCGCCTATATCGTACTGGGAACTCTTTCGGCACCGGCGCTGTATAATTTGATCGTTGATTCACAGATTACCGAGATTATAGCCAAAGGGCTTCTTTCCGAAGAGGCAAAGGCCATATTCATGCTCGCATTGCCTGAAAAAATTGCTTTGCTCGGCCAGGCAATGCCTCTTGATGAGGCCAGAGCCATCCTTGAGGCAGTTCCTATCGATCTTATGGGAACTGTACGTGATATGGCAATTACGCCCCATGCCGCGACCTTTGCCCTGCTTTCGGCGCATATGATCATCTTCTGGCTCAGTCAGGACAGTAATGTCACTCCGCCGGTATGTCTTGCTGCCTTCACCGCCGCGGCCATTGCCAAGACCCCGCCGATGCAGACCGGGCTTTATTCCTGGAAATTGGCCAAAGGGCTGTATATCGTGCCAATCCTTTTTGCCTATACTCCGATGCTTGGCGGCAATTGGGCAGATGACTTCACCATATTCTTTTTTGCCATAATCGGCCTCTACGCCTTCGCCGGAGGATTTCAGGGCTTTCTGGAAAATCGCCTCAATATATTTCCGCGCATCCTTTCTTTTGTCCTGGCCTTTTTCCTTATTGCGCCCTGGCCAATCCTGGTGCACGTTGTGGCTGCCGTGCTGTTCGTGGCTCTTTTTATTGCCAATCTCAGGCAGCAGCCGCGAGCGAACAATGTACTCCAGCAAAAACTAACGTCATGAGGCGGAACAACACCTTTTATATCGCCTACGGTAAGGATCGACTAGAACTTTCTCTGCCTGTCCACACCAGCACATTGCAGGTAAAGGAGCCGCAACGCCTTATTACGCCGATTCTTTTCGAGCAGAAGCTGGCTGGTTTTCTGCAAAAGAACTCTTTGGATCTCACCCGTCCGGTGCTGGTCCTGGCGGATAAGACCAGGCTTTGCGGCTATCCGGACTATCTGCCTCTATTGCTGCGCAGTCTTGAACAGCATGGAATGGATGAGGGCCGCCTAAAAATTATTATCGGCTACGGGACCCATGCCCGCCAGAGCGATGCCGAATGCAGGCAGGCCTATGGTGCAACCTATGACCAATATTCTTTTATCCACCATGATTGTGTTATGCAAGATGGTTTCAAAGAATGTGGTCGGACCACACGAGGCACCCCGATTCGTTTTCGCCACGACCTGCTTGAAGCCAGTGCGATAATTACCATGGGGGCGGTCTCCCATCATTATTTTGCCGGCTACGGCGGCGGCCGAAAGCTGATCTTTCCAGGCTGCGGCGAGCGTGAGGCCATCTACAGCAACCATGGATTGTATCTTGACGGAAATGCCGGGACCATTGCGGCCGGTTGCCGGCCCGGCATCCTTGACGGGAATCCGCTGGCCGAGGATTTATTTGCAATAGAGGAAAAACTCCCGGTCGATCTGGCCATTCATGGCATTCTCGATTCCCATGGTGACCTCTGCGATCTCGTTTTTGGCCGAGGCCGCGAGAGTTTTCTTGAAGCCTGTAGGCTGCACGGTGAAAACTGCGAGATAGCTGCACCTGATTTTGCTATCGTTATTGCTTCCTGCGGCGGCTATCCCAAAGATATTAATTTTATCCAGAGCCACAAGGCCATTCATAACGCGGCGATGTTTGTTCGTGACGGCGGCTTACTGCTGCTCTACGGGGAATGCCGGGACGGCATCGGATCAGCAACCTTTTTGCCGTGGTTTGCGATGGGTTCCTTTGCAGCAGCGTTTAGGGAGTTGTCCCGCAACTATCAGGGCAACGGCGGGACGGCATTGGCCATGATGACCAAATTGCAGCGGATCCGCATTGGTATGGTCACCGATCTGGATGAAGCAAGCTGCCGGTTGATCGGGGTGGAAAACTGGTCACATGAACGTGTCAGGAGCTATCTTGATGAGCGGCAGAATGCACAGAGCATTGCCTGTATTGGTAATGCAAGTCTTACCGTGAAGAAGAATTAGGCGTAAGAACATCTTCGATCTGCCAGCGTTTTCAGCCATCTTACCAGCCTTGAGCATACGACTCTCTTCTGGGATCGGCACCAGCCACCAGAGTCCCCGTGTCTTTATTGAGAACGATGACACAGACTCCTCCTGCCTTCCAGGCCCAATCGGGCCATGTCGTCACCTTATGACCGCGGTTTTTGAGTTCAGTAAGAGATTCTGCACCGACGCGTTGTTCTATTCTTAGTACATTGGGGTGATAGTCGTGGGGGGCAAAAGAGTTTGGATAGGAGAAAGTGGCAAAACGCGACTGCTCCGTGGCTGTCTGCACGTCCATGCCAAACAGCGCGACGTTGAGAAAAGTCTGTAAAATTGTCTGGCACTGGGTGTCGCCGCCGGGGGTGCCGATGATCATCCACGGTCTGTCATTTTTAAAAATCATAAAGGGCGCAGGGGTCAACCTCGGCCGCTTGCCTCCCTGGATTGAACTGGCATGCTGCTCGTCAACAAAAGATTGAGATCCACGGGTTGAAACCACCATGCCGGTACCCGGAATCACCGGCCCGCTAAAGGACATATCGCTTGGCACTGCCGAAACACAGTTGCCGTCCTGGTCGACCACACAGATATAGCTGGTATCAAGGTTGTCATTTTGTTCCGTGTTGGGCGGGATAGTATCATGACGCAGAACATATCCTTTGGGTGGAGGCGTGTTGTTAAACGGCCATGGATTCCCACAATCCGGCATGACCGGAGAGGCGGTTGCCTTGATGCGACCGGCACAAAGTATGGCATACTCTTTAGCCAATAAACCACTGATCGGTACTGTGATAAATTTCGGATCCCCGTAGAATTGTTCGCGATCGGCATAGGCTATTTTCAGTGCCTCGGTGATGGTATGGATATACTCGCCGGTGTTATGGCCCATTGCCTGCAGATCAAAGTGTTCCAGGATATTCAAAGTCTGCAGCAATACCGGTCCCTGGCACCAGGGACCGGCGCTTTTAACGGTATATTCGCCAAAGCTCACGCAAAGAGGGCTTTCTTCGGTGCAGGAGTAAGCGGCCAGGTCGCTCGCCTGCATCAGCCCGCCATGTGCTGCATTAAAGGCAACAATATCTCCGGCTATTGAACCATGGTAGAACTCATCACGGGCGGCTGTAAGACCAGCATGGCGACCCCCTTGTTGCAGAGCATTGAGTTCCGCTGCAACCATGCGCCGCATGGTTGCGCCCAGGTCTTTCTGGTAAAAGATTTCATCGACTTCCGGCGGTCTGCCACCGGGCTGGTATATCTCTTTATTTGCGGGCCATCTGGCGTATTTTTCTTGTAATTCATGCAGGGAATTGCGCATAAACTGGTGCATGGGAAAACCATTTTCAGCCAAGTCGACAGCATCGGCACAGATCTGCGCGAAGCTCATGGTGCCGTATCGGCAAAGAGCCCTTATCCAGGCATCTGGGGCCCCCGGTACAATACAGCGATGTATGCCGTCGGGAATAAGGCCGTTATGGTTCTCTCTGAAAAAGGCCACGCTGGCCTTTTGGGGCCAGACGCCAAGACCGTCGATTGTCGTCGTCAGGCCGGTTTGAGCACTATGGATCATCATGGGTGCTACCCCGGCAAAGTTGACCATATCAGACTGGAGAACCGTCAGGCAGAGCCCCGCAGCGGCAGCCGCATCTACGGCATTGCCGCCCTTGTCGAGTATCCGCATCGCGGCCTGGGTAGCTAGATTGTGCCCGGAGACCACCATCTGTTTTCGGCCGCGAATTGCAGGACGATAGGAGGTTCTGGTTTGTTCGTATTTTGAGTAAACTTTTTCATCAGACATTTTGTTCTTCCCTGTACCAGAATATGATTTTTTTAAAAACCTGTGCAAATAAAAACGTATATCCCGGTAATTTGCAATATCTTCAAAGCATTGACGGCAATTGGATGGAGAAGTATTGTCGCTTTCAATTTGCGGTACAAGCCTTATAGTTGCAGATGTCAATACTACGATACTGAGTGTATAGCAGGGGAAAAACATATATGGATGAGCAAATTGTCAAAGAACTTATAGATATCGCAGGAAAAGATAATGTTTCGACGGCAACGTCAGATAAAATCACCCATTCCTATGATGCCACGCAGCAGCGATTTTTACCCGATATCGTTGTTTATGCTGAGACTACAGAGCAGGTCAGTCTGGTGGTGAAACTTGCCAATCGCTGGAACATACCGATATTGCCCCGTGGGGCGGGCAGCGGTTTTACTGGCGGAAGCCTGCCGGTCCGGGGCGGTATCGTGCTGGTGCTGACCAGAATGGACCGGATTATCGATATCGATACTGAAAATCTCATCGCCGAAGTCGAACCCGGGGTGGTCACCGCCGAACTGCAGCGGCAGGTGGAGAAGCTGGGCCTCTTTTATCCACCTGATCCGGCGTCGAAAGAATTCAGTACGCTGGGTGGCAATGTGGCCGAATGCGCGGGAGGCCCGCGCTGTGTAAAATACGGCGTGACGAAAGACTATATTCTGGGTCTTGAGGTCGTCACTCCCACCGGTGATATTATCCGGACCGGTGGCCGGACCCTGAAAAATGTGGTCGGCTACGATCTGACTAAATTGTTTGTCGGCTCGGAAGGGACTCTGGGTATTGCCACGAGAATTATTGTCAAACTGTTGCCCAAACCGGAGGCGAAAAAGACCATGCTCGTCCAGTTTGCCTCTATTGACGGGGCGGCACAGTCAGTTTCGGCCATAATCGGTGCCAAGATTATTCCCACCACCCTGGAATTTATGGATGCGGCCACCATCGACTGTATTCGTGGCGTAAGCACTTTTCCCCTGGCGGAGTTGTGCCGGGCCATCCTCATTATTGAAGTGGATGGTGATGCCCAGGTGCTTGATCGGCAGGTGGAGAGAATTCTGGCCGTAATCGAGTCGTTTGGCATCCTGCATACCCGCATTGCCGAGACCGAGGAAGATTCGGAGGAGATCTGGCAGGTGCGGCGCATTGTCAGTCCCAGCCTGCGCAAGATCAATCCCGATAAGTTCAACGAAGATATCGTCGTGCCTCGCTCCAAGGTGCCGGATATGATCCGCGCCCTGGAAAAAATCTCCAGGGACTACGGAGTGCCCATCGTCAATTTCGGCCATGCAGGAGATGGCAATATCCATGTCAATGTAATGGTCGATCTCAAAGAAGAGGGCATGCCGGTAAAAATAGAGAGGGTGATGGATGAGGTCTTCGGAGCAGCCGTCAGGCTGAAGGGTGCGATTTCCGGAGAGCATGGCATCGGTACGTCCAAGGCCAAATATATGCAAATGGAGCTGGATATCGCCACCATCACCTATATGCAGCGGATTAAGGCGGCTTTGGATCCCCATAATATTCTTAATCCAGGGAAAATATTCTTAGTGACTTAGAAATAATGTTCTAGTGTTTTTTACTAGAACATTATTTCGTGAAGGAACTTATCCCGCAAATCTT
>CBDTUM010000062.1:0-22010 GCA_965363495.1 uncultured Desulfopila sp.
AGTAACTTTCGCGGGCTGACAAGTGGGATAAGGCGGGTTGCCGCGACTGTCTCACCTTTTTTTACAGGAGTATTGTCATGGAGGGTAGAGCACATCACTTCGCCAAGCATATTGAACTGGTAAAGGGATTCCTTGTTTATTCTTAGTAATCCATCAAGATTTGCTGTTAAGGCAATTTTTCCCTCTTGAGGATTGTCGACATAGTCCACTCCACGTCCGGCAAGGCAGCGAGCGAGTATGGCGGCTGCTTCGTTTTCATGGACCTCATCTGCTGTGAGAGAAATAACATAGATATTATCTTTTCCCAGACGTTTTAAATGCACAATATCTTGCGTGCTGATTATATGCCCTTTTTTAAAGGCCACTCCCTTTTTGACATCTTTGACAATTTCCGTAATATCGTGAGGGAGAACCATGCCAACAGACTCTTCAACAGGTACTGACTTCAACATATGCTATGACCTTATCCCAACTTTCTTCCCGTTTAACAGGAACAGATTAAAGACAACCATCAACCTGGTCCCTTGGAAACAGGCTTTTGACATCGTAAATAATGGCTTTATCTTTGCATAGACTGCGCAATTCGGTAATTTTCATTGCAGCAAACTGGTGGTGAGCAACCGCAATAACTAGAGCGCCATAGGTGTTTTTCTGTAGCTCGTTGATCAGTTTGATCTGGTATTCCCGATATGCTTCGTCGGAATCAACCCAGGGGTCGTAGACATCTACAGTAATGCCGTACTCGGCAAATTCGGAGATGATATCGGTTACTCTGGTATTCCGCAGATCGGGACAATTCTCTTTGAAAGTAAGTCCCATAACCAAAATTCGACTGCTGCCCGTATCTATCCCTTTCTTGATCATTTTTTTAATAACGGTTGTGGCAATATAGTGGCCCATATTGTCGTTTACCCGTCTACCGGCCAGAATCATGTTGGGATGATAGCCAACTTGCTGGGCTTTATGGGTCAAATAGTAGGGATCGACACCAATACAATGGCCACCAACAAGTCCGGGGGAAAAGGGGAGAAAGTTCCACTTGGTTCCGGCGGCGGCAAGCACCTCACGGGTATTTATGTCCAATTTATCAAAGATCAAGGCCAATTCGTTGATGAGAGCAATATTAACATCTCTCTGGGTATTTTCTATTACCTTGGCCGCTTCTGCCACCTTGATGGAGCTGGCCTGAAAGGTTCCGGCGGTGATAATGGATTTATAGAGGCTGTCGACAAAATGGGCAGTTTCAGGGGTTGATCCCGAGGTTATTTTGACAATTGAAGGTAATCGGTGTTTTTTATCGCCAGGGTTGATCCGCTCCGGACTATAGCCGCAGAAAAAATCCTTATTATACTTCAGGCCCGAACCTTGCTCCAGTAGCGGCACGCAGACTTCTTCCGTGGCACCAGGGTAAACCGTCGACTCATAGATGACAACATCTCCGGCTTTCAAAACTTGGGCAACCGTGCGCGATGCTCCCTCAAGTGGTCTGAAATCGGGGTTTTTTGCCGCATCAATGGGGGTTGGAACGGCCACTATAAACACGTTACAGTCGGCAATTGCCGATACTTCAGTGGTGAACTCGAGATGCTGCACGTCTGCTAATTCACCGGCAGAAATTTCAAGTGTCGAGTCGGTGCCGCTGCGAAGTTTGTTGACCCGCTTGCTATTCAGGTCAAAGCCGATGGTCTGGTATTTTTTGCCAAACTCTACAGCCAGTGGCAGTCCGACATACCCCAACCCGACAATACACAGTTTCAGTTGCGAAAGATCATTCATTACAGAGAGTTGCCTCCATTTTCCATAGTACCATAGTACGTTAACCCCTGAGTGTCTGTCTCCAGTACGGTAACCGTTTGCAGGGAATGATTTTTATTGGTCAGCAGGACACTGACTTCATCGAATATAAATCTGGCAATATGCTCCGATGAGGGGTTTTTATCCTGAAAATAAGGCAGCGTATTCAAGTCAGTGTGGTCCAGCTTATCTATAACTTCTTTTACTATTTTCTTTAACACTTTGAAATCAATTGCCATTCCACACTGATCAAGCTCTGTTGACCGAGCAGTCACTTTAACCTTCCAGTTATGTCCATGGGGTTTTTCGCAATCTCCCGGATAATCTCGTAAGTGGTGCGCTCCCGCAAAATGGGTATCAATGAATATATCGAACATACTTATCTCCTCTCTGTATGGTCAAAAAACAGGGGTAAAAGTCTACGAAACGTTCGACTACAACGCAAACTTCCCAGCAAACTTAATACTTTCCAGCCATTTTATCACCTACTATTTGAATCTATTCATGCACCATGCATTATAGACAAATAGCTGTTTTTTTAGGTTCGCAGAATTGCTATGTGGCCTGTTCCGTTTAGAACGGTTGCCTATTTGATTTGCTAAATAGAGCCGTCATCGGTAAAATACCACAATGTCTGAACCTAAAAAACGGATAAACTGTTTCCTTACCCCGTATCGAATTGGATTGACCTGTTGATCGAACTGGAAGATACTCCCCAATATGATAGTATAAGTCGTGACAGTCTTTTTGGTGGAGAACTGATTTGTTATCAGCATCAAAATGGCTATCGTTTCTCCATTGATTCTGTTTTGCTCGCCCATTTTGTCAAGATCAAGCGTGGTGACTCCATCCTTGATCTCGGCACCGGATCCGGTATCATCGGCATGATTTTGCTGTATCGATGGCAGGGCAAGGTTCGGCAGATTTCAGGAATCGAAGTGCAGCAGAAATTGGCCGATCTTGCCGAAAAAAATATGAGCTCTAATAATTTCGACACTATCGGCAGAATCATTCGAGGGAATATTAAGGAAATCGATACATTGGTCATGGCCGAATCCTATGACAACATTGTCTGTAACCCTCCTTTTTATGCACCAACGTCCGGGCGATTAAACAAGAACCAGGAAGCCCTTTCAGCACGGCATCAGATTTTGGCAACATTACAGGATTTTCTTTACGCCTCAGCATTTGCCGTGAAAAACGGCGGAACTGTTTCTTTTATTTACCCTGCTGAGCAGATCGGCGAATTTATTTTTCTAGCTGAAAAATATCGGCTCGAGGTTAAAAAAATTCAGTTTGTTTATAGTTATCCCCACAAAACCGATCCTGCCCGTCTAGTACTTATCAGGTGCTGCAAAAATGGGGGTCGAGGAACAGAGGTCTTGCCGCCCCTCTATATCTATTGCAAAAAGAATGGCCAGTTTACCCCGGAAGTCCAGAAATGTTATCTAACAAACAAATAAATATCGTCAAAACATGACTATTAATTCACGCTGTTATCTATGCTTGCTAAAATAACAAGTTGTTCGGTCCTGGGTATCGAAGGTTGGTTAATCCAGGTTGAAGTCGACGTAGCTAACGGCCTGCCGATGTTTTCAACCGTCGGACTTCCCGACAGTACCGTGCGTGAAAGCAAAGATCGGGTAAAAGCAGCCATCAAAAATTGCGGTTACCAGTTTCCTGCCAGGAAAATCACTGTGAACCTCGCTCCGGCCGATATCCGTAAAGAAGGAGCCGGCTTTGATCTGCCAATTGCCATAGGTATTCTTGAAGCAACAGAAATTTTTGAACGAAAAAGGGAGGGCAGGTACTGTGTCATCGGTGAACTCTCATTGGACGGAGGAGTACACAGGGTAAATGGCCTGCTACCGATGATCCTGGCAGCCAGAGAACAAGGGCTCAGCGGCATAATCATTCCCAGAGAAAATAGCGATGAGGCACAGATCGTACCTGATGGAATCGATATAATCCCCGTTTCCTCTCTGCAGCAGGCTGTTGAGTTTCTGGCCGGCATGGAGGTGGCAATCCCAATGATCGTTAGCGCCTTGCCGGAAATCTCCCGTTCGACAGTGACAGATATTGATTTTTCCGATATCAAAGGACAACAACATGTCAAAAGGGCGCTGGAGATTGCGGCATCAGGGGGACACAATATCTTATTGACCGGTCCTCCAGGCTCCGGGAAAACCATGCTTGCCCGGCGATTTCCGACAATTCTACCGGAAATGACCCTGGATGAAGTACTGGAAACGACAAAAATATATAGTGTCGCGGGAAAAGTTTCAGAAAAGAATCTCCTTTTGACGACTCGTCCCTTTCGTGCACCGCATCACACCATATCCGATGCCGGGCTGATAGGGGGCGGCAGTGTTCCACAGCCGGGTGAAGTTTCATTGGCCCACAACGGAGTGCTCTTTTTAGATGAGTTGCCGGAATTTAAAAAGCATGTTCTCGAAGTTCTGCGACAGCCGATAGAGGACGGAAAGGTGACCATAGCCAGGGCCAATATGACCCTGACCTTTCCTGCTCGTTTTATGCTGATTGCTGCAATGAACCCGTGCCCTTGTGGTTTTCTTGGCGACAACCGCAATCAGTGTACGTGTACAGAAAGGGACATCAGGCGATATACCGGTAAAATCTCCGGACCTCTGCTGGACAGAATAGATCTGCATCTTGAAGTGGCAGCACTCAATTTCAAAGAAATGAGTGCTACTACCTGTGGAGAAAGTTCGCAAAATATTAAAGAACGGGTCGATCGTGCTCGAGCAATCCAGGGAGTCAGGTTTACCGGGGCACCAGGAGTATATTGTAACAGCCAGATGAACAGTACCGCCATTGCCAGATATTGCTTGCTCGACCAGAAATCATCGGATCTTCTTGAGAAAAGTGTCAACCGATTGGGCCTTTCGGCAAGGGCATATCATCGAATTTTGAAGATGGCTCGAACAATTGCCGATATGGCCGAATCAGAGGTGGTGTTGCAGGCGCATGTAGCTGAGGCCGTACAATTTTGCAGAAACCCGCATCAATTTTAATTTTTTCCTCGTTATGTCAACTTTTGCTATGGATTCAAATGACCGTCTTATTTTCCTCTGCACCTGAAACACCTCTATGAAAAGCAATGCAATTGCAGGATTTCTGGCTATGCTTCTGGTTGTGTTATATCCTCTAGTCAATGGAATTCAAACCGAGAGTTTTAGAGATATGGCACGGTTTATTCCCGATACTGCGCTGTTGTACTTCGAGCAACGCGATGGCGCAAAGGTTGTGAAAGAATTCATGAGATCTCCGCTAGGCAAGAAAATTTCCTCGATTAACTTTCTGCAGACGGGTAAAGAGATCGGTCTGCCCGATCCGGTTCTCGCAGCGCTAAAGGACCTGTATTCTTTTTCTGGAGAAGCTAAGAAAAACAAACTATTGCACGAAGTTTTAGGTAAAAAATTTGCTCTTGCGTTGCTTCCTATAGTAGACGAACAGCAATCTGCCGATATCACAGACTATATAAAAAATAACGTTGTTTTTGTGGCCAAACCAAAACACAGCGCAGAGGCACTTCAATTTTTTACGGAAAGCTATGGCCGGTATGTGCAGACATATTCAGTGTCCAGTGTGCAATATGGCAAGCACTCCATTCAGCGACTGCAGATACATGATGATATTCTGTCAATCGTCATTATCGATGGGATATTTGTGATGAGCCCAAATGAAAAACAGCTGCGGCGTTGCATAGATACCTATGATGGAGAAGCATCTGCCTTAGCCGAAAAGGCCGATTTCATACGAATACGGACGAAATTTACCACGCCGGAGCGTTTTTTTTATATGCCTATTGAAGAGGTGCGAACGTCCATTGTGAAGCAAACGGCCGATATGACTTTTACCGGCAAGGAACTTTTGCTTAAAGAATTGGCAACCACCGTTGGATTCACCAATCTTGGGTATGGCAGCTGGAATAGAAAAAAGAGAGCAATTGAGAAAGTGCTGGTGCAATATAAAAGTGATGAAGTCAACAGCGTGGTTAAAAATTATATCAATGCACTCCCCACACGGAGCTCCATGTTGTCTCTAACCACAAAAAACCCAATGGCTTTTTACTGGTCGAACACTATCGAGTTCAAGCATCTTCTCGCTTATTTTGCCAAGAGCGCACAGGCGGATGTACAGCTTGATACATTCTGGTCTACCGTACAAAATATTACCGGAAAAAACGCCAGTGAAATCGCTGCACTTCTGGGCGAAGAAGCGAGTCTGGTTTTGGAGCCTGGGCCAAAAGATACATTCTTTTCATTTCCGCTGGGCATGTTTTTCGTGCAGGTCAAAAATGTTCCTGAAATGAAAATAATTCTGGAAAAAATCACCAATGCCTACCATATTCAGATAAGTGAGGCAAGGCATGGCCCAGTTCGATTTTTATACTGGACTCCTTCACCCCAGGATGGACTGCAACCACTCTATGGCTTTTGGGATGACCTTCTTTTTTTTGGTAACAGTTCCGAATTATTGCGCATGATCGTGCAACGTAAAATCGACGATATGTCGCTATTGGATAATGAAGGTGTTAAAAAAATAGATCCTGGTCTTTCTGAAAAAAATAACTCTGTTACCTACATGAACAATGTGGAACTCATTACGGTTCTCCAGAAAGCTTTAAATCTTATAGCCATAACTCTGGCAATTGAAGACCAGCAAACTGCTTTTAAAGTACGTGCCGTTATCGATGGAATAATAACTCCCTTACTGGACGGGGCAAGAATGTACGGCAAAAGCTGTACCCGGAGTTACTTTACGCCAGACATGGTTATAATCGATTCGATAACGACCAGAACCATAGGGCCCTTGAGGCAAAGGATGAACTGATGCAGAAAATGGTCGAGGAGCTCAAGCAATTGATTCCTTTTAAAGACACAACAGATACCGGAGATACAATCCTTATCGTTGCAAAAAAACCACAAATACTCGCCTATGCGCATGTGGACAAGATAGAAAGAGACACGAACCGCAGGGATGAATGGTGGCATGTACATATGACCATGCTAGCGATACCTTTACAAAAAATGACATGGACCCTTCGAACAGAGCAGATGATCGGTAAAGAAATTTTTACGATGGGCGGAGAGGAGCGTTTTATTAAGGCAGTAGACTTTGGCCAGCAGAAAATTGTCAAGCAGCCTGGATCCGACAAACCAAAGAATAAGATTTCAACTCTAAAAAGAGTAAAGTAAAAAATCTACAGTTCTGGGGCAACAAAGCTGATATGAAGCCTATCAAGTTTTGTTGTGAGTTGCCGGTAGCTGATATGCGGTGACAAGTCCAGCATTCTTTTGGACGCCTTCACCTGGTCGGTATCTTTATATTTATCCGAGAGATAAATTATTTCCCTGATACCTGCCTGGATAATTACCTTAGTGCATTCGTTACAGGGGAAGAGTCCAACATAGATGCGGCAGTCTCTGAGGTCGGTGGATATTGAGTTTAAGACCGCATTAAGCTCGGCATGACATACATAGGGATATTTGGTGTCGAGGTATTGTCCCTGTCGATCCCATGGCAATACATCATCCGAGCATCCCAGCGGAAATCCATTATAGCCGACTCCAACAATTTTATTTTGGGCGTTGGCAACGCATGCCCCGACCTGGGTATTGGGATCTTTACTTCTTTGGGCGGAAAGAAGGGCGACTGCCATAAAATATTCATCCCAGGAGAGATAGTTGAGTCGTTTCATGCAAAGTTGCCTTTTTTACGTACGCTTGTAGGTTTTTCTCTTCTGCCGCCAGGTGTTCACACCGCATACCGTATCGGCAAACTGTTTGATAGCCTGGATTAATAAATCCCCCCCTGTCTTGCCTACCGTATGATGTTCCGCTCCGGGAATGACAAAGAACTGCTTGTTTCTGGCTCCGCTTGCGGCCTGAAGTTTTTCCGCCTCGGCGACTGCTACCAGACCATCTTTTGCACCATGAAAAATCAAGGTAGGGATTTTTATTTTTTCAATTTTCGAGCTATTGTTAAATCCTTCTTCTTCTGTAATATCGGTATGTCCTTCGCTTACACCCAGTGCCCGCAGAAAGGATGCCGTCCCGCATATGCCGCTCTCGATGATCATCCCTTTGATTGCATCGCTATTGTTTACAACAGTATCTATGGCGCAGAGGCAACCGAGTGACTGTCCCAATACAAAAAGAGCGCCGGTATTCCCTTTGCTCCTCAACCAATCGACCGCCAGAGGGAATAATTTTTCTGCATCGGTATACATTGCGGCAATAGAAGGGGAACCATCATTTACGCCACAACCGCGATACGAAGCACGAAAGACATTGATTCCCTGCTTACCGTATTGATCGGCGATTATATCAAATGATTCAGCAGACTGGCTCGTTGCAGGGTAATAGAAGACTATTGGTGCCTGTTGATCCGTACAATAAAATCTGCAGGTTACCAGATCATCACCTCCAGAAGTAAAACTGATATCTTCTGCACTGGCCGGACAAGGAGAGGAGACAGTGCTCAGCGGTGGGAAAAGCAGAGCAAGGATTTCAGGTTGATCGATTTTACTATAGGCAACCATTGGCATAGAAAATAAGTTGAAAGAAAAAAACGGGTATCAGGATAATCCTGATACCCGTTTTATTATCTGTGGGGTGAGCGAGGGGACTTGAACCCCCAGCCTCCTGGGTCACAACCAGGTGCTCTAACCAATTGAGCTACGCCCACCACAAAGTGCGTTGCGCTAAAAAGCCTGTGTTGTATACTCATTTAGGTTGAGATTTGCAAGAGTAAAATCATTACAGGTTTTCTTTACAGTGCTGGCACTTTTTGGCCTGGGCTTTGATAATTTCCAGGCAATGCGGGCACTCTTTCTTGAAATTGACTTTAAGCAATTCAGTTATTGCCATGTTTACTTTTTGTCCGAGAGCAGTATCCTTGAATGTATGGTTCCGCAACGGATCGATACACGCCAGATCGTTGAGTTCTCTAAGATATCCTGCTGCCGTGGCACGAACGCTTCTAGACGCCCCTTCGTTAAGTAGAAGCGTTATGACCGGCTCAAGATTATGATCGGCGACGCAAGTCTGCAGTTTGCTGGTTGCTTCTTTTTCCTGCCGATATCGCGCATTTTGATTTTTCAGTTCTTCTTTGTTGACAATGCAGGCCTTGAAGGCATCGGAATTGCCGACCATCATGCAGTTCCCTTCGGGGCTTCCTGGAACCTCCATGTATCTATACGATGCATGATGGCCATATTGATGTTCAATCTGCTCCCATCCTTTCAGAAACAGGGGACAAGCATCATTTAAACAGATAAAAAGAACATCCGAGCCCCAGCCGAGTCCATCTCCGACATGTATGGGTGGTGACTCACATAAGGACATTGTCTGCTTGCAGTGCGGACAGGTTTTCACCTCGTCCAAAAAACTCAAATCTCGAAACATACAACTACTCCTTTAAAAAATGAAACTATCCGGCAGCAGATCAAAGTGGACACTACACCAGAGAGTATTGAAGATACAATAAAAGCACCCCAGGTATTATAATACCAATCCCGGTAAATGGGAAGAAGACCGGGACTTTGTTTAGTACCCCTTAAGGGGCATACGTACTTTGAGACAAACTATATTTCAGGCGTATTTCATGCTTGGCTGACTCATCACCTCATCTACAGCTTTCGCCTGTTTCATACGGGCCTGCAAAAATGTCTGCGGCATGATCTCTTTATTGGCGGCCATTATTGCCGAAAGCTCGTCAATCATCCCCTGTTCCGCGAGGTCGATAAGGTGAATAATGTTGTCGGCAAAACTGCGCACAATTTTTCTACCATCGCCCGCTGTTGCCATGATTTCTGCGTAAGTTCGTGGGTTTTGGTTGTGAATTCGGGCCATCGCCAGAATACCGTACAAGGAAGTTAAGGTGGAATGACTGTTGATATCGTTACAATCAATCCGATGCTCTCTTAATGTCATCGCCAGGGCCACTGATACTGTTGTCGGAAGCTTCTGGCTGACACCCATGAGCAAATCGTGTTTTTTAGCACTATCGTGGTTGATATCTGCGCCGTGTTTATATAAAAATGCTTCAAACTCGCTACAGAAGCTTCCGCTCCTGTGAGTACGGACAACGGTGGCGTTTTTGTCTTTCATGGTAAGAGCCTGAGGTCCCCAGAGATTGTGAACAAACATCACCTCAACGCCCTGTGTTGTTGATTCCAGGGCCGTGGCTATAGTATTCTCCGATTCTCCGGCAAGAATAATCAAAGCCTGACCATCTTTTAAGAGAGGACCATACGTTTTTATGACCGAAACAGTGACTGAAATAGGCACGCACACCAAGACGACATCAACTTTTTCAATCATCGTTTCCGGCTTAAGAGGAGTATTACGACCGGTAATAAGCGCCTTATATCCCTCATTCTCTAGTCGACCGGCAAACCATTTACTCATATCGCCGCTACCGATAAAGCCAAATGCTTTGATCTTTTTCACTCGCATATCGACCCGAGGAAAAGAGCCCAGAACCTTGATGGCACCTTCCTCCTGAATAACCGTCGATTCAATTGTCTTGAGGGCATCTTTCAGCAGAGGGGTGTCAATATGACCTTCAACCTCGATATATATACGTAATCTTTGCGTCTGGACATCGTTTTCGGACTGCAGATCGAGAATATTGATGCCTCGTCTGGTAAATTCACCTAAAATATCGGCAAGCATGCCCACTCTGTCTCGCAGTGGACGGGTAATGATGGCGGTTGCATCATAGCCGGAAACCGGGGCTGGTTTTCTGCCGATAATCGAAAATCTGGTGCGATTGTGCGACACAACTTCCCGGGCCACCAGCTGAAGACCATGTTTTTTAACCAGTTTTTCCGATTCGATTACTGCGTATCCTAGCTTTTTTTCAAGACAAATAGCACTCATGGCAGCTTCAATATCAGGGACCGCCATCAGAATTGCATCTGGGTAATTCGCTTCAAGGAACTCATCACATTGTCTAAAAACCGAACTTCTGCCGACGATTGTTGTGATAGTTTGGTCAACGTTTTCAGTCAAAGGCAGGACTGCCAGGGAGAGATGAATGGGTAATACCACGTTATCTATCCAGTAGCCATGCTCCATCTTGGCCATCAATCTGAAATATTCTTTAACCTCACCGTCGCGTGTGTTATAGACCGGTATCAGTGCATAGTGCACTCTGCCTTCTCGAAATGCACTGAAAATATCGGCAATCCGGTTAAAAAGGACATACTCAGCATTGGGTGCATACTGACAGGAGGCCTGGTAACTGTCCGAACCAACAGGCCCCAAAGTGGCAATGGAAGGCATAACTATTCGTATCGATCTTTATCTACTCATTGACGGTTGTTCGGGTGGAAATATGGTATTGTTGCTCACAAGAACCCACCTGATGTTGAAAAAAGCATGATGCGCTGTGCAAATTATACATTCTCGACTGTTTACGCAACATATATAACCACACCATTTTGAGTATACCCTTCTTGTGTTCTTTATGATTTCTGACGTCACTGAATATATATCGTCTCTGAAAAATTCACCGAAATTTGGTCCACAGGTAGTCTGTCATCGCACCTTTCCTCCAGTAGACGCCCAATACGCTGCTCATTTTCCATCCCTGGATCCAGTTCTGCGAAAGAGCCTGGAGTCGTCTGGAATAAGCAGGCTGTATCGCCACCAGCAACAGGCCATCTGTTCTATCCTCGCAGGCAATGATGTTCTTGTCGCAACACCCACTGCATCCGGCAAAAGCATGGTGTACAATTTGCCGGTGATAAACGATCTGTTGCAGGATGGTCCCGGACACTCTCTTTATATCTTCCCATTAAAAGCGTTGGCCCGGGACCAGCAGAATGTGCTGGAGACATTATTTCAGAAACTCCCCTCAAATATACAGGCAAAACATCCCTTTGTCTCCGGTCTCTTTGATGGGGATACAAGCAGTTATAGTCGACGAAAAATCCGTGATAATCCACCGCGTGTTCTTTTGACCAATCCGGAAATGATTCACCTGTCAATGTTGCCCTATCATCAGAACTGGGCTGGATTTTTCAGCCGACTACGATATATCGTGATTGACGAAGTGCATAGTTATCGCGGAATACTCGGCAGCCATATGGCCTGGGTGCTTCGTCGTCTCCGGCGGATTGCCGCCTTTTATGGTGCAACCCCCACCTTTATTCTTCTTTCGGCAACTATTGGTAACCCAAAGGAATTGGGTGAACTGCTTGTCAATAAACCGATTGAAGTCATCAGCGAATCCGGGGCCCCTCAGGCTGAGAAGAACATGCTGTTTATCAACCCCTGGGACAGCGCCGCCTATACAGCAAGCCAGCTCTTGGAAGCCGCGGTGAAACGCGGTCTCCGGACAATCGTCTATACGCAGTCGAGAAAAATGACTGAGCTGATAAATCTCTGGACTGCGCCCCGGCTTGGTCAACTTTCGACAAAGCTCAGTGCCTATCGGGCCGGTTTTTTGCCGGAAGAGCGACGGGAGATTGAACAACAACTCTTTTCCGGCGAACTCCTCGGGGTGATCACAACATCTGCTTTGGAACTGGGTATTGACATCGGCGATTTAGACCTCTGTATTCTGGTTGGATATCCCGGTTCGATAATGGCCACCTGGCAGCGGGGAGGGCGGGTCGGCAGAAGTTCCCGAAAATCGGCAATAATCCTCATTGCTCAAGAGGACGCCCTGGATCAATACTTTATGCGTCAGCCGGAGGATTTTTTTGCCAGGTCTCCGGAGTCGGCCGTGCTTAACCCGGAGAACCCCACCATCATGGATCAACATCTTCTCTGTTGCGCTGCAGAAAACCTTCTAGAAATGGACGAAATATTACTTAATAACAATGTAATAAAATCAAGAGTTGATGTATTGTCGAGAAACGGATCGTTGCTGGAAACAGTAACAGGCGGGCGATGGATTTCCGCCAGGAAATACCCTCAAAGACACATCAGTCTTCGCGGTGGCGGAAAACAAATGTCGATAATCGACATGGAAAACGGTGAAATAGTAGGAGAAATTGATACCGCACGAGGAATGAAGGAATGTCATCCAGGCGCGGTATATCTTCATCGGGCCACGACCTGGCTCGTCGACACCTTCGATCTTGTCACAAATGAAGTTATAGTCCATAAGGAGACGCCAAAATTTTTCACCAGGCCGATGACCGAGAAGCGAACGGAAATCCTTGAAATACTGGAACGAAAAAGCAGTTTTGGCGTCCAGGTATCCTTTGGCCGGGTGCGGGTAACGGAGAAAGTAACCGGTTACCAGAAGCGACATAGTGTCACTCAAAAACTGATTACAACGACAACGCTTGATCTACCGGAACAAATAATCGAAACGGAAAGCCTCTGGGTTGATATTCCCCCGGCCACAGTGAGTGTGATTGAACAAGAGAAGTATCATTTCATGGGGGCTATTCATGCCATGGAACATGCAATGATCGCTCTCTTTCCTTTATTGGTCCTCTGTGATCGAAACGATATTGGCGGGATTTCCTGTCCCTTGCACGACCAGACGGAAATGGCCTCGGTCTTTGTTTATGATGGCTATCCGGGTGGGGTGGGGTTGGCGAGAGAAGCGTTTCGAAAAATTGACAGCCTGCTGACTCAGACTGCGCAGACAATTGCCTCCTGCGCCTGCAATACAGGTTGTCCTTCTTGTGTACATTCGCCAAAATGCGGCTCAGGAAATCGACCTATCGATAAAAAAGCCTGCCTTTTTCTACTTACCCAAATTCTCAGCGAACAGGCAGATGAAAAGGGTGACAAAAAGATCAATTCCTTGCAAGCCAGCAAGCCATTGCCAATGAATTACGATCATCTCCTGAAAAAGACAATTCCGCAGCGGAAGGGGCTTGATGCCTTACCGTTAAAATTTGGAGTTTTTGACCTGGAAACTATCCGTTCTGCGGATGAAGTCGGCGGCTGGGGCAATACCCATAAAATGGGTGTTTCTGTAGCGGTGGTCTACGATTCGGTACTCAATGACTTTGTCAGCTATCTCGAACACGAAGTCGATAAACTGATTACCCATTTAATGAGCTTTGAGCTGGTCATTGGTTTCAACAATAAACGCTTTGACAACCGGGTGTTGTCCGCCTACACCAATGTTAATCTTGCTCAACTGCCAACCCTCGATCTGCTCGAAGAAATCCACAATTATCTCGGATATAGACTCAGCCTTAACCGCCTGGCCGAACAAACGCTTGGTACGCAAAAAACAGCGGACGGTCTCCAGGCTCTGGCGTGGTACAAAGAGGGGAGAATAGACCTGATCCAGCACTATTGTAAAAAAGATGTAGAGATAACCAGAGATATTCTCTATTGTGCACTAGAGCAAGGGTTTCTGCTCTTTGCCAACAAGGCGAAGCAGGTTGTACGGCTTCCCCTTGCTCTTGATGTGGCAATAGAAAATATTTTGCACCTTCGTGGTCAGGCAAGATCAACAAAACCGGTTATGTAGCCGACTGTTACCAAATATCATGGCCACAGTAAAGGGGTGTAGACATACCCAGTCGTCCCGCTGCTGTGTTGCACCTTGGTCCATTGACCTTCTTCAGATAATTTGGTCAGCACGACACCTCGTTCCACATCGGCGACAATCGGAGCGGTAGTCGATGGACTGGAGCGCATGTTGATGCTCTCTTTGGCGTTAACGATAACGGTATTGCCTTTTTTCACTATACTGTCGTGGACCCAGCCGGAATCGTTTTCATAATCGGTAACTTTATACCAGTCACCTTTTTTTTCTTGCACCTTGAGCGGGTATCCCTGGAACAGTTCCATCGCAGCGGGATAATTTGTGCCCGGACCTGTCCTGACATTGGCATTGTCAGTTGTGATCGTCAGAGAATCAGCAGCGAAAACCGAAGAGGTAGTCAGCAAACAAGTGCAGCCAAGCGCTAAGAATATTTTCAATAATTTTTTCTTTTGGACAAACATATGATTTTTTTTTTATATATGAAAGAGTATGTTACACGCAAGAATGAATGATCAGCCTTTTTTTTATAGCATTATTAGTCGCTCAAGTCAAACAACATATCCTGCCAATTCATCAAGTCGACTCCCTGATTACTGCCATACTCGTAAAAAACAGATTTCACGACGGTTGAGTTGTTAAGCGCAGTCTTCCGATAGGGCGCAGACTTCAAGAAGTTTCACCTGCGAGATGCACAAAAGATCTTCATTCTTATTGAAAGAACAGGCTCGCTTGCCCGCTATCCATCTCTGCCACCAGGCCGAGAGGAAAACTCAGGTTACAGGCACAATGTCCTGACGGAAAATTTCCCCAAATCGGCATTGCCCGAACGGGGCACAGCTCCAGAACACGGTCCCATATCGCGTTGCGATAACGGAGTTTTTCCGTCTCGTCGAGACTTGTCGAGGTCGAAAAATCACCCAGGATCAATCCGGCAATATTCTCCAGTTTCCCTGCCAGATGCAACTGCGTGAGCATCCGATCGATCTTGTAAGCCGGTTCGTTAATATCTTCCAGAAAAACAATTTTGTTGTCCCATGGGAAATCATAAGGGGTACCGAGAAGGGTTACCAGACTTGCCAGATTTCCCCCTATTAACGGTGCGGCAACAGATGCCCCGTAACGCAGTACTTCAATTTGTTCACATACAAGATTATGTGATGTGATATTGGTCAGACAATCATATAAACTTGCCAGGGTATCCTCTGTTGCCCCGACAAGAGACGTAACAACAGGCCCATGTAGCGAGACGAGACCGGTTTGGACATACAGAAAATTCTGCAAGATAGTGATGTCAGAAAAACCTACCAGGATTTTCGGGTTGCGGGCAACAAGGGATAGATCAATTTTATCCAGCATTCGCAGGCAGCCATATCCACCTCTTAGAGAGATAAGGCCATTAACTTCTTCGTCTGTTACCATGCGATTGAACTCAGCCCCTCTGTTATCGTCGCTGTCAGCCAGATATTCAGGTCCGGGCCAGAGGGTAGTTGGGTATTTCACCCGAAAGCCCATATTCTGGAGAATCGCCACCCCTTGCGTAAATCGGCCTTTATCCTGCAGCTGGCCGGCAGGGGCAATGATGCCGATGGTGTCGCCTTTTTGCAAAGCTGGTGGATAAAGCGGAGCTTTCATCTCTGGACAACCCGATTGTAGATGATCTGTAATCCCTGTAGAGTCAGCATCGGTTCTATAAGATCGATTGAGGTTGCATAAGGGGCAATTAATTGGGCCATCCCGCCAGTGGCAACAACTTTGAATTCTTCTTCCTGGGTTAAAATCATTTCGTTCTTAATACCCTGCACCAGTCTGTCAATCATCCCGCCATAGCCGTAAAGAATACCACTTTTCATTGCATGAACGGTCGATTTACCAATGATGGACGGCGGTGGTTCCGAGACATCAATATGTGGCAGGTTGGCTGTTTTATTGGCCAGAGCTTCCAGTGAAATTGCGATGCCGGGGAGGATTGAACCACCTAAGTATTCACATCTTTCGGTCACGCAATCAAAAGTAATAGCTGTGCCAAAATCAATCACGATCTGTTTGCATTTGTTGAGATTCCAAGCGGCGATAGCGTTCACAAGTCGATCTGCTCCGACTTCAGCAGGGTTGTTGAGCAATACCGTTATAAGATCTTTAATTTTATCGACCCTGACGACAAAAATATCATGCTCCAAATTGTCGGAGAAATGTTTTTTGCAACAAGCCACCCAGGCGGATTGTAAAATCGGTACGACACTAGCAATAATTATACCATTTATTTTTTCTTTTTTTATGCCAGCCATGGCAAACAATGTTTGATAGCGAATTGCCAGTTCGTCGGCAGTGCTCTTTGCATTCGAGTTTAAACGCCACTGGCCGATGAGTTCATTGTCTTCGTACATGCCCGTCACGGTATGCGAGTTGCCGATATCAACCACCAAATACATAATGCACCCTTTTAATAAAAAAAATCAGCTAATAATTTTGCATTGCCGGACAAGATATTATAATAGGCAGTAAAAGAAAAGAGTTCTCCAACGATATACTCTAATCTTTTTTCGAATGTTGATGAGAGTGTACAGCTGGGGGTATGGTTACAACTGACATAACAATATACTATCAATATCTTAGATATTTACTAACCGCCATGGAAAAAATCATTATCATATCTACAACCCTTACAAATAAGGCCGATGCGGAGCGTATTGCCGAGTTGCTCCTTGAGCGTAAACTGATCGCCTGCGCTCAGATATCAGGGCCGATCACCAGTCTCTACCGGTGGAAAAAAGTGACAACCTCTTCGACCGAATTCTCCTTAAGTCTAAAAACAACAGTACCCTGCACCGAAAAGGTTAAAGCATTATTGTATCAGGAACACCCCTACGAATTACCAGAAATAATTGTCCAGGAAATAGCTGATTCCAGCACAGAATATTCCCAATGGATACATGGGGAAGTGCAACAATGACCGGGCAAAAAAGAGAAGGGGGCTACAGAAAAAGGAAAATTGGCGAATACGTTTGTCATTGCTGCAAACAAAAGAAAGAGTTCTGCTGGAGTTGCCCCTGTGGTTTCATGATCTGCAAGGACTGTTTTGAGGAGAACAAATGGGGTATCAGCAACGGTCCAACCTGGATATGTCCGGACTGTGAACGTATTCGCATGATGTAGTCGTCATTGGACGACAGGCATCTGATGCACCCGCTTATCACTGTTGCGTATTCCCCCGAAATACAATAATATACCTTGTTGTTATTAATCTTTTCAAGGTCATGGGTTTTTCGATAATGAATGTATCTACAAACACTTACGATGAAAGCAAGATAAAAACACTCAGTTCTCTGGAACATATCAGAAAGCGCCCTGGTATGTATATCGGTCGACTGGGGGATGGTTCGAATCCAAGTGATGGCATCTATATCCTTTTGAAAGAGGTGGTGGATAATGCTGTCGACGAATTCATAATGGGAGCGGGTAAGAAAATCAATATCTCTATTGATGAAAACGGTTCAGTACAGGTGAGAGATTACGGCAGGGGAATCCCACTGGGCAAAATAGTTGATTGTGTCTCGACCATCAATACCGGTGCTAAATACAATACTGATGTCTTTCAATTTTCAGTAGGGCTCAACGGAGTCGGCACGAAAGCAGTTAATGCACTTTCTGATGTTTTTACTGTAACATCCTGTCGTGAAGGAAAATTTGCTTCTGCCGTCTTTAACAGCGGAAAACTCATCGAGCAGACGGAAGGCGACACGGAGGAAAAAAACGGCACCCAGATTGACTTTTCACCGTCCAAAGAAATGTTTCCCAGTTTTACCTTTGATTCTTCTTTTGTCGAAAGCCGGTTATGGCGATATGCCTATCTCAATGCCGGATTGAAAATATATCTCGACAGAAAACTCTTTTACTCATCCAGAGGTCTTCTTGACCTGCTCGACAAAGAACTCGACGGGGCTGCGCTTTATACGCCAATTTACCATCAGGACCCCACACTCGAATTTGCCTTTTCGCATACAGATTCCTTTAGCGACTGCTATTACACCTTTGTCAACGGAACCTATACCAATGAAGGCGGGACCCATCTCTCTGCTTTCAGGGAAGGAATTCTTAAAGGAATTAATGAGTTCTCCGGCAAAAAATTCGTCAATACAGATGTTCGTGACGGTATCGTCGGCACTCTGGCCATTAAAATAAAAGATCCTGTTTTCGAATCACAAACTAAAAACAAACTGGGTAATACCGAGATACGATCCTGGATTGTCAACAAAGTGAAAGACGCTGTTTCCAGTGCACTTTATAAAGACACTGAATCGGCCCAAATGCTCATTGATAAAATTCTCCGCAATGAAAAGGTGCGCAAGGAACTGCAGAGCGTCCGAACCGAAGCTCGTGCCAATGCCAAAAAAATTGCGTTTAAGATTGATCAGTTAAAAGACTGTAAACATCATCCTTCAAGAACAAAATCTTCTGTGGAAGGTCAGGAAAACATGGTGTTTATCACCGAGGGACAATCTGCAGCCGGTTCTATTATTTCGTCCAGAGACCCGTTTACCCAGGCAGTTTTTTCCTTAAAAGGAAAACCCCTGAATGTCTTTGGCCAAAAACTGACCACACTCTACAAAAATGAAGAGATGTATGCCCTGATGCGGGCCCTCAACATTGAAGACTCTATCTCCGATGTCAGATTCGACAAGGTTATCCTGGCAACAGATGCAGATGTCGATGGCTTGCATATCAGAAACCTGCTGCTCACTTTTTTTCTGCACTATTTTGAACCCCTCGTCAAACTTGGCCATATCTTCATTCTGGAAACGCCTATCTTCAGAGTCAGGAACAAGCAGGAAACAATCTACTGTTACTCCGAACAGGAGAAAATAGCCGCCACGAAAAAGCTCAATGGGCCGGGCAATAAAGGTTCCATGGTGGAAACCACCCGTTTCAAGGGATTGGGTGAAATCTCCCCGAAAGAATTCAAGCAGTTTATCGGTCCTGATATCCGCTTAAAGAGTGTTACCCTGGACTCTTTAAGTGAGGTTGCCAAGGTTCTGTCTTTCTATATGGGCAAAAACACTCCGATGCGTCGTCAGTATATTATGGAAAATCTGGTGATTGAAAATTGATGGCGTCGTATATAAAGCTTTTTACTTAACATTCTGAAATTATTTTAGTAAATAGCTCAAAATTATTTTCAACAGATCGATATTTTTTTAACATACCCAAAGAGTAGGATCTAAATTTCATCGTAAGACACATGGAAACAAATCTCGGCAAACTCCACCAGCTGTTTGACAAGAATTTTCTTGAATACACCTCCTATGTTATTCGCGAAAGAGCTATCCCTGCTATTGAAGACGGTTTAAAGCCGGTACAGCGGCGTATTCTTCAGACGCTCTTCAATATGGAAGACGGTCGTTTTCATAAAGTGGCTAACCTGGTGGGGGAGACAATGAAGCTGCATCCCCATGGCGATCAGTCGATTTTTGCCGCTCTCGTCAATCTTGCCAACAAGGGGTTTCTGATAGAAAGACAGGGGAATTTTGGGAATATATACACCGGGGACAGGGCATCGGCAGCTCGATATATAGAATGCAGGCTCTCTCCGCTTGCCAAAGAAATCCTTTTCAACAAAGATCTGACCGAATTTGTTGAGTCCTACGATGGAAGAATGCTCGAACCGGTAACCCTGCCGGCGAAACTCCCCTTGCTGTTGCTTATGGGCGCAGAGGGTATCGCTGTTGGCATGGCGACAAAAATCCTACCCCACAACTTCTGTGAACTTCTGGAAGTGCAGAAAAAAATCCTCCGCGGGGAGGAATTTGTCCTTTATCCCGACTTCCCGCAAAAGGGATTGGTCGACGTAAGCAATTACGATGATGGCAACGGGAAAGTTCGATGTCGCGCCAAAATAGAAGAACTCAACGAGAAAACTATCGTCATAAAGGAAATTCCCTATACCACCACCACACAATCCCTTACCGATTCGATTGAGAAAGCCGCCAAAAACGGCAAGATAAAAATTATCTCAATCAACGATTACACTGCAGAAAATGTTGAGATAGAAATAAAACTGGCCAGGGGAGTCTATGCCCATGAGACGATCAAGGCCCTTTACGCCTTCACCGACTGTGAAGTCCCGATCACCCCAAACCTTACGCTTATCAACGGCACAAATCCGGAAACATCGACGGTAAGCGAAGTTATCAGATCGAACACGAAAAAGTTAACGATTGATCTGCAGCGGGAACTGGAAATTGACCTGGCCAGGAATGAAGATAAACTGCATGCCAAGCTGCTCGAACAAATTTTTATCGAAGAGAGGTTGTATAAAAACATTGAGGAGGAAACAAGCTATAAAGCCGTCCTGCAAAGCGTGGAGACTTCTCTGCTCGCCTACAAAGACAAGCTCATTCGACCGGTCACCAAAGAGGATATCGAAAGACTTCTGGAGATAAGGATTAAGCGTATTTCCCGCTTTGATATCAATAAACAGCAAAAAGAAATCAACGAAATACGAAAAAACATGAAGGCTATTCGTAATTCGTTGAAAGATATGGTTGGCTTTACTATCTCTTTTCTCGATAAGCTTCTCGAAAAATATGGCCACCAATATCCGAGGCTGACCGAAATCACCAGCTTCTCAGAAGTGAGTTTTCGCAAAGCGGCTCTTGCCAATCTCACTGTTCTGTATCATCGTAAATCTGGCTTCATGGGCACCCTGATAAAAGAAGAGGAGGATCCCAAAGAAGATTTGAGTGTGACGTGCTCCGAATACGACCGGCTTTTTCTTATCTTCAGCAATGGCCTCTATAAAATTATTCCAGTCACCGAAAAACTGTATGTCGGACAGGAGCTGGAATGGTTTGGCATTATAGAGGAAAAGACTGTTTTCAATATTATCTACCGCGACGGGGCAGAGAATTTCGCATATGTCAAACGTTTTGAAACACCAAGTTTCATCCTGGAAAAAGAGTACCGACTTTTTCCAGAGCATAAAAAATCAAGAATTCTGCTCTTGACCTTTGGCGAAGGTAATTTTGCCAAAATTAACCTGATGCCTTCCTCAAGGGCTCGGATCAATAGTCTGGAAATTGCTTTTGACGACTATCTCATTAAAAATGCTGCAGCCAAAGGAAAGCGGGTGTCTAATCGTGTTGTCCGTAGAGTTTCCCGGTCAACAGGCATAAATCTCGAACCGGTAAAACAGAACTTACCCCTCCCCGGACTTGATCTTGCTCATGAAAAAAACGGACCAGAGATTGTCTCAGGCAACAAAGTCGATGATAGGGGAGATGGTAGTGAACAGTAATTATGCTTGCCATGTGCCGCGCAGGAACCATAATTCAGTGTCATAGGGCAGACAGTTAATGCTTACTCTCTAATTTCCCCTGCAACGAATGCTGCCCGGCAAAGAATATCCTGGCATCAATGATGTCTCCGGGAACAAAGGAGAGCGGTTCTGAAAAATGGACAATATGATTGGTCTCTGTTCGTCCTTTTGCGTTGTTCTGATCATTTTCTTCAATCATCACTTTTTTTACTGTACCAACATACTCTCTGTTTCGCTCAAGACAGATCTCATCCTGCCTTTTCTGAAACAGGGCCAATCTGGCAGATTTCACTTGCTCGTCAACTTTTTCCTCAAACTGACTCGCTTTGGTCCCTGGTCTATCAGAATACTTAAAGGAATACGAACCGTGAAAGCGCACTGTTTCCAACAGGTCCATAGTTGC
>CBDTUM010000063.1:0-21994 GCA_965363495.1 uncultured Desulfopila sp.
AGCCGTCCATGGCTGCAGAGACCCGTGAAACGAACAGCTCACACCCTTCCATTCCGATAGGCTGATTTGAGGGGTAATCAAATTTTTGCATGAAGGGTTGATCACGGATTAGTACGATCAACTCGCACCATGAAAATGGAGGCTTGCTGCAAAATGATATGGATGAATAGAGTGCATCTGTTCCGGGCCGTTACCCTGATTGCTGTTTTGTTGATAAGCGGCACTGGATTTGCCGTAGAAAAAAGACCGGTGGAACCTACCAGGAAAGACAAATGCCCGGTGTGTGGGATGCTTGTGTATAAGTATCCCGACTGGACTGCGGAGATTATCATGCAAGACGGTTCCGTGGAGTTTTTTGACGGTGCAAAGGACCTGTTCAAGTATTATTTCAACCCTGTGAAATATCGGCCAGGCAAGAATAAAAAAGATATCGCTGCTCTCTATGTCATGGAATACTATGACATGAAAATGATCGACGCCAGGAAAGCCTTTTTCGTCACTGGCAGCGATATCTACGGGCCTATGGGCTACGAACTCATTCCCTTGGCCACCGAAGATGATGCGCGGAAGTTGTTAGGGAACCATAAAGGCAAAAAGATGTTCCGGTTTGAAGGCGTAACCTCCCTGGTAATCGAGAATCTGGATTGATGACTGCGGGATTCGGTATTTGGGGTATGAAAACATTGGGTTGCAAACGATGATTGCAAGGGTTCGGAAGTCAAGCGTATTCCTGGTCGTTCTCGCGGCATTCTGTCTGATTATGGCGGGACTTTTCCTGGTCCATCCTCGGCTCCAAAAGGTAGAATACGAGAGAAACCTGATTAATTGCAAACGCTTGGTTCGGGACCTCCAGTTGACGGATCTCTGTCTGTTTACAGAGGCCCGTTACACCAGACATCTTTCCCAGGCCGATCTTCACTCGCCATTCCAGGATTTCCCTATGTCCCTTGAGCATTTCCCATCCGGGTCGCTCGTGATGCCCCCAAAACACCTGATTCAGAATAAATAGCAATTTTCATGACATGCGCTGTGGAGTGTGGTGTACGCGCCTTGCAAAGACTAGGTGTCCAGCACAAAATCTGAGAAAAGCATCGGATAGGTGGCAATCAGTGTAAAGATCAAGAATCCTCCCAGGGAAAAAAGGCATAAACGTCTCTGCAAGGCAGGTATTATTTTCAAAAGGGAGTCCGGCCCCTTCAACCTTTCGATTACGCCTGTTCCCATGCCGGTCGTGCCCGCCATAAGAAGACAGAGGTAGAGAGGATAGCCAATATAATAGTAATCCTTTTGAAGCAGACAGAAGGGGCAATGATGGGTCGGCTGTTCATAGTAATACAGGGAGATAAAAGAGATCACGGCAGCCAAAGAAACCACTGTTGTCACTGCTGCCAGGATACCGTACAAAGCTGCGCCTCTTCCTGTTACGATGACACCGACCCCCACCCTCATGGTGAGGATGAGAGCTGCAAAGAAAACGATCCTGGTGGCAGCGGGGGGAAGAGCTGCCAAGCTCCCTGCTATGCCTTGGCTTTCCCCGCTGAAAATGCTCCCGCAGCAGGACGTAATCACATCGGCCCGGAGTCCCATAAAATAGTTAATTTGCAGGAAAGTGTCTAATCCGATCATTACCGTCAATAAGATGAGGAGTTTATACTTGGCACGAATCAGCGGGTAATCATGGGCTTGGTTGTCTGTGTGGTTGACGATCATCCACACCCCACAAATCACGAAGGCAAGGATTTTGACAACCAGTGCGACGTAGCCGTAGTCGTTGACATTGAGCGATCCCGCTGCGCACATGGCGCCGACGAACAGGACGTGTATATGTTCTGCGGTATAGATGAACAGGATCAGGGAAATAAGTTCAAACCCCAACACGTAACTGAAAACAATTGATATAAGATAGGTTTTTCTTTCCAGGAGCAGTTGCAGTTCGCTGCCGCTTTGGATATTCCAATGGTTCAGGATTTTAATAGCGATGCACAGGGCATAAAATGCGAAGGCCGTGATCAGCAGAGAACCCGAAATGAGAGCTAAGATAGCAGGATTAAGCAACATATTGATTTCCGTTTTCAGTATTCGGGATGATTCGTTTTACCCTACCACCCTGCCATCCCGCATGGAGATGACACGATCAACAATCGGAGATTCGAAGACGAGTGCATCATGGCTGGCGATCAATATGGTATTTCCTTCTTCCCTGAATCCGGAAAAAATTTCCAGAAGCTGCCGGGCGAGTTCAGTGTCCAGATGGGCGGTGGGTTCATCTGCGATTATGATTGAAGGGTTATTGATCAGAGCCCTGGCAATTGCGACACGCTGCTGCTCCCCGCCCGAGAGGTTTTCCACCTGCTCTTGTGCTTTCGATTCGATTCCGAGTTTTTCCAGAAGGGAGGCCGCCCGAGCTTTGACCAGCCGATATTTTTCACCTATTGGGTAGGCCGGAAGCATGGTGTTTTCCAATACTGAAATTCCTTTGATCAGATTATAGTTTTGAAAGATAAACCCGAAGGTTTCCCTCCTGATTCCCGCGGCGAAGCGTTCAGGTAGACTGGTAATCTCTCGCCCATTCAATAATATTCTTCCGGAGGTGGGTCTCGACATGCAGCCGAGAATACTTAACAGGGTGGTCTTCCCTGATCCGCTGGGACCGACGAGCACCGTCACCTCATTCAGGGCCACCTCGAGATCGATCCCCTTTAGCGCCTGAAATTCATTGGTTTTTCCTGTATTAAAGGTCTTGGTTATTGCCGATAGTTGAATCATAGATTATCTGTTACAGGTTGCAGATCACTGGTCTTTATTACGTTTTGATAAATATATAAAGCCACTTGGTATTTCATAGGTTCCTATGTTTGCTTTGCTCGTGGATTACCTGATCAATGTCTCATCACCAGATCAGGGTCGGTGACCGCAACTTTCCATGTGGGAACGATGGTTAACAGAGTGTAAGGCACAACGGTCAGAAAAAAAAGAATCGCAAGTTGGTACGGATCCACGGAAGGACTGAGACTGAATTTCGGGTAGAGTATCGACCACCCCTTCAGAGCATGTTCAAAAAGAGTCGCAGAAGTCATGTAAACGTGAATATAGGCGGTGATCACGCCCAGGAAAAAGGCCAGGACTGAAATTACCATCCCTTCCCAGAACTTCATCATCAGCACGTCAGAGGTGTCCCAGCCTATGCCTTTCAAGATACCAATCTCTCTCTTTTCCTCAGCGCTAAGCCCAGTCGCCCTGTCCCATGCGAAAATGAAAAAAGCAAGAACGGTTCCCCAAAGCAGGACTATGACGTATCCTCCGCGCCAATCAAATAGAGAGGTATAGGTACGGATAATCTCTTCTTTCTGTATGGGCCTTGTGTCAGGGAGCGCCTGGGTAATCTCCATTGCAATGGTCCGAGATTCCCGTCTATTGCGAATATTCACAACGATATCAGTCGCATATTCTTTGGGAACACCTGCAATCCTCCGAAAATTGGATTCTGACATAAGGATAAGGTCAGTGGATACTAGATCAGTCCCTTCCCCCATCGTATTGACCGGCTTGAGAGCGATCACCACTCCGTCGTAAGCCCTGAAATATAATTTTCCATCTGTGAGAGGCCCCCATGTCCTCAACACACCTGCGCCGGTTTCAACAGTGTCGTCTGGCTGAGAAAATCCTTCCGAAACCATAATGGTGTAGTTGGTCCGGGATGCAGGATGGAAATAATACCCCCAAAGTCTGGGGCGTACCTTAGAAGTTCCACGGATCTGATTGATTTTGTCTGTGTAGCTTACCGGGATGAGGGAGTGCCTGCCGCTTATGGTACGTTGCACTATCATTTCCGGGCTATCCTCCAGAATTTTCACGGCTTCCTTCCGCAATGCCTGGGTAAAAAAGATGACAGAAGAAAGAAGAAAGGTAACAAGTGCGTAGACAACCAGAAGCGATAGATTTCTCGCTTTTCGTCGCCACAGGGAAGAGAGGGTAAAATCCAGAAAAGCACGCTGCCGTTCAATCCATATCATTTCAGATCTCTTGTAACCTCCACGGGGATATTACCATAAACAACGATTGATCTCTCGGCGGACGAACACACGACAACATCTAGAATCCGGCGGCAAAAAACCGTTCGGGAAGTGATCTGAGGCCATTAGATGACCCCGAAACGGAGAAATTAAGGACAATCTGCGAAGGATGCCTGGTCTAATTGGTCTTGTTAACGAGACCGATATCTGTAGTCCGCAGTTCGTGAACGACTCGCTCAATTTCCGCTAGCCTTTTTGCATAATCAGCCAAACTTTTCCCGCTCAGAGCCAAAAAAATGAAGAATTAAAGCTATCCTTACAACTCGGTTTCCGCAAGTTTTTTCTGCTCCTTTTTTTAATCAGAGAAAATTCATTGTCTAGCACTGCTGTCCCACAGAGAGGTAGAGTCTCCTCAAAATATCTTCACCGACCCCCCTGCGCTATACCATCGTGGAGTAATACTTTCCTGCCAAAAAAGTTAACAGGCAGGAAAGCAAAACCATAATAGAGCAACTGACAACAAAACCTCTGCAATGCTATGTCGACATGGCTACCAAAACGAAGTCTGCCAAAACAAATAATTCCAGACGAACCTCCTTCCGATGCAAACTGGCCAACAAAAAAATAACCTATATGGCCAATGGCCTTATGGGCCAGGCAATTTTACAGAATATCTCCACATGTGGCTGTTTTGCAAACAAAAGCAACACAGAACTCGCTGTAGACGATCAACTGTTAATCGTTATAGAATTAGCAATGCGCGACAAGCCACTCGAGCTAAAAGCAAAGATTGTACGTAGTGGCGATGAGGGCTTTTCTGCTGAATTCACTTCTATTGACCAAGGTTTTTAGACCTAATTTTTGACCATGCTGGCCACTGAGTGCCGCAACGCCTTAAGCAATCTGATTCCCATCGAAAAATAACTCCTCCTCCCCCTTCTCTAGGTTTTTTAAAAAAAACCACAGGGTACTCACTCTGTGATACCCCTGCCCTGTTAGACTCCTTGCAAACGCTTAACTCCGCCAAAAATCTTTGCGGGGAAGTTCCTTCGCGAAATAATTTCCGTGTAAAAAACACTAGAAAATTATTTCTAAATCACTACAAGGAAGGTTTGCCATGAAGCACAATACGGAATCTATCAGCGAAAGCATCTTCACTCATTTCCCGTCAAGCAATACCATAAGATCTACCAGAAATCTGAGCCGCGCGACGACGATAAAGGGGAAACAAGGGGGTACTCTTTTCAGTACCCCCTCGAGACAGATTATTCTTTTGCAACAAAGCATGAACCGTATCTATAAGGTATTAAAAAAAGGAGCCCTCACCTACAAAGCTCAAGCGCAGAGCGGAGTTGCAACCCTGGGGATAGGCATCGCTTTACTTCTTACCGCCTATCTCTTCTTGACCCAGCTCGCAGAACATGGCTGGCAGTAGGCATTGCTCCGCCAATAGAAGCAACTAAAACTGGAACGTTTACCGGAATTTTCTTGCCGGGCTGATCTTTTTATCTTAAATCGACAGACATCGTTTTACGCGTACTGACAGTCTGACAACAAAATCCTTTGCCGGGCCACGATATTGCCCCTATAATTTTCCTCGGAGATTGGAATGAAAGAGATTCGCGACAATGCAAGAAAAATGATGGAGACCTTCTGTAAAGTCTGTCCTATCTGCAATGGCAAAGCATGCGCCGGACAAGTCCCGGGCATGGGCGGACTTGGCAGCGGCTCATCTTTTATTAATAACATTGAGACCCTGGGCCGAATCAAGTTCAATATGCGCCTGATCCATGACGTTACCGAACCGGATACCACGGTGTCCGTGCTGGGTAAAAAGCTCTCCCTCCCCATCCTTGCCGCGCCAATCGGCGGCGTCTCTTTCAACATGGGCGGTGCTGTCTCCGAAGAAGACTATATCCAGGCCATCGTCAGCGGTTGCAAAGCAAAAGGCATCATCGGCTGCAGCGGTGACGGTGTACCCGATTTCATTCACCAGGCTGGGTTTAAAGCCATAAAGTCAGCAGACGGCCATGGGATTCCCTTCATTAAACCATGGGAAGACGAAGAATTGTTCAAAAAAATTGAGGCCGCCAAGGCAACCGGCACTGATATTATCGGCATGGATATCGATGCCGCTGGCCTTATCACGCTGCGCAAAATGGGCCGGCCCGTTTCCCCAAAGTCACTTGAAAAGCTCACTGAAATAATCCGCAGGACCGGCACAAAATTTATTCTCAAAGGCGTCATGACCGCCGATGAGGCCGAAATGGCCGTTGCTGCCGGCGCCGATGCAATAGTGGTATCCAACCATGGCGGCAGAGTTCTGGACTATGCCCCCGGTGCAGCCGATGTCCTTGCCGCTATCGCCGACAAGGTAAAGGGCAAGATCACGATTCTGGCAGATGGCGGCATCCGTTCGGGAGGCGACGTCCTGAAAATGCTGGCCCTTGGAGCCGATGCGGTGATGGTAGGTCGTCCGTTTTCTGTTGCTGCCGTAGGCGGGCTGCAACAAGGTGTTGAAACCTATATCGACACGATCATGACGGAATTAAAACAGACAATGGTCCTCACCGGAACCAGTGCCGCTTCCTCTGTTGACCGGAAAATTTTGTTTTCCCATAACGGGTAATTATCTGTCGTCAGCAGCTTTTGATATCGAATATGCCTATCCGTTTGCACTCCTTTCTGGCGGTGGTGCAAACGGATATATTCATTGCTTATCGCTCCGCCAGCCACTTTGTTTTCTTTTGTCCTGGCTCAGGGAACTATTATACCAACAAAAGCCCATCGCACTGAGGCACTCCACTCTCGTCTGCAACCACAATCATGAAGTAAGTGCGTGCTTCATGGTCTGACTCAAATCATGCATACCATAGGGCTTTTTCAAGACGGCCCTGACACCCAGATCAAGAGCAGCCTGAATGTCATCGTTCATGGCGAAACCGCTGACAAGAATCGCCCTCTGTCCCGGACAGATCTGCAGGATCTGATCATAGGTCTGCCTGCCGTTTATACCGGGGTCCATCAACATGTCCAGCATCACCAGACCAGCGGTGCCTGTTTGCAAGAATTCAAGGGCCTTTTCTCCCGATGGAACTGTAACCACCATAAAACCCAATGTGGTAAGCATTTCTTCAGCGATGGCCAATAAGAGTGGCTCATCATCCACGACCAGAACAGTCTGGTTGTTGCCATCTATATATGCTTCTTTTTCCTCCGAAGCAGACGGTTTTTCTTCAACTTTTAACTGAGGGAAATAGAGTTTGAAACAGGAACCACCACTATTGCTGCTCACAGTAACCTTCCCATTATGTTCCTGCAAGGCACTCCAGACGACGGCCAGGCCAAGACCCGAGCCGCTCCTTCCCATTTGTTTGGTACTATAAAAAGGTTCAAAAATGTTTTCGAGATCCTTTGCAACAATGCCAGGGCCATCGTCTTCTATGGAAAGCACGATGTACTCAATTTCTTCTTCCTGGTTTTCAATTTTCTCTCTTTCAATCGTGTTAGAGGTCGAAACGGTTATTGTTCCACTATTATCGCTGCCTATGGCTTCGACCGAATTTGTGACAAGATTCATGAGGCACTTTTTCACATGAACTATCGAACACAAAGTATACGGCTTCGTTGCTTCGAAACTAAATTTTATAACAATTTTGTCAGATATGTTTTGCAGCTGAAAAAATTCCGGACTGGAAAAATATTCCTGCACTAAATCATTGAGATTATACTGGACACGAACAGTCGCTGCATTCCTGGCAATGGTGAGGAGATCAGAAACCACTGCAGCCGCTCGTTTTCCAGCACTATGAATGGTTGCAAGCGGCTTATATAAATCATTCTGTTTATCCATTCTCATGAGCAGAACCTCCGGATAGCTTACAATTCCTGCAAGAATATTATTCAGATCATGGGCAACACTACTCGCCAGCAGGCCAAGCGCCTCCATTTTTTCCGCCCGATGAAGCTTTTTTTCAATTTTCCTGCGTTCGTCCTCAACCTCTCTTCTCCTTCATTTCTTTAACCAGGTTGTCGTTTGTTGTCAGGAGTTCCGCAGTTCGTTGCTGTACTATCTGCTCGAGTTGTTCTTTGTGAAGACGAAGTTCTTGTTCGATTCTAATTCGCTCGGAGATTTGATCCGTAAGCTGGGTATTACTCCTTCCAAGGTCTCTGGAAGTTAGAATCGCCTGATTTTTTGCTTTTTCTAGATCTTCAAATACTCTATGTAAGGATTGTCGAGTCTTCTCCAGGCTTCGACCAAGGAGTCCGATTTCGTCCTGTTGCTTCCATATGAATTTCTTATCGAGCTGTTGTCTGGCGAGATCTTCAAACTGGGTGATCAAAAGTTCAATGGGATTAATAATTTTTCGGCGAAGCAGAAAAAAAAGGATAAACATACTCAGGATAAAAGGAACCAGAATAATGGCCAGATACCGCGAGGACTGGTAGGCAATAGTTCTGTCAAGAATACCGAAGGCCAGCGAGATGGCCAAGGCGCAATGCATCAAAATCCTCAAGTGCATGTATCTTTATATCAGTTTCACTTCGAATAACGGGTCGATAACCGGAAGAAAAAAGAGCTTCTTTGCCATACAGCAGGAAGCTTTCGCCGTCGGCCTTATAGGAAAACAATGCAACATCAATTGCACCGCTCTGCAGATAAGAATACATACGGTTGACAGGGTAGAATTGAAATTTTGCAGTGTATCCCGCTGCAGGAATGCATTTTTGGAGCAGTTCTTTGGCGAACCCAGGCAACTTTTCGTGTGATTCTCCCATAAAATACGGCGGCCAGTCATTCTCTACGACAATAACTTGTGGGAAAGCTTGTGCGTTGGCAGCAATCAAGTTGGAATCATTAAAAATAATGAAAAGAAAACTACAGAAAACGAACATCAGGTTTTTTTCATATGGTCCTCCGTTGCATTCACCCTACACAGTTTTTCCCCTAATACACCATCCAGGCCATTTTAACAAAATTTATCAACAATTACAGAATGTAACCATCTTAAAAAACTTCTGAAATCTGCTGTATAACGAGATAATACGAGGAAACTTGATAGTAAATGAGTAACTTACACCATGTCCATCTAGCTGTTGTGCAGGTGGATGGTCAACTCCTGCAGAGAATCGATTGCCCAGGTGGGGGTTACCGGAAGGGAGGAGCGTGCTGCATGGCTCCAGTTAACAAAGATGGTGTCTATGCCGGCGCTGGCTCCGCTGCAGATATCGTAGAGAGCGTCACCGGTGAAGACAGTGCTGGACTTATCCGCACCGAGCAGGGAAATGGCCTTCAACGCTGGTTCTGCGTCAGGCTTATGTCTGGTTGTGTCTTCGGGCGTCACCAGAACGTCAAAATACCTGGCAGTGTCTGTCGACTGCAAAATTTTCTCCATGCTGAACCGTCTTCGTGAGGTGACAATAGCCAGCTTTTTACCTGCACTTTTCAGCATTTCCAGGGTCTCAATAACGTGAGGGAAGAGACGAATGCTGCCTTGCATTATGCTGAGCTGGTATTGGAGATAGTCATCAAGAATTTGCTCATGATCGAGATCGGGCCCCAGATGAGTGATGAGCTGACTCTTCAGCGGCAGTCCGATACCATTGATGATGGTACTCCTGTCCATGGTTTTGCCAGCATATTTTTCTGCAACATACTGGAAACATGTACAGATGAGTTCTACTGTATCAAAAAGGGTGCCGTCGGCATCAAATAGGTAGCTGTCATACAGTTTCATGGTATATCTCCAATTGGTGAAGATTAAGCTGTAAAGATACACCATTGGCGGATGTCAAGCAAATGCCTTCTCAGAAGGTTGCATTGCTTTGACTCAAATTACGAGACGACCCGATAGGCATAAACTGCAGGATGGGCATCCCTGCCTGGACATATCGCCGATCGGACAGAAGATTTTCTTCGATTTTGTTACAGGCCCGGTAACAGTTGAGCAAGCAGTAGAACAAGGAGCGTCATGAGTACAAAAGCAACATGCGAAAAACATGGAAAGGTTGCCGTCTGGATTGTCTGCAGACATGTGGGAGATGGAAGCGCCGACACAATCATATTCAGCGAGAAACGAGATGCCCTCTGCTTTACGTGTGCCCGGGAGTTCCAGAATCTCACGGAGTCGGATGTGGTGGGCATGTGCGAAGAATGTCTCAAAGATTTCACAGCAAAACTGATGATAGAAACCGAAACTTTTGCCAATCTTAAAAATCGAATTGTGGGCCTTGAGCATCTCAAGAAAAAATTGAGAAACGCTCCAGAGAGCGATGACGCCGTCGATCCGGACTAACGATTCTCGCTCTGGCAATTTTTAAATCTGGACATTCTCCCCGACGAAATTATCATGATCATGATTTCTGAATTCTTGAGCCAAATGCGTCGCTTGATGAAGCGTCCCACATAAAAATATCCTTGAAACCATCCTCACAATCCTGCTATGAGGAGAAGTCAAACCTTTACAACAGGAGGCGACTATGCAGACAACTCATAACAACATCCTGCCGGATGTTCCAGACAAGCCCGACACCACCAAACGGTATCTCTTTTATCTGCACGGTCTGATCATCGAGGAAGCAGGAATCCGACCCAAAAGTAAAGAGCACGGATACTATGAATACCAGCTGATCCTGGAAGAGTTGGCCAAGGAAGGATTCATAGTGATCAGTGAGGCGCGGGAGAAAGATACGCAGGTTGTCCCTTATGCCAGGAAAATTGTGTTGCAGGTTAAAAAACTGCTGGCAAACGGGGTTTCACCGGGCAACATCGTCATCGTCGGTGCCTCCAAAGGTGGTGTTATCAGCTCTTATATTTCGAGCATGCTGGAGGAGAAAGAGATACATTTCCTGTTTCTGGCCGGGTTGTTCGAAAAATGTCTCACTGACAAAAATCTCAAGCTGCACGGCGATATTCTGTCGATCCACGATCGGTCAGATAAGCTGTCAATCACTCCGGCCTTATACTTTCAGCGATCTGCAGGGTTGGGCCAATTCCAGGAAATTGTTCTTGCCCTCGATATCGGCCACGGCTTGATTTATCGGCCCTACCGGGAATGGCTTGACCCTCTTTTGGTATGGCTGAAGATGAGGTAGCTGAAGCCGTTACGACGCCATCAATTCATAGAGGAAACAAATATACATGTCAGAACAACCAAGATTGCACATTATCGGGATGCTCCATGGCGACATTACCAGCCGTGAGGACGCTCCGAAAAATTTCGATGAGTCGGACAGAATCGGTACCCTGGAGATCTATCCCGAATATCAGGAGGGGTTGGACGGAATTACTCCAGGACAGACTATTGTTGTGCTCTTCTGGTTGCACCAGTCAAATCGCGACACACTTAAAGTGTATCCGCGGGGAGATAAATCGAGGGGGCTTCGCGGCGTCTTTGCCACCCGCAGCCCGATGCGACCAAATCCTCTGGCAATTTCGGAACTGAAAGTGCTGGCAATCCATGGCAATCAGTTGGAGGTGTCCGGCCTCGATATCCTGGACGGCACACCGATAATTGATATTAAGAAAAAGATAAACTCTTAAAAAGTCAAAATAAAGCGAGGCGTGCATGTGAAAATACTTGGCATTGATGGCAGCCCAAGAAAAGACGGCAATTCGGAGAAACTGATGCGCAGGATACTGGCCGGGGCTGAAGATGATATTTTCGCCCAGCAGGAAATCCTGACCCGAGCCTATTCTTTCGGACAAGAGTTGGCTGCTTAGCGGCAATCGGCAAAGCGTGTTGCCTGCTTCTATTGTAAACTGCATGAATGATTACTACAAGTTACAGATGAAAGATATGTTTATCAGACCTGCCGGCTGACAAAAAATTGCCGTACACTTTTGTTATTAAGACGGTACAACAATACCATTGCCCTGGAGAACACTATGAGCGACAAAGCAACACTGAATATTGAAGGAAAGAATTATGAATTTGATGTCTTTACCGGTTCAGAGAACGAAAAATGTATCGATACACAAAATCTCCGGGCTGAAACAGGATGCATCACCATGGATCCTGGATTTGGCAACACCGGCTCCTGTTATTCGTCTATAACCTATGTCGACGGAGCAAAAGGTATCCTCAGATACCGGGGCTATCCGATTGAAGAACTCGCTGAAAAAGCAATTTTTATAGAAACTGCATATCTTGTTCTGTATGGGGAACTGCCCAAAAAGGAACAACTCAAATCATTTTCCGACAGACTTAAAGAACATTCAGCGCTACACACCAATCTAGAACACCATTTTTCCGGCTTTCCAAAATCGGCCCCGCCCATGGCGATTCTTTCCGCCATGTTAAACCTCATAGCATGTTTTCATCCGGAGGTGCTGCAGGTACCAACAACCGGGGCGGAATTTGACCGCACCGCGTCCCTGCTCCTATCGAAAGTCAGAACAATTGCCGCCTTCGCCTACCGAATGGCCGCGGGCAAACCGATCAATCACCCCAATCCCAACCTTACCTACTGCGGCAACTTTCTACATATGATGTTCTCTGATCCGTACCAGGAATATTACGTCTCGCCCACTATCGACAAGGCGCTCAACCTCTTTCTTATCCTGCATGCAGATCACGAGCAAAACTGCTCAACCTCCACTGTCCGGGTGGTCGGCAGCTCGCAGGCAAATCTTTTCAGTTCGGTGGCTGCAGGAGTTTGTGCCCTCTGGGGGCCTTTGCATGGCGGGGCCAATGCGGCGGTGATTACCATGCTCGAAGATATCAAAAAATCAGGCCGTCCTTTAACCTATTACCTTGAGAAGGCAAAAGACAAAGACGATCCGTTCAGACTTATGGGTTTTGGCCACAGGGTGTACAAAAACTTTGATCCCCGTTCTTTAATCCTAAAAAAACGCGTCCATGGTGTATTACAAGAGCTCAAAATACAGGATAGCCTGCTGGATATCGCTCTGGAACTCGAAGATGCCACCCTGAGCGACGATTATTTCGTTTCCAGAAATCTCTATCCCAACGTTGACTTCTATAGTGGACTCCTGCTCCGGGCCATCGGTATTCCGCTTAACATGTATACCGTCATGTTTGCCATCGGCCGCATGCCCGGATGGATCGCCAACTGGAAAGAAATGCATGATCATAATCTAAGGATATCACGCCCGCGCCAAATCTATACCGGCAAAACGACCCGCCATTTCATCCCCATGGCCGAGCGTTAAAACGAACCGTCTGCTTCACGGCACTCCACTGCCTGATTTCTGTATCCCTACAGGAATCAGGCCTGTCTCCCCCTCCTCTACCGGCAAAAATTATTTCTTGTAAAGAATCAGCTTCGTGGTATTCTGCATACCCTTTAGAGACTATCGTGAGATAACAATAAGATACATTGAGGAATCTTATGAAAATCATCAGTTGGAGAAATGAATTCAGTGTTGGCGTCAAGGAAATGGACGAGCAGCATAAAAAGCTGATCGACATGATCAACAGGCTGATTAAAGAACAAAATATCCTGACAGATCCAAAGACTATTGCCGAGCTTCTGACCGAAATGACCGACTATGCCCAAGTTCATTTTCGGGCGGAAGAGTACCTCATGGCTGAATATGGCTACGAGCATAAAACCGAGCAGGAAAACCAGCATCAAGAATTCATAGATAAAACCATTGCCTTTTACTCGGCATCGGACCTCGGACCAAATCTGCTCTCTACAGCACTTCTCGATTATCTCAGAACCTGGCTGATTGGACACATCCTGAAAGAGGATATGAAATACAAAGAATTTTTCAGTAGCAAAGGTCTCAGTTAATACTATGCAAACAACGATATACCCCTCCCTACAGATTCATTCGAAAAATTATCAGGCAATGGTTTCCAGAGCAGAACGCTACGGGGAACTCGAAAATCCCGATGGATACGGCAAAAGAACGGGCGACTGCGGTGACACTATCGAAATCTACCTGTCCGTACAGGCAGGACAGATAATGATGGTCACCTTCCGGGTTGACGGGTGCTCCAACACCGTTGCCTGTGGCAATACCGTGTCATTTTTGATGGAAGGCAGAACGCTTTCCGACGGTTGGCAGCTCACTCCGGAAAATGTCGCCGAATATTTGCAAACACTGCCGTCAGATCATTTCCATTGTGCCGAACTGGCGGTAGGCGCTTTTTATAAGGCCTTGACCGACTACAACAACAGGCAAAAAGAACCGTGGAAAAATAATTATCCACAACGCTGAGCCCGACTGTTCTCTTAGGCAAAAACCTCCTTCACCCTGTCAGGTGAGGGAGGTTTTTACGGCACCATCCTGCTTAAAGCTTGATGTCTGCTGATTTAAGCACCGATTTGTCTATCACCAAGCCCATACGTTCTGCCGCTTTCACGTTGATGGTAAACAAAAGATCCTTCTGGAATTCAACCGGCAGAGCCTCAGGTTTGGCACCTGCCAGAATTTTTCTGGCCATCGCGCCGGTCTGCTTACCATGCAGAAAGTAGTCAAAACCCAGGGCGGCAATTGCCCCTCTTTTCACTGTGTCGGTATCGGCACTGAACAGAGGCAGTCGGGCTCGCTCACACACCTTCACCACAGCCTCAATGGCGGTGACGACTGTATTATCCATTGGCACATAAACCGCATCGACCTTGCCGACAAGACTCTCAGCCGCCTTAGAGACGCCGGCTGAGTTGGCCACCGGTGCATCGACAATAATAAGATTTTTTTTAACAGCAGCCTCTTTCAGCCGTTTCACATCGGAAACCGAATTCACCTCCCCGGCATTATACATCACCCCGAGTTTTTTCAGCTTTGGCAGAAAACGGCGTATCATATCAAGATGTTCGTCCATCGACATCTGATCGGAGACGCCGGTAATATTGGGTCTATGGTGCAAAAAGTCCTTGACCAGCCCAGCTGTCAAGGGATCAGTGATGGCTGAGAACAACATCGGGGTACGGGTCTGCTGCGGCGCTTTATCGTAGAGCTTGGCAAAGGCCTGGGCACTCGGGGTGCCAATTGCCAGAACGAGAGCAGGTTTATCGGAAGCAATCTGGGTGGCAATCTGGCTGGCCGTCTCCATCTGGCCATGGGCATCGTATTCTATATATTCAACCACAACTCCATTGGCCTTCAGATAATCTTTAAACCCCCAAAGAACCGCATTTAAGGAGGGATGCGCAACGAATTGACTGACAGCGATTTTGACCGGTTTTTTGGCATTTACTGTAGCGGCAAAAGCCAAAAGGACAGTCACCACAATAATCTTCAAAGCTTTTTTCATTTTTCTCCTCATGTTCTTTGTTTTACTAAGCTCGACAAATGGATCTATTTAGTGACTTAGAAATAATGCTCTTGTGTTTTTTACAAGAACATTATTTCGTGAAGGAACTTATCCCCGCACAGCTTTTAGGCGGGGTTAGTGGCATATTATCAATGTTCTTGTGTTTTTTATAGGAACATTATCTCGTGAAGGAACTTACACCCCTCAAGGGGGTACTGAAAAAAGTACCCTCAAGGGGCATTAAAAAGAATCCCGCAAAGCTTTTAGGCGGGGTTAGTAGCATATTATCAATGTTTTTGTGTTTTTAAAAGCGACATTCCTCTTGACCTTTGTAGAAGATTATGAGAATTCATTCAAGTAAATTGAACGATTTTACCCGACCACCCTTATCTTTTCAGGTCTCCTGATATACAGGAGACGAACCCCGGCTCCGATCACCATTTATTATTTTCCTGTCAACCCAAGGACAGAACAATGTCTGAAAAAACTGTCTCTCTTTTTATTCAATGCCTTGTTGACACCATGTTTCCCGAAACCGGTGAAGCAATGATTGCGGTCTTTGACAGACTGGGCGTCCCATACGAATATCCCACGGGACAGACATGCTGCGGTCAGCCGGCCTTTAACAGCGGCTACAGCCTCGATGCTGCTGCCGCGGCCAGGCATTTCATTGGTCTCTTTGAAGACGCGGAGGTCATTGTCTGCCCGTCCGGTTCCTGTGTACATATGGTCCGCCATCACTACCCGGAGCTCTTTGCCGATGATCCTTCAATGCACAGCAGGGCTCTGGCTATCGGCGCAAAAACCTTTGAATTCACGCAATATCTGGTAGACGAGCTGAATATAACCGACGTCGGCGCGGAGTATGTCGGTGCAGTTACCTACCATGACTCCTGCCATCTGAGCCGAGGTCTGGGCATCGCCGCCCAGCCGCGAGTCTTGCTGCAGAATATTCGGGGGCTGGAACTGATCGAAATGAAGGACAGCGATACCTGCTGCGGCTTCGGCGGAACTTTCAGTGTCAACTATCCCGAGATCAGTGTCGCCATGGCCGATGAAAAAATCGACAATATCCTCGCCACGGGGGCGGGCACCGTCACCGGCTGCGACATCAGCTGCCTGATGAATATTCTCGGCCGCATCTCCAGACGGAGAGTAGATGTCAAGGTCCAGCATATTGCCCAACTCTTAGCGAGTCCCACAGGAGGCAAGGCATGAACGACTACAGCAAAGAAGCACAAAAAGGTCTGGCATCACCCAGACTTCAGGCCAGCCTGCATACCCTGCAGGATCGTTTCGGCAAAGGTGCCATGGCGCTGTGGGCGAACCTGGAAGATAAAGATATGCGCAAACGGGTGAAAAAATCGCGCCTGAAAAACCTTGAGCACCTGGACATTCTTCTTGCTGAACTGGCCAAAAATGTGCGCGCCCGGGGAGGCAATGTCTACTTTGCCGAAACTGCCCAGGAGGCCATCGATTATACCCTAGAGGTCGCAAGAAACAACAAGGTAAAACGGGTCGTCAAAGGCAAATCGATGCTCTCCATGGAGATAGATATTGATCCGGCCCTGCAGGATGAGGGTATTGAAGTGGTTGAAACCGACCTGGGTGAATATATTATTCAGCTGGCAGGCGATAAACCGTCGCATATCATCGCCCCGTGCATCCATATGGACCGCAATCAGATCGGCGAACTTTTTGCCGAGAAACTGGGCATGGAGTATACCAATGATCCACCGACCTTAACTATGGCAGCCCGCAAAGCGCTGCGCGAAAAACTGCTGAGTGCCGACATGGGACTGACCGGCTGCAACCTGGCATGTGCCGAAACCGGCCATATCAGTTTAGTGTCCAACGAGGGCAACATCCGGATGGCCACAACCATGCCACCCGTGCATGTCGCACTCATGGGCATGGAGCGTATCGTTGCCACCCTCGAGGAGCACCGGGAGACCCTCCAGCTCCTCACCCGTGGAGCGGCGCTGCAGAAACTATCTACCTATGTCAGCTTCGCAGGTGGCCCGAGCAGCGCGGACGACCCTGACGGCCCCAGAGAATTTCATCTGGTCATCATCGACAATGGCCGCTCAAAAATTCTGGCCGACCCCGAGTTTCGCGAGGTGCTGGCCTGCATTCGCTGCGGCGCATGCCTCAATATCTGTCCGGTTTACGGCAGAATCGGCGGTCATGCTTATAATTCGGCGTACTGCGGCCCGATTGGCGCGGTCATTACACCGCTGCTCGACGGGATCAACAAACATGCCGATCTCTGCAAAGGCGAGACCCTGTGTGGTGCCTGCAAGGATATCTGTCCCGTGCAGATCGATCTGCCGCGGATGCTGGCCGCCCTTCGCCAGAAATTGGCCTATGCCAGCGACAGATGGGACACCAGACAGCACAATCCCGCCGAGGCGTACGGCTTTACCCTCTGGCAGCTCATTATAACAAGGAAGTCTCTCTACAGAAACCTGCTCAAAATCGGCCGACTTTGCCAGAGGCCTTTTGTGAAGAAAAACAACATGATCAGCAGCATGGCTGGAATCGCCTCCGGTTGGACCGACGGCCGGGATCTGCCGCCCATTGCCAAAAAGACCTTCACTGAGCTCTGGGAAGAAAAATACAGCAGCCGCCAGATTCCTGAGCCTCCAGTAACTGAGGAGAAAAAATGATGGAAAACAATCAGGCTTTTTTTCTGAGCAACATCCGTACCGCCCTCGGCGAAGAACCGCACAGCCAGCGCTTAAAAAGTATGTTCCCAAAGCTGTTTTCTGCCCCTGATACCAGCGAAATCAGGCAGAAAATGGGGCGAAGAACCGTGGCTGAACAGGACGAGTTGGTAGAAATTTTCCGGGAGAACGGCAACAGTTTAAACATGAGCAGCCATGTAGTCGCTACTTTTGCCGAGGCATCAGCTGTTGTCATCGAGCTGATCCGCAGTAAAGATCCCGAATTCAATCATAACAAACATGTTATGAGCCACGACCACCCGGATATCGCAGCCCTCCAGCTGTGGAACCGTTTTAACCGGGAAGCGGTTACCATCCATACCACCTTCAGCTCGGACCAGCAGATTAAAGAGAAAACTATCGCCTCCTTCATCGGCATTACCGCGCCGACCATCGGCGTTGCCGACTCGGCCACTTTGATCCAGCTGACCGAACCCGGACGGCCGCGCTCGACATCTCTTCTCCCCTCGATCCATATTGCCATTCTGAAAAGAGAAAATATCGTTGCCGATCTGCAAGAAGCCTATACCCTGCTACAGGGCAGAGCGCATCTGGACAGCTTTGTATTTATCTCCGGACCCTCGAAAACTGCGGATATTGAGGCACATATGGTGTACGGTGCGCACGGCCCCCGAGAAGTGCATCTGATCATTCTCGCGGAACCTTCTGCTGCAGAAAGTGGCACAGCAAGTACCGACGAATCGTAAAAAATACTCATAACCTGCGTGAAATAATGAAACAACACCTGGTCAACAAAGTGACGCTGCTTGGTCTGGTCATTCTGATTTCTGCCCTCTTTCTGACTATGATCCATCAGTTCCTGATGGCCATTTTCATGGCCGGCCTTTTTTCAGCAATAGTCGCGCCAGCCCACCACCTGCTTGCAAAAAAGTTGGGAGGAAGAGAAACGCTGGCTTCCATCCTTACCATACTTGGCATTGTCCTGCTGGTCCTGATACCTCTCACTCTTCTTATTACCCTGGTAGTGACCCAGGCCATCAGCATCGGCCAATCGGTTACTCCATGGGTGCAAAGCTTCATCAATGAGCCTACCACCCTGACCGTCTATCTCGAAAGGATCCCCTATTACCAGGAAATCCTCCCCTACCGTGATATTATCGTCCAGAAAGCCGGCGAGATGGTCGGTACCGTCTCCACTTTTCTGATCGATTCCCTCTCTTCTGTAACCAAGGTGACGATTGACGCGGTGTTTTCTTCGGTCATCATGCTCTACGTGATGTTTTATTTCCTCACGATGGGAGATCTGTTGCTGCTCAAGATACTGTACTTTCTCCCTCTGGACGATCAAAACGAGCAGCGCCTTCTCCACAGGTTCACCTCAGTGACCAGGGCGACAATTAAAGGAACCGTGATCATCGGCATCATGCAGGGAACGATCTGCGGCATAGCCTTTGCTATAACCGGCATTGAAGGACCAGTTTTCTGGGGATCGCTCATGGCGGTGATGTCAATCATTCCCGCTTTTGGGACGGCCATCATCTGGTTTCCGGCGCTGATTATCCTCGCACTGTCCGGTAATTTTACCGGAGTGATCATCCTGGCAATCCTCTGCGGGGCAGTGGCCGGCAACCTGGACAATATCGTCCGGCCTCGGCTGGTTGGCAAAGATACGGAGATGCACGACCTTTTTGTTCTTTTCGGAACCCTGGGCGGTCTGTCCTTGTTTGGTTTACTGGGCATCATTATCGGTCCGCTTGTGGCCGCTCTTTTTATTACCGTCTGGGAAATCTATGGAGATGTCTTCAAGAACTATCTACCCAATGTCCATGTTGTTCTGAAAAAACAATACGATGCACAGGATGAACAGGAAACAGACAAGAACGTCTCAGAATGAGATTTTTTCCCTTTACCCAATCTTTTCTATCGTAATAACCTAAATCCAAGGATAGCTAAGTAAAACTACTCATAGGCAATGCCGTATATTCTTCTCATCCTTACGACCCTATTCTGGTCCGGTAATTTTGTTCTCAGCCGGGGTATGCATGCTGAAATTCCGCCCTTCACCCTCTCTTTCTGGCGCTGGATGGTGGCACTGCTGATACTCTGCTGTTTTGGCCTTCGGCACCTGCTCGCCCAGCGTCAACTTGTAGTAAAGCATAAAAAATTCATCATCATCCAGGGCATCGTCGGGGTGGCCGGATTCAACAGTTTGATTTATATGGCCATGCAGACCACCACCGCCATCAATGCGGTGCTGGTCAACTCCTGCATCCCGGTCATCATTGTGGTGCTGTCCTGGGTGTTGTACAAGGATCGCCTCAGTGTCAGGCAGTGTATGGGGGTAGCCGTATCTCTCAGCGGCGTTTTACTGATAATCTCCGGCGGAGAGCCGGCGACTCTTTTCGAGCTGCAGTTTAATAGAGGGGATATTCTGGTATTTATCGCGGCTGTATGCTGGGCCTATTATTCAGCGCACTTGAAGAGATACCCGCAAGGACTGCACCCTCTTGCCTACCAGGTGGGGATCGTTATGGTTGGATTGACACTCCTGCTGCCGCTCTTTCTGCTGGAAATCGCCACCGGCAAGACCATGACCGTTTCAATGGGATCAATTGTCACCATCCTTTATGTGGCAATCTTTGCCTCGGTACTGGCCTTTATCTTCTGGAATCGGGCAGTGACCATGCTTGGAGCCAATATAGCCGGACCGTTTATTCACCTGATGCCTGTTTTCAGCACTATCCTGGCAGTCCTCTTTCTCGGCGAGACGTTGACCCCAACCCACGTTCAGGCCATTCTCTTAATCTTCGGAGGAATTCTGCTCACCACCTTTCGGGTGAAAAAGGACAAAAAATAATGAAATAAGAAGAATAGGAAAGAGGTTTTTAGGTGCTCAGGCCTGCCAGATTTCAAGAATTGTGAGGTCGTCGTTCACACTGGTTCCTTTTCTCCATCTAGTGACTGCATCCAGCAAATGCTCTCCCCAGGGCGGCCCTTTGCTGGTTTGTATGCAGTGAGTCAATTGGTCATAACCGAATAACTCACATGCATCGTTTTCAGCTTCTGTGATTCCATCAGTATACAAGATAAGGGATTCTCCGGGGGCGAGCAGAAGTTCGTACGTTTCATATTCGACATCTAGCGTGACGCCCAGAGCAATGCCTTTTACCAGCGGCAAATCTTTTACAGCGCCCCGGACGATCCAAACGGGGCTCGGGTGCCCAGCACGCACAAATTGCAGTTTGCCGGAAGAAGGCCAATATCTGGTGAGGAGTAAGGTGGCAAAGGATCCCTCCTGATAGATCAGGTCGTACATGGCATCGTTAACACTCTGTAGAAACGTACTCAAATCAGAAAAATGAGGGACGGAGGCACGAATTTTAGTTGATAGCGCTGCCATAATGAGCGCCGCAGGAACACCTTTACCAGAGACATCTGCAACATAAGCGAGGAAACTGCCATCCGGGAGGGGGATAATGTCGTACAGATCCCCTCCAACATAGGAGGCCGGTATGCATCGTGCCCATATGGAACATTTTTCGCCGATTTCCGGGAGCTGTGGCCAGAATAATGATTGGATCCTGGAGGCTGTTTTAAGTTGAACTTTGAGCTTGGCGGCTTGTTCCAGCACGGTATCGTGCAGACCCTTTATCCGCAGCATAGACCTCACCCGGGCGACCAGAGCGGCATGGTCAACGGGTTTGGTCAGGTATTCATCACCACCCGCCTCAAGTCCGGCAATGACATCTTTTGAGTCAGTTTGTGCGGTGACCATAATAATGGGGATAAATGACAGTGAGGGATCACCCTTGAGGCGTCGACACACTTCAAGGCCATCCATCTTGGGCATGAGGATGTCAAGCAGGATAAGATCGGGTTGTATTTTTCTCGCCTTCCTTAGGCCCTCTTCGCCATCAGTTGCGGTGATAACTTCGTAATGATTGGCAAGCAGTCGGGTCCTCAGGATAACCAGGTTTACTGGATTATCCTCAACAATGAGGATCAGGGGGGGAGTTCTCACTTTGTCGTTCTCTCAATAAAGATTAGTTGTTGTCGAAGGGAG
>CBDTUM010000064.1:0-21946 GCA_965363495.1 uncultured Desulfopila sp.
GCCCTTGGGCGGGATTAATGACCAATTGTTAAATCTCCTGTGCTTTTGACAGGAGCTTTATTTCGTGAAGGAACTTATCCCTATTTGACAATCGTGGCATCCTCAACGATGGCTGCATATTTATAGCCCGCGCCAAAATCTTTATCGGCAGCCAGAACTCCCTCAATGGTAATGATACTACCTACTTCAACGGTTTCAGAGCTGGTTACCACCAGATCATGGCTGTTCTGCATGGCGTTACCAGTTCCATCCTGGAGATGGATCCAGTTTTTGCCCATGATTAGCGGGCTGAATTTGACGACTTTGCCATGGACCTGTATTTTTTTACCGGTAAGCTCTTTGGTTTTGGTAAAGATTTTTTCAACGGTGTAACCGTTAGCGGCAGTTGCTTTTTCGATGGATATCTCTTCCAGTGGAGCAATGGCACCGGCGCTGCCACCGGACGTTTCCATTACTTGAGCCGGAGTGTCTTTGCTGCTGGTTTTCTCGGCTTTGACGGCGGCTGAAAAAGTATCGTTCTTTGCTTCTGTCTCTACTGCCGACTGCGGCGCCGTCTCGTCTTTTTCGCCTGCCAGGCCTGAACTAAAGACAACGGCGTCGAAGGTACGATCAAGGGTTTTGCTGGTAAAATTTTGCATCACCATCCCCTCGTAATATTTAATTGCGGCTCCTTTTTCAACAGTTGTGGCGGGAATAGCAACCCATGTTTTTTTTGCTCCACTTTCAACGAGCATATAGGTATAGCCAGAGGCATTCATGGTCTCAACGATCGTGCCGGAGACTGTTGGAATGTTTGAGGGCGCCGGTTCCTTGGGCATCGCCATAAGCTGCTCCGCAAGGAACAGGGGATTGACGGAAAAAAGTACGGCAAAGGTAAAGAATACAAGTTTACGAACCATCGGTGTAACTCCTTGGTAGAAAAATAGTGTGATTAAAACAGACGATCAGTATTCTAGTCATTTTCTATAAGAAAGGCAATATGCTCAAGCAAGGCTCGGGCCCATGCTTCATAGGCCGCTTCGGTGATATTTATTCCGTCTTCAAGAAAAATTGGTTGGTCTACGTTGGTCAATCGGTGGTAGGTGTCAAGAAAACAGCAGCCGGTCTGCATGGCGAATGCTTCAATATGACTATTGAGGTTGGTGATTGTGTGATTTGGCAAATCGGGGAGTTCCATAGGAAAGAGGCTGCTGACCAGAACTTCTGCAGCCGGAAAATCATGACTGAGTTGGACGATTATTTGTTTCAGCGTGTTGATGAATTCGTAATTACCGTTGAGCACGTCATTGGTGCCCACCATTATCATGATTACATCGGTATATGTTACCTGCTTTTTTATGCCAGGTAGAGAGGCAAGAAGGTCAGCAGCGGTCGTTTCCGGTACCCCTAAGTTGTTTACTTTATAGGATGGCATACGCGACTGCCAGTAAAAGTGCGCAATATGTGAATCTCCTAAGAGTAATACTTGTGTCATTTGTCTCGTTTTACAGTTTTAAAATGAAAGGGTTTTAAATAACAGTTTCGACAGGAAATGTGTCGTCAACTCTTATTACATATAGCATATGACGATTATGCTGCCAAAGATTTTCTGCTATGATCTGAGTTACGCATGGGGACTTTTTATAGCACTCTCTTGTGGGTGCTCTTTTTAATGCCCCCCCCTTGCGGGGGATAGGTTCCTTCACGAAATAATTTTCTTTAAAAAAACACAAGATGATTGATAAAGGGCCATTAATCCCGCCCAAAAGCTTTGCGGGATTCTTTTTAATGCCCCTTGCGGGTACTCTGTTCAGTACTCGCTTGACGGGTGCTCTTTTTAGTCCCCGTGCTGTGCGGGGATAAGTTTCTTCACGAAATAAATCTCCTGTCAAAAGCACAGGAGATTTATTTCTAAGTCATTAATCCCGCCTAAAAGATTTGCGGGATAAGTTCCTTCACGAAATGTGTTACTTGCCAAGAGCGCAAGTAACACATTTCTAAGTCACTAATAATCAGACTGCAAAACAACACAACCAAACGGAGGAACACCAATACGGGTTCTTGTTGAATGAGGAATCGCTGCCTCAAGCCGACAAAAATCGTCAGGAGAGACTGCCGCGGTGTCAATAGTACGATACCAGGTCCGGCCTTTTTTCTGCGGCCGGGGAGCTGTGAAATACAAGGTCTGGTCCATGTTGCCGTTGAGCATGACAAAAAAGTCGCTCGATTCCTCACCACAGTCTGAAGCCCGAAGGAGAAAAGCAAGGCCCTGGCAGCCGGGTGACCAATTCTGTACTCCTGGGGAGAGGTGTTGCCAAGCGATTTCCGGAGCTGTTTTTGCTTTCGGCGAGTTGTTTTCCTTGTCTGTGGGGTGAAAAAAATCTTCTCTGCGGAAAAGAGGATGTTTTTTTCTAAGCGCGATACACTTCTTGAAAAATCGGTGGAATCCCTTGTTTGTTTTAAGGAGCGACCAATTCAGCCAGCTAGTTTGGTTGTCCTGGCACCAGGCATTGTTGTTGCCGTTTTGAGTGCGGCCGAATTCGTCTCCGGCGCAGATCATTGGCACTCCTTGGGAGAAAAGCAGCAGGACTGCGAACGTTTTTAAGCGTCGTAGACGGAGTTGCTGAATCTCGACCGAACAGTCAAGGCCTTCCCAGCCGCTGTTCCAGCTGAGATTATGGTTATCGCCGTCTCGGTTGTTTTCGCCATTGGCTCGGTTGTTTTTCTGGTTGAAACTGACCAGATCGTAGAGGGTGAAACCATCGTGGCTGGTTATAAAATTAATCGAGCATAAGGGACCGCGGCCACTTGCCTGATACAGGTCCGAACTGCCGGCAATACGGGTAGCCAGTTGCGAAACCGTGTCTTCTTTGCCAATCATGAAGGCGCGGATGTCGTCTCTGAAGCGACCATTCCATTCCGCCCAGCGCGGATCGGTAGAAAACGATCCGACCTGATACAATCCGGCCGCGTCCCATGCCTCGGCGATCATTTTAGTATCCCGGAGAACCGGGTCTTCCCCGATTGCCTCGATCATTGGTGGGTTAAGCAGAACATTACCCTGTTGGTCTCGTCCAAGAATAGAGGCTAGGTCAAAGCGAAAGCCATCGATATGCATCTCCGTCACCCAATAGCGCAGGGAATCGCGGATGAGGTGCCGGACCACAGGGTGATTGCAGTTAATGGTGTTGCCGCAGCCGGAAAAATTGAGATAATTGTTGTCTTTATTGAGATGATAGTAGATAGGATTTTCGATTCCTCTGAAGCTGCTGGTGTTCCCTGCGTAGCCACCTTCCCCTGTGTGGTTATAGACCATGTCAAGATACACTTCAATTCCGGCCTGGTGCAGGGCCAGTACCATTGTCTTAAATTCATTGATGGCCTGTCCCAAGTTGTGGGCGTACCCGGAATTGACAGCAAAAAAAGATACCGGATTATATCCCCAGAAGTTCTTCAATCGCTTGCCGGTATCGGGATCGTAAAATACTGTATCATTTTCGTCGAACTCGGTTACCGGCATCAGTTCGACAGCGGTGATGCCGAGGTTCTGCAGATACGGGATTTTTTCAATAACCCCGAGATACGTTCCCGGTTCAGCAACGTCGGAGCTGACATCGCTTGTGAAACCACGTATATGGAGTTCGTATATGATGGTTTCCGATAAGGGGGTTCTCAGTGGCCTATCCTTTTGCCAGTCGAAATCCTGGGTGACAATTCTGCCGAGAGGTCTTTCACCGTATTCGGCAACGTCCCCCCATTTTCTTGGCTGCAAGGCGCGGCTATAAGGATCGATAAGGATTTTGTCGTAATTATATACCAGCCCTTTTCCGGAAGGATCCGACGGGCCGTCAAGGCGATAACCGTAGCTAAAGTTCTGTTGATGGGTCGTCAGCAGAATATGCCACATATCGCCGGTCCGATTTTCGATAGGGTCGAGCTCAAATTCATGGCGGATAGGCAGTACGGCATCTTTTGGCCAGTGGTCGATAACCAGCGTAACGCGGGTGGCATGGCGACTGAAGATGGCAAAGTTTATCCCTTCTTCGAGTTTGCTGACCCCCCCTGGAAGGGGATAGCCTCTTTTCCGTATATCTAGTCTTTTCTCGGTGGACATGTTGATAATGCTTGTTAATGTTAATTTGATGAACAGTTTCTGCTGACGAGTAATGTTACTCCAGCCTTGCTAATAAGGAAACGATATACGGCAGATGGTAGCTAAATAGTAAGCGTTCACCAGCACCGAATTTGTTTTGTCATCGGCTATTAAACGTAGCAATAATACAGTTTAATTACCTCTTTCGCGCTTCTCCGGCACTGATTAATGCTTAGGGTTTGGAAGTTATTCAGGATTTGGCGATTTTCCGGTAAAAAGTTATACTAAATAGGCAACTCTATACACATAAGGAGATATTTATGGGCATGTTTCACAAGGTAAAAATTGGCGACCAGGTAATTAGTCCTATTGACTGGGAAATGACTCCGGATATGTCTTTTGGAACTTTTGAGTCCTGGGGGGGCCGTGAAAGAGTGCGCAACAATGAGGAGTGCGTGTACTATTTTTTTGTCGACAATTGGGGCGATGAGCCAAAGCTCTGTTTGATGGAACGGGCAGTGAAACACGCAAAAATTCTGGCGGAGATAAAAGCACCACCGGAAATTATCAAACAGTGCGTAAAAGGGCAGGGGAGTTCATCTATTTTTGAGAAAAGTTACGCAATTAACGAGCCAATTAAACAGTGGTTGATTGACAATGTTCTTGATGGCGGGGACTCCCAACTGATAGTGCCCAGGGTTGAAGTTGTTCTGGTCGAGGACATGGGGACACCGCTTCCCAGGGCAGATGCAACACCGTTTACCGGAGATGTGGTACTTTTACCCTCGGAGCCTGGTATTATTAACGATGACGAGTTAGCCGGCGTGCTTAAAAAATGGAATTTTTTCGATTCCGATTGCAACCCATCCGGACGATTTACCAACGCTTTTGTTTCCACCGGGGATCCACAGGTCATCGTGGACCAGCGAACCTCGCTCATGTGGCAGCGAGACGGCCTTGATATCAACTCCACCAGGACCATGCAGAAAAATATTGAAGTGGTAAACAAAAATAATTTTGCCGGATTTTCCGACTGGCGACTGCCGACCATGGAAGAGGCTATGTCGCTCATGGAACCGGAGAAAAATTTCAAGGATATTTACCTGAAGCTGTGTTTTTCCAAAGAGCAGCCATTTATTTTTGTCGCAGCCCAACGTAAACCGGGTGGATACTGGTTTGTTGATTTTAAACAGGGCCGGGCTTTCTGGTCGTCAGGGACTATTCCGGGAGGCTTTGGCAGATTGGTTCGAACTGTTGGTTGATTTTAACTTATATAAAGGGGTCTCAAAACCTTACTTTTTGACATAAGGTACTGATCGACGTAGTGAGGCGAACCCTCTTTGCGTCGATTTTTTTATGTCCTGATACGTTTGTCCTTTTTATAGTTATTGGGGGTTTGTATAGTCGTGCTTTAAGATTTTTCTTTGTGTTCAAAAGGGTTGAGGGTGGCTGGGATGTTGCTCAATAATTGTGCTGGAAAATCATGAAGAGTCTGTTGAAATCTATTTCCCTGCTGTTGCTTTGGCTGGTTTTTTTCGCATCCCCCGGTTTTGCGGAAGAGGTGAGTCTGCCGCTCACCCTTGATCATAAATTGTTGACCTCTCTTCTGCTGCACAAAAGTTTCTCCGGCAATGACCAGAGTGCTGAGATCTTCGGGACACCGGGTGATTGCACCTATGTCAGGATTGCCGAACCACACTTCACCTCTGTCGGAAAACTGCTGCGCCTGGAAGTTCGCTTGGATGTGCAGGTCGGTACCCATCTGGGCGAGAAATGCGTCGTCCCTGTTGCATGGCAGGGATACCTGGAGTTGTTGCAGCAGCCGGTTTTCGACAGTCAAACGTTTTCTCTTTCTTTTCAAACCGTTGAATCGCGTCTTCTGAACTTATCCCGGCAACCGGCAACCATTGCCGGTTTTGTCTGGAAATTGGCCAAGTCCCGGGTGTCGGAATATCTTGACCAGGTGCGTCTTGATCTGGCGCCACCGATAACGGACCTGCGCTCGTTTCTGGCACCACTCTTTCGTGTCGAGGCGCAGCAAGCGACCCAGGCCATGCTCGATAGTCTGCATGGGGGAGGGGTTGAAGTCGGCCCGGATGGTGTCGTGGTGGAACTGCTTGCCGAGGTACAGGAAGTGTTTGAGCCGGAGGAGGATAATCAAGCTGTGATGGAGTTGACTGTGGAAGAACGTAGACTGCTGGTCCAACTCTGGGATACCTGGGATGCCTTTCTGGTCCGACTGCTCACCACCATGGCCACTGAGTCGCTTAATCCGGCAGATCGGCAGACCCTTATCGATGTGCTGCTTGATACCCGATATGCTTTTGTTGCGGCCCTCCAAAAGCCGGATATTGGTAAGGATTTTGTCAGAGTGCAGTTTGTCTGGGCATGGCAGCAATTGGCCCCTGTTTTTCGCAGACAGCTGTTTGCGCAACCTTCAGAAAATAGCCTCGGCTATCTGGCTTTTTTTACTGCTGCCGATGCCCTGAGCGTTTTTGACAGGATGGGACCAACGCTTGGCCTGGAGATCAGTCAGCAGGGCTTGGTGCGTCTGGCTGGCATGCTGACCGGCAAGAGCACTACCTTGCCTTATGGCCCTCAATTAGATAATAAGCTGAGAGAACTGCTGCAGTTGCCGCCGATTGACGAGGATGTCAATCCCCTGGATGAAATGCAGGAAATCGACATCCCGGAGGAGGAGTTGGAGATTGATCCTTTCTCACAGGTCTTGCATTTTTTGTTGCCTCCGGCCTATGGTGCCGCCTTGCCGGCCTATGGTGAGATTCTCCGCTGGAAAGTGCCCGAAAAAAATGTTGTTGATTATGTAGAAAGAGTCAGAGTGGTTCTTGCCGAGAAGTCGACCACAATCTTATCCCGAGGTGAAATTCCGAATACGTTTCATGAGATGTTTCAAAAACTTATTCCGGCAATGGCCTGGCAGGAAAGTTGTTTTCGTCAGTTCGTCGCTAAAAATAAAAAACTCACCTATCTGCTCTCCTATAATCAGACATCGATAGGGCTGATGCAGATCAATGAACGGGTCTGGCGAGGTCTGTATGACCACAGGCGCCTGCGCTGGGATATCCGTTACAACGCCCTCGCCGGTTGTGAGATTGCCGACCTGTATCTGCGCAAGTATGCCCTGAAGCATTCCCGCTGGCAAAAAAGTGCTGATATGCAGCTTCTCGCCCAGGTTGTCTATGCCATGTATAACAGTGGACCAGGGGAGTATAAGAAGTTTCTGGCCAGGGAACGTGCCGGCAAGGAGTATTCCAGCGACAAGCTGTTTTTAGAAAAATTGCAGTGGGTTGACCAGGGCAACTGGGATCGTGTCAAAGACTGCCTCATAGGTGGATGATACACCTTTTCCCGCGTAAGCGTTCACCAGCACCGAATCTGTTTTGGCATCGGCCATTAAACGTACCGATAGTACAGTGCAATAAGCTCTTTCGCGTATCTCCGGCACTGATGAATGCTTACAGTTCGGGGGTTCTTCAGAATGTGGCGGTTTTCCCGTGAACGGATACTTTCCCGCTATGCCACTCACTCCATCCATCTTCTTGGAAAGGCTCGAATTTTCCATGTGTCCTCTGTAACGTTCTATAATTTTTTTTGTTCGACAGACAGTAATGTATATTGACAAATTGCAATGTATATGTACAATTGGAAAAAATGTACATATACATTTGGGGGGATTGCTATGGAACTTACCGACAAGCAGCAGCAGGTGCTGGACTATCTGACGGAACGGATTGACGAAGAGGGACGTATCCCGACTTTACGGCAGGCTGCCGTTGATCTGGGTGTTAGCCATACGGCAGTGGCCCAGTTGATGAATCAGCTGGAAAAGAAAAACGTGCTTGCGCGTGAAGGGTATTATGGCCGGACCGTTCGTTTGTATCCCGAACCCCGGGAAAACAGCAATCCCAGGGCGGGTCGGGAACTTCCCGTCGTCGGCCGGATCACGGCGGGGTTGCCCATGTATGCCCAGCAGGAATGGGAGGGAACGGTGGTGGTCGACAGTTCGGTCTTTCCCGGCGACAATCTGTTTTGTCTGCGCATCAAGGGGCAGTCGATGAAGGATGCCGGTATTTTCGATGGCGATCTGGTGGTCTGCGAACCGCGGCAGTATGCTGAAAACGGAGAGGTCGTCGCCGTTCTTATCAAAGGAGAGGAGGCGACAGTCAAACGATTCTTCCGCTATGCCGACCATATTGAACTCCGGCCCGCCAACGATGCTTATCAGGTTGTCTGTTATCCGTTCAGCGAGCTGTTGGTCCAGGGAAAGGTAGTCGGGGTAATAAGGGGCAGACATGCGGAATTTGACGGTGAACGAAAATAATGGTCACTGCCCGGCAAAGGTGGAGCTTACCTTTCCTTCCGGGTCGACAGCACCCGGACGAGTTTGTCCCGTGTATGTCGGCACCTGCGGCTATTCGTATACTGAATGGGTGGACAGTGGCTTTTATCCGGAAGGGACCAAAAGCGCGGAGATGCTCGGCCTCTATGGCCGCTGTTTCTCGGTGGTCGAACTGAATTATACCTGGTACCAGATGGCCCGGGCCGACGCCTTGGCTCGTATGGTGGAAAAGGCCCCTGCCCACCTGCTGTTTGCCGCCAAACTGACCCGGACCATGACCCATGAACGGGCAGACGACTGGCGGGAGCAGCTGCACCTGTACCGGCAGGGGATCGCACCTTTGCAGAAAAAGCTTGTCGTCGTCCTGATCCAGCTGCCGCCGGAATTCGATCGTTCCATCGCCAATCGTACCTATCTGGCCGCATTGCTTGATGGGTTGCATGGTGTGCCGGTGGCGGTCGAATTTCGCCATCGTTCCTGGGCGACTGATCCGGTTTTTGCCGAGTTGGAACGGCGGCAGGTGACCCTTGTGACTGTCGATGAGCCGTCACTGCCCGGCCTTTTTCCCTCTCTTGACGTGGTGACCAATCCGGCGCTTTTCTATGTCCGTTTCCACGGTAGGAACAAGGAGGGTTGGCAGTCGGGGAATATGCAGAAAAAATTCAACTACGATTACTCCGATCAGGAACTCCGTGCCTGGAGTGAGCAGTACCTCCGCCCGATGGCTGCTAAAGCCGACCGGGGTATACTGGTTTTTAATAACCATGTCCGGGCCCAGGCTCCGAAAAATGGTCGGAGGCTGGCGGGGATCCTGGCTGATCTCAGTCACGGAGAACGCTGATGGCGCAGGGATTTACACTGCGGGAACGGGCGGTGCTTCATTTCAATGTCGCTGATTTTGCCGTCGCCGTTGAACGGGTTGCCGACAGCAGCTTGTGCCGACGGCCGCTCATTATTGCCCCGCTGCAGGCAGCACGGGCGGTGGTCTACGATATGAGTGAAGAGGCTTACGGAGAAGGGGTGCGCAAGGGAATGTCCGTCAGGCAGGCAACGAGAATCTGCCGGGGAGCAGCGCTTATCGCGCCTCGTATTACCTTGTACGACAAGGCGATGCGAGCCTTTGTCAAAGAACTGCAGGGCTATTCCCCGCTGATTGAATGCGGCCGGGCGGACGGTCATTTTTTTGTCGATGTTACCGGGACCCACCGGCTGTACGGCCCGGCTCCCGATGTCGGCTGGCGGGTCCGTCGCCAGGCGCGCGCCAGCCTCGGGATCAATCCGATCTGGACGCTCGGTACCAGCAAACTGGTGGCCAAAGTTGCCTCTCGACTCGTCAAGCCGGTGGGGGAATATATCGTCACGGCAGGGGATGAGGAGCTTTTCCTTGCTCCCTTGCCTGTTCAGCTTCTTCCCGGACTTTCCGCTCAGGAATTACAAAAGTTACAGGAGTTTCGGCTGACCACCATCGGCGCGTTGGCACAGCTCAATCTCCACCAGCTTATGGTGCCATTTGGCAGCCGCTGTGCGTATCTTCATGCCGCCAGCCATGGTGTCGATGGCAGCAGGGTGTGTACGTCTGAGGGGAAGACGGAAAGTATTGACTACGACCACACTTTTGCTGGTGACACCAACGACCAGCGGCAGGTGGAGGGAGTCGTTGCCACGCTTGCCGGCCGGGCGGGGTTTCATCTGCGCATGCAGCGGCAGGTGACCAGGCGGGTGGGGATCTGGGTAAGATATGCAGACGGCGGCCATGTGGTGCGCCAGGCCTCCTGCAAAGGAGGGACGTACGATGATTTTCTGTTGCGTGAACTGGCTTTGACAGCCCTGCAGCGAGCCTGGATAAGGCGGGTGAGGATTCGCAGCTGTCGCCTGGTCTGTGACCGTCTGCAGCGCCGGTCGCCGCAACTGTCGCTTTTTGCCGAACCGGACCTGCGGCAACTCCGACAGAAAAAGGCCAGCGGAGCGGTGGATACTCTGCGCAGGCGTTTTGGTCACGGGGTGATCGGAGTTGGCCGGCAGTATCCGGTTACTCTCTCTGCTGACGATTCCGCTGGTTTACCTGTTCATTGAATGTCTCTTGTATGTTTGCTCTTCGCGTTCGATCGTATTATTCCCTACTGCAGGGTACTTCATCGCCCGCCGCTCTTTGCCGACAAGCAAAAGAACTCGGCTATTCCGGCCTGGCTCTGACCGATAGAGATAACCTTTATGGCCTTTGGGATTTTATAAAAGCCTGTCGGCATGAAGGTCTGCGGCCGATCATCGGCGCAGAAGTCTCCGAGTCGGGATCAAAAAAAATTATCACCTGCCTGGTGCAAAACAAAAACGGCTATACCAATCTCTGCGCCTTGCTGACCAGGCGGCATATGGCCAAGAGTTTCAGGCTTATGGACGATGTGATCTCCCTGACGGATGGTCTGCTTGTTTTGTGTAGAGATACCAATCTATTACAGAAATATAAAGAGCAGAACGTGCAGGTTGTGGCCGATCTTGGTGCATGGCCCAATGGTCTTGGGCGTACCCTTCGCGCCTTTGCCCGGGATCATGGCCTTGCCGCCGTGGCCACAGCCGACAGCGATATGGGGCAAGAGAGCGACAGACAGCTTTGGTGTCTCTTGCAGGCCATCCGAGAAGGCAGCACGCTCAGCCGCGTGTTGCAGCGGGAGACGGTGGAGAACATAAACTGGCTGGCTGGTGCAGAGGTATATCGCCATAATTTTGCCATCTGGCCGGAGGTGCTGCCGGCAACAGAAAAACTGACTGAAACATGCACCTTCTCCGGCCCGGCTTTTGGTGTTGTCATGCCGCCCTGGTGGGGTGGCGAAGGGTTGCAGCCGTCGCTGGTTTTAAGAGAAAAAGCCTATCGGGGAGCCAGGCGCCGTTACGGAGACGATCTGGGCGAGCCGGTCATCGAACGGCTTGAGTATGAACTGAAAGTGATTGAGAATATGGGCTTTTCTGCCTATTTTCTGGTGGTGCGCGACATCGTGCATAGAAAAGGGGTGGACGGCAGACGAAAAAAACGGAGGATCTGCGGCCGCGGTTCGGGGGCCGCCTCGCTGGTCGCCTACTGTCTGGATATAACCAATGTCTGTCCGATCAGATATAATCTGTATTTCGAGCGTTTTCTCAACCCCGGCCGGACTGATCCGCCCGATATCGACATTGATTTTTCCTGGGACGAGCGCGACGAAGTGCTGGCTGATGTGTTGCGGGATTATGCCGGTCATGCGGCAATGGTGTGCAACCATGTCTTTTTTCAACCGCGCATGGCTATCCGGGAAACGGCCAAGACCTTTGGTCTGCCTGACGGCGAGATCTCTCGCTTGACCAAAAGGATGCCCTGGATGCATACCAGTGGGGCGGAGAGTCTGGAACAGTGCCTGGTCTCTCTGCCGTCATTAAAAGATCAGGATTTATCGCCTCCCTGGCCTGAGGTTTTAGCGCTTGCTGGCAAACTGATCGGGGTCCCGCGGTATCTCTCTGTCCATCCGGGAGGCGTGATTATCACACCGGAACCGATCACTCACTATGTGCCGGTGGAGCGGGCGGCCAAAGGCGTGCCGATTATCCAATGGGAAAAAGACGGCGCGGAAGAGGCCGGATTGGTTAAAATTGATCTCCTCGGCAACAGAAGCCTGGGGGTTATTCGCGACACTGTTGCTGCGGTACGTGAAGGCGGCGACTTGCTGGACGAATTGAGCTGGCGGCCCGAAGATGATCAGGCGACCAGGATGTCTGTTGCCGAAGGGGCGACTATGGGCTGTTTTTATATCGAGAGTCCGGCGATGCGTTTGCTGGAAAAAAAAGCCGGCACCGGTGACTTCGAGCAACTGGTAATCCAGTCTTCCATTATTCGTCCGGCGGCCAATGAATTCGTCCGGGAATATGTGCGGCGTTTGCACGGTGGCAGCTGGCAGCCGCTTTGTCCGCAGATCGGCGATGTCCTCGACGATACCTTCGGGCTGATGGTCTATCAGGAAGATGTCTCCAAAGTGGCCGTTGCTCTGGCCGGTTTCAGCCATGGCGATGCCGACGGGCTGCGCAAGATCATGTCCAAAAAAGACAAGGTCCGCAGGCTTCAGCACTACAAAACAATGTTTTTTGACGGCTGCGCCCGTCGTCATGTCGATCCGGCGGAGGTGGAACGAATGTGGCAGATGATGATGAGTTTTGACGGCTATTCGTTTTGCAAGCCGCACTCCGCCTCCTATGCCAGGGTATCCTTTCAGGCCGCCTATCTTAAGCGCCATTATCCGGCAGAATTCATGGCTGCGGTTATCGCCAATCAGGGGGGCTATTATTCGACTTTTGCCTATGTTTCCGAGGCGAAACGGCTGGGCCTGAAAATTCTGCACCCGGATGTTCGGACCAGTAAGATTTCCTGGACGGGTAAAAAAGACCGGATACTTGTCGGGTTGCAGAGTGTGCATGGCCTGTCGGTTGGTTTTCTGGATCGGCTTGTGCGGGCACGTGATCAGGAGCTATTTCACGATCTCGGCGACTTTTTTAGGCGAACGCAACCGGCGGACAATGAAGCCCGTGCGCTTATTCATGCCGGGGCGCTGGACAGCCTGAATCCCGAAGGCAACCGGACTGTCATGCTCTGGCAATGGGCGAGCTTTCAACGACTGTTGCACGATAAAAGGTGCCTCTCTCTTTTTGCAACAAAGCTTCCTCCGGCCCCTCCACTGTCGCCACCGGACCTCAGGAGCATGTTACGGCGGGAATATGAAGTTCTTGGTTTTCTCTGCGACTGTCATCCACTGCAATTTTTACAGCCTCAGGGCAAAGGGTTGCAGAAAGTGGCGGCTCTGCAGGATCGTGTCGGGCAGCGGGTCCAGCTGGCGGCCTGGCTATTGACCGGTAAGCTGGTATCGACTCGAACCGGGGAGGTCATGGAATTTCTCACTTTCGAAGATGAGACAGGACAACTGGAGACGACTTTTTTTCCTGAAGTCTATCGTCGCCATGCACATATGTTGCGCAGCGGTAGAGGATATGTGCTGACCGGTATGGTCGAGATGGATTTTGGCGCACTCACTCTCACTGTGAATAAAATTCGATCAATTTGATATTATTAAAATTGTTTTTGATTTTTTTTTAAAGTAGCGTATACATTCAGAAACTAATTCTTTAACTAAAAGAACATATATACAATACTACAATGATCGACCGGAAACGTATCCTTGTTATAGATGATGAGCCAACGGCCCTCGACTTGCTTCGCAGGATCCTGGAAATGAGTGGATATGAGGTTTTGTCGGCGGTGAATGGCCAGAAAGGGGTTGAGCTGTTTCAACAATCTCCCTGCGATCTGGTCATAACTGATATGGTTATGCCGGTAAAGGACGGACTGCGGACTATTCTCGATCTGCGCAGTATAGCACCTCTTCTCCCGGTCATTGCCATCTCAGGAGGCGGGACTATCTCTAAGGAACGATATCTTGCCGTTGCCGGTTATCTGGATAATGTGATCACTATTGCCAAGCCATTTGCTATCAAAGATATCACTGAAGCAGTAAAAAAAATTCTCCAGGATCGGAGTACTGAGCATTCTGAAGAGATCTGATTCCAAGCATCGAGTCTGATGTTGTATCTTTTTCTGTTTTTATCACGAAATACCCTTGGCGGGCTGCTCTTTCAGCCTGTCCTCTTGTCTGAAATTGCCTGGAAATTTTTTTAAAGATACTCTCTTGTCTCATTCCACGATCCTTGGTAATTGACGGTAAAAGTCGTTTTGTGTACTATCCGTACGGGTTGTCCAAACTATGAATCAGACAATAATTTTGCCTTGCCGGGGCGGAAAGTGCCGGGGCGATAGACAGAGGTAGACCATGAATTCAGTTGTAGAAGTCGGCATGACTCTCAATTATGTTATCGATTCCAGCTGTGCAAAATATAAAGACAGTCCCGCCATAGGAATGGCGATGGAGAAACCTCTTTCCTATGGTGAATTCCTCGAAAGGATTATTGCCCTGGCTGCGCGGCTGCAAAACGAAGGGATGGGTAAAGGCAATCGTATTGCCATCCTCAGCGAGAATTCGCAAAACTGGGGCATAGCCTATCTTGCTATTGTCCGTCTGGGGGCTATCGCCGTCCCCATCCTGCCAGACCTGCCAGAGAGTGACGTCCATCATATTCTCAATGAGATGCAGATCAAAGCGCTGTTCATCACCCAGAAACAGATCGAAAAAATCTACGAACTGCGTCAAGAGCTGAAGGGGCCGATTATCACTCTCGATGATTGCAATTCCGAGATCAGTGTTGTGAGCGTGGTTACTTTTTCCAACTATCTTGCAAAAGCCCTTGCGACATTAAAAGAGAATCCAGGAGGTCCCGTCTTTCCTCCGGTAGGTGAGAATGATCTTGCTTCAATTTTGTACACTTCCGGAACATCCGGGTATTCAAAAGCAGTAATGCTGACTCATAAGAACTTGACGGCCAACGCCTATGCCGCTGCCGGGCTGAAAGAAATAAAGCCGGGATCCGTCTGGTTGTCTATTCTCCCTATGTCGCACACCTACGAATTCACCTGCGGTTTCATCCTGCCGCTGTTATGTGGCGGCCGTATTGCTTACGCTGGCAAGACTCCGACACCTGCTATTCTGCAGAAACTTTGCGCTTATGAAAAGCCTTTTGCCATCTTTGCTGTCCCTCTGGTGTTGGAAAAGATCTATAAAAAAAGAGTTCTGCCGCAGATTGAAAAAAGCCGCCTGCTAAAAGGGGTGTGTACATTCGGGCTGGGCAGAAAGATTATTTTTCGGAAGATTGGTAAAAAGCTGATTTCTTTTTTTGGTGGAAATCTGCAGCTCATGGGGATAGGTGGAGCTGCTCTTAATCCTGATGTGGAGAAATTCCTCTACGAAGCTCAAATCCCTTATCTGATCGGCTACGGCATGACTGAAGCGGCTCCTCTGATAGCCGGAGGGCCGGCAGGGGACAAAACTATTGCCATTGGCTCGGCGGGTAAGCCGATTCCCGGTGTCGAGGTGCAAATAGTCAAACCGGATCCGGAAACAGGCATCGGCGAAATAACTGTCTGTGGTGCCAATGTGATGCGGGGGTACTTTAATGATGAGGAAAGTACCGAAGCCGTTTTGACGAAAGACGGGTGGCTCTCAACCGGCGACCTTGGTTTTATCGATAAAGAGGGAAATTTGCATGTTTGTGGCAGGTTAAAGAACGTGATTGTTCTCAGCAATGGTGAAAATGTCTATCCGGAAGCGATAGAGCATAAGATGAACACTTATCACTGGGTTGTGGAAACCCTGCTTATTGAAAACAACGGCCAGATGGAGGCCTGGGTCTATCCGGATTATGAATTTATCGATGATCAGACTGCCGGGAGTTCTCGTGCCGACAGGCGGGCCTATATTGAGGATTTGCTCGACTCAATGCGCTTGGACCTGAACAAGCAACTGCCGAAATCATCCCGGCTGGCAAAAATTTTCGAACGGCGTGAACCTTTTATCAAAACGGCTACCCACAAGATAAAACGTTATCTCTATGATGGGCATGCTATTTTGGGGTAGTTTTTTTGAAATGATAGCAACAACAATACAAAAGAAAACCATTTGTCCACTCGACTGTCCCGATACCTGCGGCATGCTCGCCACCGTTGAAGACGGCAAAGTTGTCGCCCTGCAGGGCGATAAGGATCATCCTTATACGGCTGGTTTTATCTGCCGGAAGATGCGCCGGTATCCAGAACGGCTCTATTGCCCGCAGAGAATCCTCTATCCGCAGCTCAGGGTGGGCAACAAGGGTGCGGGAGAATTTCGGCGAATCGACTGGGAGGAAGCACTGGATGTCCTGGCTGCCAGACTCAAAGATATCCAGCAGCAGTTTGGCGGTGAGTCGATCCTGCCCTATTCCTATGCCGGTAATATGGGAGCGGTAAACCGATTCGCCGGCTACCCTTTTTTTCATAGGCTGGGCACTTCCAGGCTGGATCAGACCATCTGCTCTGCTGCATCCGGTGCCGGCTGGAAGAAACAGTGCGGCAATCTTCCAGGCTGTCCTCCGGAAAATGCAGCTGAGGCCGAGTTGATTGTTGCCTGGGGAATTAATATCAAGGTGACTAATGTTCACTTCTGGCAGTATGTCAGCGCCGCTCGAAAAAAAGGTGCAAGGCTGCTCGTTATCGATCCGTATCGCAACCAGACGGGCAAGGCTGCGGATAAGTATCTCCGGGTAAAACCTGGTGGCGATAGTGCTCTGGCTCTGGGAGTGATGAAGTCACTCATTGAAAAAAAGTTGCTCGATCAACCTTTTATCGAGCACCATACCGAAGGATTTAAGCAACAGGCGGCGTATGTAACAGCACAAGACTGGAAGCGTATTGCCTACGAGAGCGGTGTCGCCAAAAATAAAATAGAGGAACTCGCTGTCCTGTTGGCAGGTTCTCCTCGGACTTTTTTCAGGATCGGTATCGGTCTTTCGCGCAACAGCAGAGGGGGGATGGCCGTGCGGGCGATTGCTTCGCTGGCTGCTTGTCTGGGGCTTTTTTCCGGGGGGGAAGGGCGGGGAGTTTTACTCTCTTCCGGAGCTTTCCAAGGAGATAAAAGTAAACTGACATATCCAAATCTGGCGAGTGCACCAACAAGGCTCATCAATATGATCCAGCTTGGTCATGCACTGACCACTCTCGAGCCGCCGGTCAAGGCTTTGATCGTTTATAATTCCAATCCAGTAAGTGTTAACCCTGACGGCACAACAGTCCGACGAGGCCTGCTGAGAGATGATCTCTTTACCGTCGTGCACGAACAGGTTATGACGCCAACGGCGAAATATGCCGATCTGCTTCTACCGGCCACCACCTTTCTGGAAAATCATGATATCTATACCAGTTACGGGCATTTTTACCTCGGAGTAGCACAACCTGCAATCGAGCCGGTGGAGGAGGCGTGGAGCAATTTTAAATTATTTCAGAGCCTGGCCCTGAAAATGGGCTTTAACGAGGCGCCCTTTCACCAGAGCTGCGAGGAAAGAATTGTCGATTATCTGACAGGAATGGTGGGATTCCCTGAAGAGTGCGATGTGCAGGAAGTACTGTCCGGCAGGCTCGTCCATTCAGACTGCAGTCGCCGCGATGGGCAAGTCATGGCCATTGGACCGTATACCTTTCGGTTTCTGGCTCCAGACTCGGAGGCAGAACCGGCCTTAGCCTGCCTGACTGCTGCCGGGGAATTTTCCGATCCTGATCTGCAGTCCAGATACCCCTTCCGGTTGATCACCCCGCCGCATCCTGATCTGTTAAACAGCACTTTTGGCGAGTTGTATCCAGAGACGTGCGGTACAGTTCTTATTCACCCGAAGGACGCGGCGACTTGTCGTGTGCAGGACGGTGATGCGGTGCTCCTCTATAATGGACGGGGTAAAACGACGCGGCTGGCCAGGGTTACAACCGACACCGGCAAGGGCGTACTGGTTGCCGAAGGCATATTCTGGCCAGTAGATGAAAGTTCAGAAAATGCCGGAATTGGCACAGAAGACACGGTGCCAGGCGGGATCAATGATCTCACCTCCCAGAAGCTTACCGACATGGGCGGAGGAGCCACCTTTCATGAGTCACTGGTGTCGCTTGTCCGTAAGTGACTGAAAATTGGTAAGCGTTCACCAGCACCGAATCTGTTTTGTCATCAGCCATTAAACGTACCAATAGTACAGTTTAATGACCTCTTTCGCGCATCTCCGGCACTGGTGAACGCCTACAGTTCGGAGGTTATTCAGGATTTAGCGGTTTTCCGGTGAACGGTTACGAAAATTGTAACGTCCACCAGTCAACACAATAAGCTTGGATGTACCTTATTGACTCAATTGACGGGGGCTTCTCAAGGGGTACTGGGAACTTTGTATCAATGAGACAATGTTCCCCATAAATGGCTGATAAAGAAATTCTGTTTAGCGCCATTATCGGTGGGGGAATGTTGTATCTCTTCCCAGATAGTAACAGGTGCTGTCTGCTGAAGATCAGTGTACAAAAGCACGTTTCTTGTTTCGGCAATCACAAAAACAATATAAAGCAATAGGATACAATGAAAAATTCGTGACATGGTGTCCTCCTTTCTGCATGGGATAACCGAAGCCTTACTTCTGTTGTCCTCACAAACAAGAAGATTGTCCTTCTCAAACAAACTAATAATGCAGAAGAGACAAAATGCCAACTGGAGCCATGTGCTTTTTTGAGCGTATATTTTTAATAAAACGTGCTTTTTGGGTGGTTTTAGATGGAAGCTTATGAGCGAAACCGCCGTTCCCATTCATATTCACGACCGGTAACCTTGTCTTCCATCCCGCGGATTCTTCTCTCCAGTTCGTCAAATTTTTTTCTGAGGCGCTGGGCTGCTGTCTTGGGCGAGTGTACATAACTGTCGTAAAATTCCCGCTCCCCCTCGCTTTCAATAGGTTTTACTGGTTTGGGCTTCATGAAAAAGGCCGCCACCAGATAGACGCCGATGACCGGCCAAAAACCACTGAAAATGAAAACTACGACCAACGCTATTCTTATCCAGAAGACGGAAAGGTCAAAGTATTCGGCGATTCCTCTGCATACTCCCAGGAAAACGCCGTTTCGCGAACGGTAGATGCCGCCTTGTTTTTCGTAATGTGTTGTCATTTCTGGTATCCATCCTTTTCCTGATCTTCCATCAGGATTGTTTCAAGGGATTCGATTCGTTCTTCCAGTTTTTCCAGTCCTTGATATATTTCCTGGATGATCTTCGCCTCTTCGCTGTCAGTCGCGCCACTGGAATTTTGGTTTCTGCGCGTTTTGATAATTATTAATATTGTCCCGCAGATAAGCGTTGCTAACGCGATAAGAGAGCCAAAAACTATGGCAACGATAATAATATTAAGCATGTTGTGGTAACTCCGATCCAGTGTTCTGGTTTATACAATGTTCCGTTTTTTGCCATTCGGCATATCCTGACGGACAGGGACAAAGAGCTTAAATCGTTTCAGCTTTAGACCTGTGTTGGGCGGCCTTGATCCTGGCAAGTTCATTTTCAATTTCGTCATCTGCCGTGAGATTGTCAAATTCTGTTTCGACAATCGGTTTGTTCGGCATATTCACCAATTCGGCCTCTGCCTCCATTTGTTCGATTCGGCTTTCCAGTTTTTCAAATCTGGCCATGGTATCGCTGTTGTTGCTGCGCCGTATATCCTCCTGGGCACGTTTTTTCCCGGTAGCTCGCTTGTGGCGTTGTACGAGGACTCTCTTTTTTTCCTTGGCATTGTTAAGCTTAGTCTCCAGTTCGCAAATATCTTCCTGGTATTGGGTGATGAGCGCGCCGTATTCAGCCAGTTCGTTTTCGAGAGCAGTCGTTATGGTGGAAAAGCGTCTTTTTTCAATGAGTGCCTCTCGGGCAAGATTGTCCCGGCCTTTGACTACGGCAAGGTTGGCCCGTTCAGCCCAAAGATCCCGTTTGTCCTGCATTTCTTCCAATTTTCTTTCAACTTTTTTGCGGCCGGCGATAACTCCAGCACACGATGATTTCAACTCAATAAGTGTGTCTTCCATTTCGTGGATCATCAGTTTGATCATTTTTTCTGGATCTTCTGCTTTGTCGAGCATAGAATTGATGTTTGCGCTGATTATGTCGCTGAAACGGGTGAAAATTCCCATATCCTTCCTCCTGAAATGTTGGTGAGTAGTGGTGGTGGTTTGTCTTTGTTAAAGCAGGATGCGTGCCTAGTGCAGGAAAAAACTAAAAAGTGTGGAAAATCGGAGTGTTGGCGACTTGAATAAAATTTCATTTTAAGATAGACTAACCTTTAGTTAGCAAATTTAGCCAACAATTGGTGATTTCAGTATGTTGATAAGTAAAGAATCAGTATTCCCCTCGTCGCGGGGAGAGGCCCTTGGGCAGTCAGAGACATTTCTGGATTTTCAGGAGGGACTGTCCCGTGTCGCTCCCGTAGACCGGTCAGTTCTGTTGATAGGCGAGCGGGGAACCGGCAAAGAACTGGCTGCAAGCCGTTTGCATTTTCTGTCAAAGAGATGGCAGGGGCCTTTTATTACCCTCAATTGTGCGACACTTTCTCCGTCGTTGATCGAATCCGAGCTTTTTGGTTATGAGAAAGGGGCCTTTACCGGCGCTGAAAGTCGCAGGAGCGGGCGCTTCGAGGCGGCAGACGGAGGGACGCTTTTCCTCGATGAAATTGGGTCTATCCCTCTCGAAGCGCAAGAAAAAATCCTTCGCGTTGTAGAATACGGTTCTTTCGAACGGGTCGGCAGTACTCGGCCTATTGAGGTCGATGTGCGGATTGTCGGGGCCACCAATGTTGATCTAGCCGCGATGGCTGAAAGAAAAGATTTTAAACGAGATCTTCTGGACCGGCTTTCTTTTGAGGTCTTGTTTTTGCCACCCCTGCGCTATAGGGAAGAAGATATCATGCTTCTGGCCAACCATTTTGCCACGCGGATGTCTTTTGAGCTCGGCAGGCGCGAGATACCAACCTTCACCGAGGCTGTAGTACGAGAGTTGGAGGAAAACATCTGGAAGGGGAACATTCGGGAGCTGAAAAATGTAGTGGAACGGGCAGTGCACCGCTCGGAAGGCGGGATTATCGACACAGTTGTCTTCGATCCCTTTATCTCCCCCTATGAAGCCGTTCCTGTGGCAGATGAGGAAAATGACCAAAACACTCGCAACAGTACGCTTTCTCCAGTCAAAAATACGGCAGGCTTGAGCCTGAAACAGGCCGTAGCAGAATTTGAAAAAGATATGCTGCAGCAGGCGTTAATCGTCTGCCGCCATAACCAGAGAAAAGCCGCAGCGCATCTTGGCCTCACCTATGATCAATTCAGAGGAAGACTTCGCAAGTACAGCAATGCTCTCGTGCAGCAAGGCGATGGCTAAGGCACATTTTTCTTTGAGCTTTTTCGCAGGTAGAGTATGAAGAATCAGAGAGTTGCATATTGCTCAAATCCCCGATTGCCATCTTTACCAGCCCCGATCAAAAAAAATATATTCCCATGTCGGTTTCCGGAGTCCACACAATGTTATTAACGACGCTTTGCAAAAATAATGGTCGTGTTCGTGCATTGACCACATGCACGCTACCCTTTGTTTTGTTATTCCTTCTGTCCTGCACCGCAGCACAGCAAAATAGTCAACTGCCAGGGAGCGGTCAGCTTCTGGCTGAAAACAGTATGATGAAAAAACGCCTGCCGCTGATAGAAAGAGAAAGTGATGTCCTGAAAAAAGAAAACCAGCAGCATAGAATCAAGATTGAAGATCTGGAAATAAAGAATGAACAACTGGACATGGATCTTGTTTCTCTGCGTGAAAAATATGAGAGTGATATGGCTGTCGGCAATCAACAAATCAGCACTCTTCAGGAAACGCTTCATAAAAATGAACAAGAGAGCAAGGCAAGCATCGATCGGCTCATTGACGATAACAAAGCCCTAAAAGAAAAAATGGACCAGGGCATTCATGCACTGAAGGATCAGATTGTCATGCAGAAAGCGGCTTTTAATGAGGAGCGAGAGCAGCTTGTGC
>CBDTUM010000065.1:0-21851 GCA_965363495.1 uncultured Desulfopila sp.
ATCCCGCAAATCTGTTGGGCGGGATGACTGCGTTAGTTGATACATAGATCAGAGGTTCCCATGCAGCGCATGGGAACCAGCTTCACCAGCTTCCACCGTCTCACCTCAACTCAACAAACTTCCCTTCCTTATATGCATCGATAAAATTAACAACTTCTGTCTTGATTCCATCTCGCATGATTCTTGTTTGCTGAATCCTGTCAATTCTGCTTTCAACGACTTTGTCCGGATCGGAATGCCCCCAGTTTAACCGCAGCAACTGACCAGGGAAAACAGGACATTTCTCATCTAACCGCTTTGAACAGATTGTGATCATAATGTCATAGCGCCGTCCTTTTTCTAGCAAGTCGAAAACCGAGCAGGGGCTGTCACAATTTGATAGATCATGGCCTTCCAGTTTCATTATTATTGTCACCAGCGGATTCAATGGCCCGGGCTCAAATCCAGCACATTCAACGGTAAAATCCTCACCGCCTAAGGCCTTGAGATACGCCTTGGCTATCATGTTTTTGCCGAAGTTGTAATCGGAAACTACGAGTACATCGAACATGACTCTCTCTTTATTTGAAAGAAGAATGATACGTGTTTTGATCGAGACGATCTTTGCTCTCGTTTGACCGCCCCTGGGAATTCATTGAATAAACGGTTCCCGCATCGTCACAAATTCTTCAGCACTACTGGGATGAACGCCGACGGTACGGTCAAATTGAGTCTTGGTTGCACCGGCTTTCAGAGCGACGGCGAATCCCTGAATAATTTCCCCGGCGTCCGTTCCCACCATATGCACCCCTAAAACTCGGTCGGTGTTACCATCTACCACCAGTTTCATCAGTGTTTGTTCCTCAATTCGGCCAAGAGCATATTTCATCGGTCGGAAAGCTGATTTAAAGATGACCACGTCGTCATATCGCTCCCGTGCCTGAGCTTCGGTGAGACCAACAGTGGCAAGTGGAGGTTGACTGAAAATCGTCGTGGGAATATTGGTGTAATCCATAATACGATCCTCCCCGCCAAAATGATTGGCGGCAAAGATGCGGCCTTCATGGATGGCAACTGGAGTGAGATTGATTCGGTCGGTTACATCACCTATGGCATAAATATTTTCAATTGAAGTCTGCATCCGTTCATCAACGACAATGGCACCGGCACTGTTTACCATTACCCCAATTTCGCTCAAGCCCAGGTCGTTGGAATTGGGTTTGCGTCCGGTGGCAAAGAGTATCTGGTCATAGGTTTTACTATCGCATTCTTTGCAGATAACGCGCAGGCCGTCAGCCGTTTTCTCAATTTTATTGACGTTGGAACCGCAGAGAATAATAATCCCTTTTTTAACCTGTTCAGCCCGCAGATGTTCCGCAAGATCAGCATCGAAACCACGCAGAAGACGAACGCCGCGTACCACAAGGGTAACCTCAACGCCGAGTCCATGAAAAATGCCGGCAAACTCCTGGGCGATATAGCCGCCACCGATAATCGCCATTTTTTTAGGTAATTTCTCGAGTACAAAGGCATCATCGGAGACTATTACATGCTCTCGACCCGGAAATTCGGGGACAAAAGGAGAACCGCCAGTGGCAATCATGAAACGGTCGGCAGTAATAGTCTGACTGCCGACCAGCACGGTTTTGGTGTCGATAAAACGAGCCGAATCCTGATAAACATGTACATTGAATTTTTCGAGAAGGCCATCGTAGATACCGTTAAGTCGGCGCAGCTCCGCCTGGACTCCGTCGCGAAACTCCGGCCAATCAAAAGTTATTCTCTTACTGGACCACCCCAGACTTTCGGCATTGCACAGGTCTTCAGCAACGTGTGACGCATACACCAGAAGCTTTTTAGGCACACACCCCCGGTTCACGCAGGTTCCACCCAGCCGGTAAACTTCTGCAAGACCAACCTTGGCCCCCAGCGCCGCCGAAGTTCTGGCACAGGCAACTCCGCCTGAACCGCCGCCAATCACAAATAGATCATAATGTGGCATATTATTGTCCTCAATGTAGTTTTGCTGCACGCAGGCATCACGAAGGTTATCGCTTGCCGGATGTAAAAAATCTCACTGATATACGAATAATAATCATCCTTTACCACAGATCTTCAACAAAATGGCGTTCTGTGCATGCATACGGTTTTCTGCTTCGTCAAAGACAATCGACGCCGCGGATTCAATGACCGAATCGGTGGTTTCCACGCCTCGCTCCGCCGGCAGGCAATGCATAAACAAGCTCTCTTTGCCGGTGGCGGCCATCAGTTCGTCGTTCACCTGAAAACCCTTGAATCGTTCTTTTCGCTGCTGGGCTTCTTCCTTTTGCCCCATGGAAGCCCACACATCGGTATAGACAATGTCAGCACCCTGCACCGCTTTTTTGGGATCGTGGCTGATCTCTATCTCAGACAGACCTGCATGTTTGGCCTCGGCAAGGGTTTTACTGTCCGGCAGGTAACCGGCCGGACAGGCACAGACAAAGTGCATCGGGAGCCTTTGAGCCAAGCGGAGCCAGGAGTGGACGATATTGTTGCCATCACCCACATAGACCACTTTAAGATCACGAAGATGACCGCGATGCTCAAGTATGGTGAACATGTCGGCCATTATCTGGCACGGATGGTTGTAATCCGTCAAACCGTTAATTACTGGCACCGAGGAATATTTGGCCATCTCCAGCACGTGATCGTGGCTAAATAAGCGGGCCATGATCACGTCATTGTATCGTGCCACCACCCTGGCTATATCTTTTACCGCCTCACGTTTACCGATGGATATATCCGACGGGCCCAGATAGAGGGCATGACCACCCATGCGAAAAAATCCAGTTTCAAAAGAAATACGAGTACGGGCCGATGGTTTGGTAAAAATCATGGCCATGGTATGATCCTTGAAAGGCTTATAGTCCTCACGGGCCTTAAAGCGTGCTTTAACCTCACGGGCCAGGGCAAAGGTTTCGTGGATCTCGTCGGCTGTAAAATCAGTAATGTGTAAAAAATCGCGTTTCACGGTTGTTCCTCCAAATACCTACAATAAGCTTTTCAGTGCAAAAAAAAAAGAATCATCATACCAGATTTTCTTCATTCTGACACGGTGCTTCTTTGCCCGTCTCCATCAGGATATTTCTCTGCTTCTTTTTGCGACATATCCACCTTATGAACAGAGTCTTTTGACTCCTTCATTAGAAATGAATTTCTCAATCAAAAACAATTTATTTGTGATTTTTATACAATTTTTTAATTGTCATACAAAAAAGTTGACACTATAAAGAGAACATGAAACTGCATACTCTCGAACTCTTAAAAAATTTGGCAAAAGGTATCACCAGCGTTTTCGGTGATCGATGTGAAATTGCAATCCACGATTTCAGCAACATCAAGAGTTCACTGGTCTACATTGAGGGTAATATCAGCAAACGAAGGATAGGTTCTCCCCTTCCTGATATGTTGTATCGGTTGCTCAAAGAGTTCGGCGATGACGCACCCGATAAATTTGGCTATAAAAGCACCACGCAAGACGGAAAGATACTTAAATGTTCGACCAACATGGTCCGCGACGAACAGGGCAAACTCGAAGGATGCCTGTGCATTAACTTCAACGTCACCGATTTCACCTTCCTGGCTACGGCTTTCAACGATTTCACCTTTCTTGCCAATAAAAGTACCAACGGTTCTGACAACACGACTACGCAGGACGATCGACCAAGCACCTTTGCCGAGACCATGGAATCAGCAGTAGACTTCGTTGTTGCCGAGCATGGCAAAGCACCTGCCATGCTAAAAAAAGCGGACAAATTGGAGATAATGCAGAAATTGGATACAGACGGCGTCTTCATGATTAAAGGTTCGGTTGACTATATTGCCAGAGTCTTCGGTGCATCACGATACACCATCTACAATTATCTCAAGCAGATTCGTAATGCATAGAGATGAGGAAGAGTGTTGTCCCCTTGGGGGAATTTTACGACATCATCAATAATAGATAATGAATGGGAGAATAAAGCCAATGTCTCAATTAGATTTTACAAAAATAAATCAACTGGCAGAACAATATAAGCCGGCGATGAGTGCCTTTTTACGGGATATGGTCGCCATCCCCAGTGAGAGCTGCGACGAGAAAGCCGTTATCGCCCGAATTAAACAAGAAATGGAAGCAGTTGGCTTCGACAAGACAGAGATCGATCCCATGGGCAATATCCACGGGACAATCGGCCACGGGAAACACATAATCGCTCTCGATGCCCATATCGACACCGTCGGTATCGGCAATAGAGACAACTGGGATTTTGACCCCTACAAGGGCTACGAAAACGACGAGGAAATCGGCGGCCGCGGCACCAGCGACCAGGAAGGCGGCATGGCTTCCATGGTCTACGCCGGAAAAATCATCAAAGACCTCGACCTTGCAGGCGATTACACCCTGGTCGTTGTCGGATCGGTTCAGGAAGAGGATTGCGACGGTCTGTGCTGGCAGTACATTATCAAAGAAATGGGCCTGAAACCTGAATTTGTCGTTTCCACCGAACCGACCGATGGCGGTATCTATCGCGGCCAGCGCGGACGCATGGAAATAAGAGTCGATGTTGCCGGGATTAGCTCCCACGGTTCTGCTCCTGAGCGCGGTGTCAATGCCATCTTCAAGATGGGCAAAATCTTAGGTGAATTAGAAGCATTACACCAGCAATTGATAACCGATGATTTTCTCGGTAAAGGATCGCTTACCGTATCGGAAATTTTCTCCACCTCCCCTTCCCGCTGTGCGGTGGCCGACGGCTGCTCCATTTCCGTTGACAGAAGACTCACCGTTGGCGAGGACGGTCCCTACGCCCTGCAGCAGATCCGCGATCTTCCGGCGGTAAAGGCGGCAGGCGCAAAGGTCTCCATGTACAGTTATGACCGACCTTCCTACACCGGCCTGGTGTATCCAACGGAATGCTATTTCCCTTCATGGGTCCTGCCGGAAGACCATGAAGTAACCAAAGCGACCGTCGACACCTACAAAGGGCTTTTCAATCAGGAACCGCGTGTTGACAAATGGACTTTTTCGACCAACGGCGTTTCCATCATGGGGCTGCTCGGCATTCCCTGTGTGGGTTTTGGCCCGGGCAAAGAAGCCCAGGCCCACGCCCCCAACGAAAAGACCTGGAAAGCAGACCTGGTTCGCTGTGCCGCTTTCTATGCCGCACTGCCGCTCATTTACCTCGGCAACAAGGGGTAGTCGTTCATGAAAGCTCGACTTGCTTTTGTGGCGATCGGCGGCAACTCTTTAATCAAGAGCAAAGAGTTGCAGAAGGTAGAGGATCAACATGATGCGATCAGGGAAACAGTAGCCCATGTGGTCGATTTAATCGAACTGGGCTACCAGGTCATTATCTCCCACGGCAACGGTCCCCAGGTCGGCTTCATCATGCGCCGGTCGGAAGTTGCCCGCCGGGCAGTCGGCCTCCATCTGGTACCCCTGGTCAATGCCGTGGCGGATACCCAGGGCTCCATAGGCTACCAGATCCAGCAGTCGATGAACAACGAGCTTGCCGTCAGGAAGCTTGCCGGCCAGTGTGTAACACTGGTTACCCAGGTCGTGGTTGACGAAGACGATCCGGCCTTTGTTAAACCTGCCAAGCCGGTGGGAGAATTTTTCGATACCACCCAACTGGCAGAGATCCGCCGGGAGTACCCCGACTGGAGTCTGGTTGAGGATGCAGGCCGGGGATACCGGCGGGTCGTCCCGTCGCCCAAACCGCATGAAATTGTCGAAAAACCGGTCATCGAATCGCTGCTGCGTGCGGGCTACCACGTCGTTGCCGCCGGTGGCGGCGGTATTCCGGTGGTGCGCAGAGGAAAAGAATTCATTGGCGTCGATGCTGTTATCGACAAAGATCACGTCTCAAGCCTGCTGGCCTCGCAGCTGGGTGCCGATATGCTGATTATCTCCACGGCTGTCGAGCAGGTTGCTCTCAATTTCGGCAAACCAAATGAGCAACGTATCGGCACCATGTCGGTCAGCCAGGCAAAGAGCTATATCGAGCAGAACCATTTTGCCCCGGGATCCATGCTGCCCAAGATAGAGGCCGCAGTCAACTTTATCAAAAACAGCGGCAAAGAGGTTATTATCACCGCCCCTCAATTTATAAAAGAGGCGGTATTGAATGGCAAAGGGACCCATATCATCCCATAATAAGGCTATGCCCTTAAGGCCTGCCGACCCTACACGATACAAAACAATTGATTCCACATAACAGCGAAATGGAGAAACTATATGGATAACGCAAAGATACAAGGCCTCATACAGCAACTGGCGCTGCTCAACTACCAGGACATGTTCGCCAACGACTTCCTGCTTACCTGGGAAAAAAGCAATCAAGAACTCCAGGCCACTTTTCTGGTCGCGGACATTCTACGCGGGCTGCGGCAGAGAAATATCTCCGCTCGTCTTTTTGACTCAGGCCTGGGCATCTCCCTGTTCCGCGATCAGTCCACCCGGACCAGGTTCAGTTTCGCCAGCGCCTGCAACCAGTTAGGCCTGACGATGCAGGACCTTGATGAAGGAAAATCCCAGGTGGCCCATGGCGAAACGGTGCGCGAGACCGCTAACATGGTCTCTTTTATGGCTGATGTCATCGGTATCCGCGATGATATGTATATTGGTAAAGGAAACGAGTATATGCGCGAGGTTTCCAAGGCTGTGCAGCAAGGATATCTGGAAGGTGTTCTGGAACAGCGCCCTACCCTTGTCAACCTGCAGTGCGACATCGATCATCCAACGCAGACTATGGCGGACACACTGCACTTGATCAACCATTTCGGTGGGGTAGAAAACCTTAAAGGCAAAAAACTGGCCATGACCTGGGCCTACAGTCCTTCCTACGGCAAGCCGTTGTCGGTCCCCCAGGGCGTTATCGGGCTGATGACCCGTTTTGGTATGGAAGTGTCGCTGGCGCACCCAAAAGGATATGAGATCATGCCGGAAGTGGAGGCCATTGCCGTAAAAAATGCGGCGGCCAGCGGCGGCAAGTTCACCAAATCCAATTCCATGGAAGAGGCATTTGCGGGTGCCGACATCGTTTACCCCAAGAGCTGGGCGCCATTTTCCGCCATGGAAAGCCGCACACAACTCTATGGGGACGGGGATTTTGATGGCATCAAGGCCCTTGAGAAAGAACTCCTGGCCCAAAATGCCGGGCATAAGGACTGGGAATGCACCGAATCGTTGATGGCAACCACCCATGGAGGTCAAGCTCTCTATATGCACTGCCTGCCGGCAGACATCAGCGGGGTGAGTTGTAAGGAGGGTGAGGTTGCCGCGAGCGTCTTTGATCGCTACCGCAAGCCCATGTATACGCAGGCGAGCTACAAGCCCTATATCATTGCCGCCATGATCATGCTGGCCAAGGCAAAGCATCCCGCCGACACCCTTGCTACTATGTTGCACGAGGGCCGCGCGAGGATTAAATTTTGAAAGCAACGAATAGCTAGGGAAAAAGATCTCATCTATGGACAGTCACTAGATAAGGTCAGCGACATAGAGGTGAAGCTAAGGCGGTGGTTAAAAAACGGATGATGCAAAACCACCGCTCTTTCTAAAGAGGGGGATACCATGATTACTTTCACGCTTAATGGCCGGGAAACATCATTTTCAGGGGATGAAAAGATGTTGCTCTTGCATTACCTGCGCGAAGAAAAGGGGTTGATTTCGGTCAAGGACGGCTGTTCAGGCCAGGCCGCCTGTGGTGCCTGCATGGTTGAACTTGCTGGCAAACCGACTCTGGCGTGTGTCACAGCCATGAAAAAGGTGGCGGGAAAGTCTGTTATCACTCTTGAAGGTTTCCCGGAAAATGTCCGGCGGACATTAGCCCGGGCTTTTGTCGCCAAGGGTGCGGTGCAGTGTGGTTTTTGCACTCCGGGCATTATATGCAGGACCAAAATATTGTTGGAGAATAATCCCGACCCCAGTCGCGCCGATGTTATCAAGGCCCTGCAGGTCAACCTCTGTAGGTGTACCGGCTATGTGAAAATTATCGACGGCATCCTGCTTGCAGCCAAAGCCCTGCGCGACCACCTGCAGATTGACTGGGAAACCCGGACCGGCATTGGCTATTCCTACCCTAAGGTGGAGGCGTACGAAAAGGCTCTCGGCATCGGCCCATACGTCTCTGATATGCAGCTGACAAGGATGTGCCACGGCGCCCTGAAATTCAGCGAACATCCCCGCGCCGTGGTCCGGCACATCGATGTGTCGGCCGCCGAAAAAATGACCGGGGTAATTCGGGTATTTACCGGATCCGACATCCCCGGAAAACGCCACCAGGGTCTTGTCGTCAAAGACTGGCCGATGATGGTGATCGAAGGTGAAACGACCAGATGCATAGCTGACGTCTTTGCCTGTGTCGTTGCAGAAACCGAACACATTGCCCGCCTGGCCGTCGAACAGATCCAGGTGGACTATGAAATCCTTGAACCACTTACCGAAATCACCAGGGCAAAAGACTCGCCGATACTGATCCATGAGAACGGCAATCTGCTCAAAGAAACCGTCATCCGTCGCGGGGAAGCGGTAGAAGATGTCTTTGCCCGCTCGGCCTATGTGGTCGAGGGAGAGTTTGAGACGCCCTTTGTCGAACACGCCTTTCTGGAGCCGGAGGCCTCTCTGGCCAAACCTGACGGCCAGGGCGGATTGATCGTCTATTCCCAGAGCCAGGCAATTTTTAAGGATCGCGAGCAGATCAGCTCGGCTCTGAATCTGGCTGAGGAGCAGGTCGATGTGGTCCTCGTCTCGGCGGGCGGTGCTTTCGGCGGCAAAGAAGACCTCACGGTCCAGCACCACGCTTCACTTGCGGCCATGATACTCCAGCGTCCGGTCAAGGTGCGCCTGAGCCGTCCGGAATCGATGCGCATGCACCCCAAGCGGCACAAGATGATACTTACCTACAAGCTCGGTTGTGATGAAAACGGCATGCTCACCGCCCTTCACGCCAGAATACTGGGCGATACCGGCGGGTATGCCTCCATGGGCGGCGCCGTTGTGGCCCGCACCGGGACCCACGCCGCGGCCGCCTACCATCTCCCCAACGTAGATGTTATTGCCAGTGCCTACTACACCAACAATCCTCCCGCCGGCGCCTTTCGCGGCTTTGGGGTGAACCAGTCCAATTTTGCCATGGAAAGCATGGTCGACGAACTGTGTATAAAGGGAGGCTTTGATCGGTGGCAGTTTCGCTATGACAACGCCCTTGATGTCGGCCGGATGACCACCACCGGCCATGTCTTGAAAAGTGCAGTTGGCCTGCGTCAATGCCTTACGGAAGTAAAAGATGCCTTCAATGGTGCCGAGTATGCAGGGATTGCCTGTGCCATCAAGAATTGCGGCATCGGCAACGGTATCGAAGAAATCAGCGAAACCCGGCTCAAAATTGTCGCTCCTAACCGAATCGAACTCTATCACGGCTGGAGTGAAATGGGCCAGGGGATCAATACCGTGGCCCGGCAAGTACTGGCGGAAGTCTGCGGGCTGAATGATAGAATAGCCATCGATGTTAAATCTTCCACCGGCGGTGGCGCCAGAGGCGGGGCCACCACCGCCAGCCGGGGCACTGCTCTGCTTGGCAATTCAACCATAATTGTGGCCGAAAAGCTCAAAGCTGATCTGCTGAACCAGAATCTTGGTAGTCTGGTCGGCAAAGAATACTTTGGCCACCATTTTGTTGACTGGACCACCAGCCATGACGTAGATGGAGAAATCATCAGTCACTTCTCGTACAGCTATGCCGTGCATATGGCAATTCTCGATGAAACCGGTACACTGCAGAGTATCCATGCAGCCCACGATGTCGGTCGGATTATCAACCCGATTCTCTTCGAAGGACAAGTCGAAGGCGGCGTCGTCATGGGCATGGGCTATGCTCTGACTGAGAACTATCCGCTACAAGACGGCAAACTTACCTCGGATAAAATGGCCAAACTTGGCCTGCCGAAGGCCAAAGACGTGCCCGAAATTAAAGTGATAGGAGTCGAATACCCCGATGACTCCGGACCGTTTGGTGCCAAAGGGGTGGGAGAAATTGGCTCCATTCCAACAGCTGCGGCCATTGCCAATAGTTATTACCGATTTGACGGTATCCGTCGTTACTCGCTGCCGCTTGCACCACCCAAAAAGAAATAACGGCAAGCTCCCACTGGTTCCCAGGTGGCACATGATAACCAGTGGGGTAAATCAATAAAAGTGGGGTGTGACCATGACCTTATATCTCAAAGATGCACAATTTATAGACTGGCAGAATCTGGCGATACACCATACCCATCTGGCTGTAGAATCAGGGCCGACCGGCACTGTCAGCAAAATATCGAGCCTGCCGGCTGGTAGTGTGCTGACCACCAACGATCGTATTGTCGATTGCCAGGGCAAATTTGTTACCAAATCCTTTGGCTGCGGCCATCATCACATCTATTCCACCCTTGCCAGAGGCATGCCGGCACCAAGGAAGATTCCCACCAATTTCCCTGAAATCCTTCAGTATGTCTGGTGGAATATAGACAAGCGCCTTGACCTGAAAATGATTGAGGCCAGTGCCCTGGCCTCGGCCATCTACTGTGCCAAAAGCGGGGTAACCTTTGTCATCGACCACCATGCATCGCCTTTTGCCATCGAAGGCTCTTTAGAAACCATCGCCAGGGCATTTGATCGGGTCGGCATCTCACATATGCTCTGCTACGAGATGTCTGATAGAGACGGCGATAAAATCAGCGAACAGGGTCTGGCCGAAACAGACGCCTTTCTCGCCTCGGGTCGTGCCGGGCATGTCGGCCTGCACGCTTCTTTTACCGTGGGTGACCACCTGCTTCAGAATGCGATCGCTCTTGCCGAAAAGCATCAGACCGGCCTGCATATCCATGTGGCGGAAGATTTTTCCGACCAACAGCATTGCCAGACTCATTTCGGCAAAAGGGTTATTGAGCGGTTGCATGACGCCGGTGGTCTGCAGCTGAAAAAATCGATTTTAGCCCATTGTATCCATCTTTCCGATAACGAACGGGAGCTGCTGCAAAAGTCCGGTGTCTGGATCGTGCAGAATGTTGAAAGCAACCAGAACAACAACGTCGGCCTAGGCCATTACGGCGATCTGAAAAGCCAAATGATGCTTGGCACCGACGGGATGCACTGCGATATGCTGCGCAGCGCGAAAGCGGCCTTTCTCACCGGCCAGGCGACCGAAGGGATCGGTTTTGACACCATCTATGACCGTTTTCGCAATGTGCATCGGTATATCCAGGCAACCGGTACAACCGGAGACGGCGAGAATAACCTGGTGATCCTCAACTACGATCCGCCGACTGATCTGACCCAGGATAATTTTCTCGGCCACTTTGTCTTCGGCATTGATACCCGTCATGTGGAAAGCGTCATCGCCCAGGGAAAACTGCTCGTTGAAGACAGGCGGATACTAACAGTGGATGAAAAAGAAGTGCTGAACCAGGCGAGAGCCATGGGGCGAAAACTCTGGAGTAAATTATGAAGTTTTTTACTTAGCCATCATAGAGTCTCTCTTTTAAAGAGAGCATCAGAATTCAACTCCGTACGATAAAACGCCATGCAGGATATCCTCATTAAAAATGGTACCATTGTTACCGCCGATAAAACGTTGCAGGCTGACCTGCTCATTGTCGATGGGATGATTGCCGCTCTAGGTGAAGCTCTGGAGCGTCCAGGTGCCCAGGTGATCGACGCTGCCGGTAAATATGTCATGCCGGGTGGAGTGGATGCGCATACCCATCTGAACCTGACGGTCGGCAGCTTTAAGGTCAGTGACGGATTTTACGAGGGTTCGGCGGCCGCAGCATCTGGCGGCACCACCTGCGTGGTCGAGCATCCGTCTTTTGGCCCTGACGGCTGTTCTCTTCTACACCAGATTAAGTCCTACAAACAACAAGCCGAAAAAGCCTGCGTGGTCGATTTCGGCCTCCACGGCGTTTTCCAGCACCTTACTCCATCGATCCTGGGCGAGATTCAAACGCTCATCACCCACGGGGTCTCCAGCGCCAAAATCTATTTAACCTACGGCGGCCGTCTGCAGGATGCACAGATCCTGGCGATCCTGGACCGCGCCAAAGATGCCAGCCTGCTCCCTGCCTTTCATGCCGAACACCATGACATCATAGATTTTCTCTGCAGGCGGTTCAAAGCCGAAAAGAAAGGGGCGGCCAAGTATCACCCTCGCAGTCGTCCGGATTATGCAGAAGCTGAAGCCATTTACCGGATTATCTGCCTGGCCGAAGCGGTGGGAAGAGTGCCGGTGTACATTGTCCATCTGTCAACTGCCGCCGGGCTGCGGGTCATTGAGGCAGCACAGGAACGCGGCCTGCCGGTGTACGCCGAGGTCTGCCCCCAGCACCTGCTGCTCGACGATACCTGCTACGAGGATCCCGAGCGAGGGCTCCAGTATATCATGGCCCCGCCGGCCCGCAAGGCCGCCGATGCAGCAGCGCTCTGGCAGGGGCTGGGTCAAGGGAGCATCGCGGTTGTGGCCACCGACCATTGCTCGTTTACCTTTGGTGACAAACTGTCCCACGGCCGGGACGATTTCAGCAAGGCCCCCGGCGGCATACCCGGAGTGGAAACCAGGCTTCCCCTGTTATTTTCCGAAGGCGTGTTGAAAAACCGTCTTTCCCTGCACCGTTTCGTGGAAGTCGTCTCAACGGCCCCGGCCAAGCTGATGGGCCTTTTCCCCCGCAAGGGGCACCTCGCCCCGGGAGCGGACGGAGATGTGATACTCTTTGATCCGAAAATGGAAAAAATCATCACCCCGAAAATCCTGCGCCAGAATGCCGACTACTCCCCTTACGAAGGCATGCATGTTCGCGGGTGGCCCACCACCACCATCGTCCGGGGCCGAATCGTCTTCCAGGACGGAAGACTCCTGGCGGACAAAGGCTGGGGACAATATATCGGCCGCGGACTGGCGGTCAGCTCGAGCATCAATGAAGGAGATCAAAATGACAAGCGATAAATTATGGGTATGCGATATTGCTACCTTGCTGCAATGGATCTTAAAAGATGAAAAACAAGGGCGGATTTTCGGTATCGAAAAGGAATTGTTCTACGTCCCCAAAACCACCGACCCTTTTCGGATGCGCCGGTACGGCAAATTGCTGGAAACCCCGGTGGGCGTTGCCGCCGGCCCGCATACCCAACTCTCGCAAAACCTGATCGCCGCCTGGCTGACAGGCGCCCGGTATATGGAGCTGAAAACCATCCAGGTTCTCGACGAGCTGGAGGTGACCAAACCCTGTATCGACATGGGCGATGAAGGGTATAACTGCGAATGGTCCCAGGAACTGAAACTTGCCCAGTCTTTTGATGAATACCTCAATGCCTGGATTGTAATGCATATCCTCAAAGATAAATTCGGCTGGGGCACCGCCGAGGAGCCTGGCTTTATCTTTAACATGAGTGTCGGCTATAACCTGGAAGGTATTCTCAGCCCCACGGTGCAGCGTTTTCTCGAGCAAATGGCTGATTGCAGCAACGAAAAAGCTGCCAAAATCGACCAGACAGCGGCCTTCTATCCTCGGGTGCGTGAGCTCAGTATCGGCGACTGCATGTCGGATAATATCACCATATCCACCATGCACGGCTGCCCGCCGGATGAGGTGGAGAAGATCGGCCGTTATTTCATTGAAGAACGCAAGCTCCATACCACCATAAAACTCAATCCAACCTTGCTCGGAGCGGACGAAGTCAGGGGCATTCTCAATGACAAGCTGGGCTTTAAGGTGCGGGTTCCCGATCTGGCTTTTGATCACGACCTGAAATACCCCGACGGCGTGGCCTTGATCAAATCACTTCAGGAGAGTGCACAGAAGGTGGGCGTTGCATTCAATATTAAATTGACCAACACCCTGGAAACCCAGAATAGTGCCCAAAATTTGCCGGATAAGGAACAGATGGTCTATATGAGCGGCCGGGCGCTTCATCCGATCAGCATCAATCTCGCCAGGCGGCTGCAGGATGAATTCCAGGGCAGCCTGGACATCTCTTTTTCCGCCGGAACCAGTTATGCCAATGTCGCCGATGTCCTGGCCTGCAATGTAAAGCCGATTACCACCTGCTCCGACCTTTTAAAACCGGGTGGATACGGGCGTTTGTCACAATATCTGGAGACACTGCACAAAGCGTTCAGCGATGCAGGCGCGAGCAACATTGACGACTTCATCATAGCCGGCAGCGGCACAAAACAACCGGTGAACCAGGCCGGGTGGGCCAATTTACAAACATACGCCGCAGCCGTGGTCGATGATGGCAACTGCAAGAAAGAAAGTTTCCCTTACGACAATATCAAGACCGACAACCAACTTGGCCCCTTCGACTGCATCAAGGCTCCCTGCATGGCAACCTGTCCAGCCAGCCAGGATATCCCCAGTTATCTGTACTACACCGCCAAAGGCGACTATGCCAGGGCGCGAAAAGTGATTCTCGAGACCAATCCCTTTCCCAATGTGCAGGGCATGGTCTGCGATCACCTCTGCCAGTCCAAGTGCACCCGAATCAATTATGACAACCCGCTGCTCATCAGGGAAATCAAACGGTTCGTTATCCAGACTGCAGGCAATGAACCATTATTGCAACCAGCCAAAACCAATGGCATAAAGGTGAGCATCATCGGTGCCGGACCTTCCGGTTTATCCTGTGCCTATTTCCTTGCCCTGCAGGGCTTTAAGGTAGAGATTTTTGAAAGCAAACCCTTTGCCGGAGGCTGGGCCGCAGATGCCATTCCCACCTTCCGCCTGGACAGCGAGTCCATTAAAAAAGATATCGATGCCATTTTGTCACTCGGCGTCACGATGCACTATAATGCAGTCATCGATCAGGCTGGGTTTGAAAAAATCGTCAAGGATTTCGATTATGTCTACGTTGCCGTCGGCGCGCAGGAAGGCGTCAAGTTAGGCCTTCCCGGAGAGGACGCCGAAGGGGTCATGGATAACCTCGATTTTTTAAGCGCGATACGGCGCGGCGACAAGATCGACCTGGGCAAGAAGGTCGTCATCATCGGCGGCGGTAATTCCGCCATGGACGCGGCCCGCACCGCTAAAAGACTGGTTGGCCCGGATGGCGTGGTCAGTCTCATCTATCGGCGGACCCGTCAGGAAATGCCCGCTGCCGCCGAAGAAGTCCAGGGTATGCTCGACGAGGACGTCAATTTTATTGAACTCACGGCACCGGAGTGCATGCTGGTGGAAAACGGCAAGGTCAGATCCAATGTCTGTTTCAGAATGCAACTCGGCGAAAAAGACGCCAGCGGACGGCCCCGGCCCATCAAAATCGAGGGCTCGGAATTTGAACTGGAGGTTGACAGTGTCATTTCAGCCATCGGCCAGCGGGTCAATGCCGATTTCTTTCCAGGCAAAGAGTTGCTGATTGATCCAGTCACGCGCGAAACCCAGATCAAAAATGTGTTCGCCGGCGGCGATGCGGTTCGGGGGGCATCTACCCTGATTAAAGCTATCGGTGATGGGAAGCATGTGGCCGAGTCCATCTTCCAGCGGGCGGCTGGCGAGAACAAAATGGCTGCACCCCTTGGCAAGGTGGTCAATGCCGAAGAACTGCGCACCAGCAAAGCGCGCCGACAGCCGGGAACGGTCATGCCGGAAATCGGCTTAGATGAGCGTTCCGGCTTTAAAATGGTGATCAAAACCCTTGATGAAGCCACAGCCAGGGCGGAAGCCGCCAGGTGTCTGCAGTGTGACGAGATCTGCAGCGTCTGTGTCTCAGTCTGCCCCAACCGCGCCAATGTGGAGTTTCAGATGCAACCTGTGGAATTTAGAGTCCAGCAGGCCATCCCCGACGAGCGCGGTGTCCGGATTATCGATCTTGAAATCAGACAGATCAAGCAAAAATACCAGATCCTCAATCTTGGTGACTATTGCAACGAATGCGGCAATTGTGCCACATTCTGCCCGACCAGCGGGGCGCCCTATAAGGACAAACCCAAATTTCATATACGAGCTGAGAGCTTTGCTACAGCTGCCTTTGGCTATCATTTCTCTGCGATCAACCATTTAGAGTACAAAAACAACGGCCACCATGCCGTACTCGACAGAGGACCTGACGGGTACATCTACGAAACCGACAGTTTCAGGGCAGTATTGAGCCTTGATTATAGAGCGAGAAAGGTGGAATTCAAGAGTGGAGCATCGCAACCTGTTAACCTGCTTGAAGCGGTGCATATGGCAATTCTGTCCGAAGCCGTTTGCGAACTGGCACCATTTAAATTCTAGCGTTTATTGAGGTAACATCATGCCGGCTCAAAAAAAAGAAAGCAACTCCGACGCTGCCAAGCGCAAATATGACCTCATCTACGGCTTAGACGACAAGCCTGCAGCGCTACCGGCCATATACGGCGCCCTGCAGCATCTACTGGCTATGTTCGTCGGGATTATCACCCCGGCGATTATCATTTCCGGTGTCCTGGGGTTATCCATCGAATACAGCAGTTTTTTAATCAGCATGGCCCTTTTTGCCTCTGGGGTGGGAACCTTCATCCAGGTCAGCCGTTTCGGTCCGTTAGGATCCGGTCTGCTCTCCATTCAGGGAGTCAGTTTCACCTTCATCAGCACTATCATTGTTATCGGTATGAGTGTCATCAAAGGTGGCGGCTCCATTGAGACAGCATTGGCCACCGTATTCGGCTGCACCTTCCTGGGATCTTTTTTTACCATGGCTGCCAGTCGGGTACTCCCCTACCTGCAAAAAGTCATTACCCCGGTGGTCAGCGGGGTGACCGTGCTTCTTATCGGCCTTACCCTTATCCAGGTGGGCATGGTCGATTTCTGCGGCGGTTTTGCTGCCAAGGGAACCCCTGATTTCGGCTCCCTGAGAAATGTTGGCTTGGGCAGTCTGGTTATGACCATCATCATTATTCTCAACCGTTCCGACAGGCCTCTGCTGCGGATGGGCTCAGTGGTCATCGGACTCGTCACAGGGTACATTGTGGCTGCTTTCATGGGAATAATCGATTTCAGTAAGTTGGCCGGCGTCCATCTGTTTTCACTGCCCATACCCTTTAAATTCGGTTTCTTCCAATTCGATTTTTCGCAGATGTTCACCGTGGCAATCATCTACCTGTTAATTGTCGTGGAGGCGATTGGCGATCTCACCGCCACCTCCATGCTTTCCGGGCAACCGATTCAGGGTGAAAAATACGTCAAACGGATATCGGGAGGCCTTCTGGCCGATGGTTTAAACTCGGCCATTGCCGCTGTTTTTTCGGCCTTTCCGCTGGCAACCTTCAGCCAGAACAACGGCGTCATCCAACTCACAGGAGTGGCCTCGCGTCACGTTGGCAAATACATCGCGGCAATACTGGTCCTGCTCAGCTTATTTCCCATTCTCGGCGCAGTTATCTCGATCATCCCCAAACCGGTTTTAGGCGGAGCGACGCTGATACTTTTCGCCATGGTAGCTTCAGCTGGAATTCGCATTATTACAACGAAGCCGCTGGGGCGCAAAGAGATGCTGGTTCTGGCAATTTCTCTTGGCTCCGGCCTGGGGGTGCATTTCGTCCCTGAAGTATTAGCGAACATGCCGCAACTAATTAAAGACATTGGCCATTCCTCGATTGCGGTGGGTGGCATGTCAGCTATTTTAGCCACTTTGGTTCTCAGTTTTGACACCAGCAAAGAAGAAACGGAAAGCTGATAGAAGACCAAAGCACACTGCTAACATCGTTGCCGTTGACCGCACCTGACGGATCACTTAAGGCGGCAACGATGCCGAATAACATTGCAACTCGAAGTCTCAGTTCTTTTGCAGCAGCAGGTAAAGCAGCGCCATGCGGATATACAAACCGTTTTGCGCCTGCTCAAAATAGCGCGCCCGGGGATCGTTGTCTACTTCCTTGGGGATCTCGTCAACTCTTGGTAAAGGATGCATGATAATGGCATCTTTTTTCATGGTTTTAACACAATCCAGAGTGAGAATATACTTGCTTGCAGCAGCCAGATAGTCATCAACGGAATGGAACCGTTCTTTTTGGATGCGGGTCATATAGATGCAATCGACTTCCGGAGCGACCAGGGCAAGGTCGTTTTCTTCTCGCCAGGGGACGTTGTTTTTTTCCAGATAGTCCTTGATGTCCTTCTCCATTTTACACACCTGCGGCGACACGAAAATAAGTTCCACATTGGCATATTTAGTTAAGAGATAGGACAAGGAACGTACAGTTCGCCCATAGCGCAGATCTCCCACCATGGCAATTTTCAAGTTGTTCAATCTTTGAAAAGCATCGACGATGGTGTACATATCGAGCAGGGCCTGCGTGGGATGCTGACCGGCACCATCACCTGCGTTGATTACAGGAATGGTGGAAACCTCAGCGGCACGGACAGCGCTCCCCGCTTCATTGTGCCGCATAACGATCACATCGGCGTAACCGTTCATAATCCTGATGGAGTCGGAGAGACTTTCCCCTTTGGCCGCACTGGAAAATTCGCGGGCGTTTTCCGTCGTGATAACTGAACCACCAAGCCGCAACATAGCGCTTTCAAAAGAAAAACGGGTACGGGTTGAGGATTCGTAGAACAACGAGGCCATAATTTTGCCGTCCAGATACTTGGCAAAACTGCGTTTTCCCAAAAGATCCGCCTTCATTTGGTCGGCAGTCCGGAAAACCGTTTCCAGCAGGTCTCGGTCAAATTGCTGCGATTCAACCACATGCTCGAGAGGAAAGACTGGCATAGTTATTCTCCTTATTGTTTTACTCAATTGTCGATGTTATTAGTACTTTGAGGGGGTATTGAACAGAATCCCGACTTTCTTCCCGTTTACCGGGGTTAGAAGTTTTAGTGAAGCAAGGTGTGGTGCACGCTACCAGGAATTTCGAGGTACAACAAGATGCAAAACAATAGTAATCTCGAATTGCAATTCCAAACATATCCGGTCACCTTTCATCGAAGCTCTCAAGTGGCCAGGCAAGACCAGACCATAACAAAATTAAACGTACCATTTCAATAGGTTAGAGACAATGACCTTTACACAGAGCGTAACCGCACCAACGCATGAAACCTTCTGGATAATCGGTGGTGGACAGTTTGGCCGAAGAGCTGTGGAACTGTTAAAAAAGGATGCGCCTGCCGGAAAAATTATTGTTGTGGACAAAATACCGATCCGGAACCTGCCTGATGGTATAGAAATGATCTGCGCCGACGGAATTACATGGCTGACCGAACATTTCACCCCCGATGCTGCCGTCGACAAAATTATTCCGGCACTGCCTGTTCACCTTGCTGCAGACTGGCTGAAGACACAACTTATCAATAAACATACAATTGTCCACCCGGCAGAGATCACCGATGCGCAACTATGCCACTTCCCGCACCCCATGCGTATCAACCCCAGCCGTATCGTCATGTCGCATGCCGATTTTATTTGTCCGCCAAACTGCTCCGAACCGGGTGACCTCTGCACATACACCGGCAAGAAACGGCCGACTTCCCTATACCGTCTACTCGAAACAATGGTCATAGGCAACTTCGTACCGCTCATTGTCAGAAGCCGGCAGTTTCACTCGGGAGTAGGAGGCTTTTTCCCGGAAGATTTATGGCACCTCCTTGAGCGGGCCAGATTGTTGCCAGGAACCCCGCTACTCATCGGCACAGCATGCAAATGCCACGGCGTTGTCGACGGCCTTTACCATGCAAGTTGCTAATTTCCGGGCAGATCAGGCTGCACGGGTTTGCTCGTTGTACGTCTCTGCAGTGGCTCTATATTGTCTGAAAGATTTTTCTAAAATACTCCAGAAAGTAAATCGCTCTTTCAGGCAATCCCCTCTCCCGTTGTCCATCTTTGCAACAGTTTACAATCGTCGTGAGAACCCCACTTGAGAAACCTGCCTGAATAACTCTTTGTAATAACCAATAGCAGGTGGTAACAATATAACCATAAGTAATCACACAAGATGCTACTGCCGCGACGTAGTGCTAATAGTCTTATTGTCATGGCCTCGGCACCTCCCACCTGGTACATGTCTGGTGTTTGCTGGAGTGCTCTCTCATTCAGATTGAGTGCAAATACGTTGATCGCCAAAGAATTCCAATAAAGGAATGGAATATGAATATTGCCAGAATACAGATACTTCATTTTGTATCGGGCTTCATTATCAGCCTGTTGCTGGTAACAGCATCATGTGCGACAACACAATTTTACCTGTTGCCTGAGAATGCCCAACAGAGAATAGAGTGTGATTATTTAAAAATTCAAAATAATCAGGTTATATGCACCGATAACAACCTCCTCATTACCTATGATCTTGTCGGGATAAAGAATTTGGAAGTGGTTCATGAAGGAAAGTCCTTTGCAATACAGCGTTTTACACAAAAAACTATAGAAAGAATCAACAACATTAATGCAAATAAACTAAAAAGTAACAAGGCAGGAGGGCAAGAAAAGGAAGGACAGTCAATGTACGCTTCGTTGAAAAACGGCATCGCTCAACAACTCTCTTTTCATTCTTTTACCGATTTTGTCCAATCGTTAAAAAACCTTTACCAACACCAGGTAGGCAACAGTACATTAAATTTGATCCTGCTGGGAGCAGGACTTGTTATATTTTTAATTGGCAGCATTGGGTATCTCATAGCGACATTTCGTGTTGGTATTTTGTGGGGCCTCAGCTGCCTGCTTTTACCGTTTGTTGCAGTTATTTTTCTTTTTGTGCACTGGAAGGTTGCGGTAAAACCGTTTCTTGTATCGATACTTGGCGTGGCTATTGTTTTTTTAACAACACTGCTTGCACCTGCAGATTGGGCAATCTCAGATATTACCAAAGCACAGCCAGTATCCTTAGTGAAGAGGGCAATGGTTGATGGAAGATACAAGTGCAGCGGGAAAATATATTGTTCACAAATGACATCGTGTGCAGAGGCAAAATTTTTTCTACGAAATTGTCCTGGAACTAAAATAGATGGCGATAACGATGGTGTTCCATGCGAAAAACAGTGGTGTGCTCCCTGAGTCGATCGGTGATTCATAAAGCAAAAGAGGTTCAAGTATCGCCCAATGGATCTACTTGAAAGTCTTCTGGCAGTATTGTGGTTGTCAGTTATGATATAGTGGAAATATGTGAACTTTAGGAAAGTGGTTTTTTTGAACCAGAGAAAAAAGTCTTTTAGCAGCACTTGTTTTGTATTTGGTGCGTAGACATTGTCAGGAAACATCTTAACCAAACGAAACTGTCAAATTCTTCATATTGGCAGTGATACGCTTTTATCGTTAATGAAAATGACCGATAGTGGCGAGGGATCTATCACCTGTAATCGACGGGCTTTGAACAGGGCACCCTCGGTTTTTGGGGAAGTCTTGATCCCTATGCGGCCTTTATATTCAGCTGAATGAAATCCTGCTTTTCGAAGTAATCTCAGTTGATCTCTCACGGAGATCGCTCCGCCTATTCATTGGGCCCAAGCTTCGAGGTTGATTGCAGCATCTGATGTCTTATCTTCCATTAATACTATGTCTACAAATTGCAAGGTCCCGCCAGGCTTGAGAACACGAAATATTTCCATAAACAGTTCTGCTTTTAGGGGGGACAGGTTGAAGACACCATTGGATATTACATAATCAAAGGCTTCATCATCGTACGGTATTGATTCGGATTCTACATGCTTTACCGAAATTGATTGATCTCCATATTGCTTGATTAGTGCCTGCGCCCGCTGGAACAGCTCTTCGCCGAGATCGATACCACATACTTGTCCTTTCGCTCCTACAATTTCACTTGCAACCAAGATTTCAAAACCTGCACCACAACCAATGTCAAGAACGCTACTACCGGAATCAATTTTTGAAATGGAAAATGGATTGCCAACTCCACAAAATGATCGTA